>CAVHQU010000038.1:0-2159 GCA_963638555.1 bacterium | reverse complement strand
CTTTTGAAGACCATCAACAAAAGATTCATATGATTCATTAGCAATAACCGTTAGTTTATTGATATCGAAAAAATCAATATTAGGAACTAAAGAGTCCATTCTATCGCCGTTTTTATTAACGCAAATTCTAAGACCTCTTCCTACCTCTTGTCTTCTTTGAATGTCGCTAGAACTGTATTTAAGAGTGCAAATTTGGAAAACGTTAGGGTTATCCCATCCTTCTCTTAAGGCTGAGTGAGAAAAGATGAATCTTGTAGGTTCTTCAAAAGACAATAATCTTTCCTTGTCTTTCAAAATTAAATCATAAGCGGATTCATCATCGGATGTATCGGATACTCTTGATAACTTAGAGTCTATGCTGTGACCTTTCTTATCGATTGAGAAATATCCTTTATGAACTTTCGAAACATCTTGAATTGTAGATTCTAAGTATTGATCATAAGCCGTTCCCAAAAGATGGCCTCTTTCGTTATAAGCTCTAATGTATTCTTCTTCGAAAATCTTTCCGTATTCTCCTGATACTTGATTTCCGTCTTCATCGTATTGGCGGTATTTAGCAACTTCATCAATGAAAAATAAGGACAATACCTTGATTCCTTCGTTGAAGAGTTCTTCTTCCTTTTCAAAATGAGATTTGATAGTTTCCCTAATTTGGATTCTTCTAACGTCCATCTCATTGACGTTACCAACTGCATTTCCTAATTCAAGAACATCACCATTGATAAATGTGACAGTACCGTTATAAGGATTGATTTCACTGATAGTAAATCCATCTTTGTATTCTTCAAGTTCGTTTGATGTTTGATAAAGATTGTCTCCAGCTTTGAATAATCTTGTCTCTCTATTCATCTTTCCGGAGTTGTAGAGAATCTCCAATTCTATCTTAGCCATTGGAGGCTTATTTGGAGAAACGATGATATCTTGAAGATAAAGATAACCATTTGTTCCCTTAAGGTTCTTCAAAGTGAAGCCTTTAACCTCGATTTTCTTAACGAGTTTCTTGTTATAAGCATCTACCGCATCCAAAACATAAACGAGGTTATGCTTAGTCTTGTGGGTTGCAGAAAAATTCATCGTGAAAAGAGGCATGAATCTTTGAAGAGATTCTTGCGTAGCGTCTCCACCCATCTTTTGCGGTTCGTCAAGAATGATGATTGGTCTATTCTTAGCAATAACGTCAATTGGCCTTCTCGATCTAAACTCATCTAATTCTTCATAGATTCTTCTAGCATCGGCACCTCGGGCATTGAATGCTTGAATGTTAATAATCATCACGTTGATTGAATTGGATGAGCTATATTGCTCGATCTTATCTAATTTCTTCGAATCATAGATGAAATATCTGGCTTTCTTGCCGTATGTATCCATGAAGTGGTCTTCGGTCATAGTGAAAGTTTTATAAACACCCTCACGAATGGCGATAGAAGGTACCACTACGATAAACTTAGAGAAGCCATATCTTTTATTTAGTTCGAACATGGTTTTGATGTAAACGAAGGTCTTTCCTGTGCCGGTTTCCATCTCAACGTCTAGTTCTACTTTTCCTAGTCTATTGCATAGAGAATTGGATTCTTTGATGTTGGATAATTGTTGTATTTCCTTGATGTTTTTAAGGATACTCTGATCTGATAATTCAATTTCAGCGTTAGAAAATCCTAAGTCTATATCATCGGAGTCATAGCTTATAACCGGATTATCAGCATTCATATTGAACAAGGTCATTTGTTCATGTCGTTTAGGAGCTATACCTCTATCCAATGTGTATTCGCTTCTTTCATGATATTTTTGGCCTTTAAAGACGTCAGCAATGGCGTTAACCGCGTCCGTTTGGTATTGTTGTGTTTTAAATTTGAATTTCATAAAACAATACCCCCTTATAAGACCTTGATTTTTGTCCCAGGTGAATAAGTTTTGAATATTTGTTCGTTGTTGATACCAACGCTGTCAGTTGCAAAAGAAGAATCCTTAAACACAGCGTATAGAGGCTGTAATTTGGCGATTTCAGTTAGTAAATCATTATCGAGATTATCATCAAAACATGCGACGATATCATTATCATTTACTTGATAGCACTTCTTGCCGTTAATTTCTTTCTCGGTAATCTTTGCGGATAGTTCGATGCCTAACTCGAGCATGACTTGGAATAATAAATCCAAAGG
>CAVHQU010000037.1:0-2172 GCA_963638555.1 bacterium | reverse complement strand
GTAGAAAGCTTTTCTAGTGTTTAAAATTATTGTTTTAATTTTATATATTTACTTAAATAGAACTTTCCCAATCTAATGTACTATCGAAAAGCGGCCCAAAATGGCTATTTCCGTATGCGTTAGTCTAAATATCGGTAATGGATTGCAGGAATTCTGCTTTAAAAGGCTGGAATCCCTGCTTTTTTCTTGCAAAATTCTTTCACCATCATTGATATACTAGTACATATATGATATAATTGTACTAGTATAAATGGAGGTGGATTATGGGTGTTCCTGAAGAGATCAGAGCAGTGTCCAGACCTAAGAATACCATTGTGTTTGAAATGAAAAATGGAGGCTATGGAGTACGTGAAAGAAAAGGAAATCGTTATGTAAAAGGAAAGCATACTCAACCAATCAACGGGAAGGTAATAGGGCACATTGTCAATGGCAAGTACATTCCGCTTGTGTCAAAACAACCTGATGAACCGACTTTTCTTTCTTTTGGCTCAGCGGCATTGGTAAAAGAATGTGCAGTTGGAATACAGGACGATCTCATGAAGATATACCCATTAGAAACATCATTGACGCTAATGGCAATGGCTATGCTCAAGGTGATAAGACCATCTATTGTATGTGGTCGATATGCCACCGAGTATCAAAGAAGCTTTGTTTCTGAATATGTTCCCAACTGCCATCTTAGTAGGAACACCATTCACGAAAGGCTGAACGACGTTGGCATGGATGGTAATTCCAGGAAAAAGTTCTATATGTCGAGAATGACTAACTTGCCTACAGGACATCATGTTGCCATTGACGGAACTCTCAGGCAGGATGAAAGCATTGTCAACTCTCTTTCAGGTTATTCCTACAAATCAAGGATTAAAGGAACCAAAGATGTATCTGTCATTTATGCCTATGATATAGAGACAAAAGAACCACTTTGCTCCACGGTGTTTCCAGGTAATTCCATTGATGCTTCATCCTACCATCAGTTCATAACAGAAAATGGCGTAAATAAAGGCATAATCGTTTCTGATAAAGGATTCCCAGTGTCGGCGATAGAGGACATACTGAAGCAAAACACAGATTTGCATTTCCTTACGCCACTCAGAAGAAATGACACTCGAATAGAGACGAATCGAATGCTGGATTTCGAAGAGGTGGTTGATGGTGTGGAAGGTGATATTGTCGCAAAAAAGGCAAAGATAAAAGAGGGAAGATATCTCTATTCCTTCAAGGACATGTCAACTGCCGGAAAAGAAGCACATGACTTTGTGAAGCATGCAAAGAATGATGAATTCAATCCTGAGAAATATGCAAAGAAGAAGGATTCCTTTGGCGTGATTACGCTAGAATCAGATCTAAACATGACATGTAGAGAGGCATATCTTTGTTATGCGGAAAGATGGAAACTGGAGCTTGTCTTCCGCGCTTATAAGAATGATGAATACATTGATAAGACAAGCGTTCAAGGGGACTATGCTGTGATTGGCATGGAGTTCGTCAATTTCCTTTCAACGCTGATTACAACTAGGGTTATCGAAAAAATGAGGAATTCAGGATTGTTGAAGAAATACAGCTATGATGAAATCATGGAGGATCTCTCCTCAGCTTGGAGGGAAAAAGAAGGCGAAAGCGATCATCCATCCGAGAACGATGGAAACTGGATACATACCATACCATCGGTCATGGAAGAGATGAAGATGCTTGGCCTTTTGAAGGAAAAGATGGAAGAAAAGAAAAAAGGTAGAGGCAGACCGAAGAAGTCAACCACTACCGCTTGATAGTACACTAGATTGGGAAAGTTCTAATTAATTTTAGTTTGGATATTTTTCATATCTATTAGATATTGATTCATATCTACAACTAATCCTTCTTGTTTTAGTGTCACAAGATATATAAGGAAAGAAACAAAGACATTTATAAGATCGTAAGAGAGAAGATTTAGTGTTAGAGTCCAGTAATTTTCAGAACCTATAAGAACAATAGTTCTAACTACCTCAACTGATAAGAAACCAATGAAGTAATATAGAATCATCATTCCTATATCTTTTCGAAATTTTGTTTTATCTTTCTTCCTTATAAATAAGAAGCAAGATATTAACCCTAGATAACTAACGCTGTAATACAACCATAATTGAACACTCAGTTGTTGTTTAAACACCATTCTTGTTATAAGTGATGCAATTC
>CAVHQU010000036.1:0-2260 GCA_963638555.1 bacterium | reverse complement strand
GCACTAAATGAATAGTTCTTTTCTTTAAGTTCATCGTAGGATACTAAAACGCTGAAATCCTCTTTGACTTCTTGCTTGATGAATGTGTCTTCAATAAGTTTTGTTTCCTCTTCTGAAAGAACGGTTCTTTGATTCTTTCCCTCTTTTACTTTGGTTCCAAGTTTAGAGGCATCAATTAAGCAAACTTTTCCATCTTTGTTGGTTTTATCAATAAAGATAACAGAAACATTAGTTCCTGTATTGGCAAAAATATTAGAAGGCATGGAGATAACGCCCTTGAGCCAATGAGATTCAACAAGTTTTTCTCTGATGGAATATTCAATTCCAGCTTGTGCTGTTATGAAACCGGTAGGAACGACTACTGCGGCCTTCCCGTTTGGCTTCAAGGAGAAAAGAATATGTTGCAAGAAAAGCAAATATATGGCCATGGATTCCTTCTTGGCATTTGGAATCTTAGGCACCCCAGCAAAGAATCTCTTAAGTCCTTCTTTGTTTTGAACTTCAGCCCACTTGTTTTCGATGGAATCTCTGGTTGATGAGAAATCAAGCTTGAAAGGTGGATTGGCGACGATATAGTCAAACGTCTTCAAGCCAGACTGTGGGTCATTTTCTTTCTCGAAATGACTTGGGTTTAGCATGGTATCGCCTTGAATTGCGTTAGGAAGGGAATCAGTCAATCCATTCAAAAGAAGGTTGATTCTTAAGAATCTAGATGATTTTTGAGAAATATCCTGAGTATAGACGATAACTCTAGAAATTCCATCGGTTCTATCTTTGTTAAGTTCATTTGCTAAATGCAAAACTAATGAGCCTGATCCTGCGGATGGGTCATAGATTTCAGATGCATTCTTGTGGTCAGACATCTGAACTAGAATCTTTGCGATAATTTCAGAAACAGCCTGAGGAGTGAAATATTCTGCATATTTGCCGCTTGCTACGTTGTAGTCTTTGATGAGGTATTCAAAAATTCTTGAATAGAAATCAAAGCCTTTGTCACCATTAAAAGCTTCTCCAAAATCGAATCTTTCAAGTGAAATCGTGGAGAAAATAGCCTTTGCAAAGTTATCTCTACCTGTTTCCTCTACTTCCTTTGAAATACCTTCAAATAATGGTTTTCTAGTACCATCAGCAGTTTCAATGTTGAAAGCAGTATTTCTCTCGTTATTACTGATATCTTCCAAGGCAGCATCGAATCTCTTGTAGAAATTCTGTTGCGAAACATATTGCATGAGGTATTCGATGGTATCTTCTTTGTTGAAAGCGACGTTCCCTGAATATGAATCATAGAAAGCGTCTAACTCATCGTTCTCGTTCTTGAAAATACGATCAATATCCTCATCTGAAGCATTTTCCTTACCGTATGTATTCTTTGCGAATTCCTTAAGGCAATGCATGAATTTATCATTGAGGAACTTGTAAAGGAAAACAGTAGTGATGACTCTTTCCTCTCCACCAGCGTTTCCTAATCCCTGTTGGGAGCAAATTCCCTTAAGTTCATCGATGATTTGTTCGATGTTATGTTCTAATTTTGCGTAATCAGCCATAAATGTTTTCTCCTTTTTATCAGTATAACTGCAAGTTAACGAATAACTTCGATAGCAGTGAGTTGAAATTGTTTTTGAGATTAAGTTTCTTATATAAACCTTGGGATAAGAGAATGCTAGAAGTCTTCTTCTTCACGTTATCTATGAAATTGTCTCTACCAGCTAGAACTAGATTATTTACAGCGTTAATTTCAATGACTGCACTCTCTAGTACTTTGAAGAAGGAAATGATATCGTTTTTATCAAAGTCAGGGAAAGCAAGACAAGCATCTTGATAAGACTTGACATAGGCAAAGCTACCATGGAATTCGGATGACAATCTTTCATTTTCCTCGTTGATAGCCTTTGCTTTTGCCAATGCCTCTTGGACTTCTTTATCCAATTCGCTGAAATCGGTGATTTGGTTGAATTGGAGCTTGTCGAATGTCTTTCTGAGGAATTCCTCAAGTTTGATTA
Source organism: bacterium (assembly GCA_963638555.1). Classification (GTDB taxonomy): domain Bacteria; phylum Bacillota_I; class Bacilli_A; order RFN20; family CAG-826; genus UBA4951. The sequence continues at coordinate 260 of CAVHQU010000036.1, read as the reverse complement.
CCTCTTCGTCATCATGGTTTTGCAAATGTTTTATTTCATGCGTTAAGTGCTCGATTGATTTCTTGAATGTGTCAGGTGCATTCGTGGCCTTCATATCGAGAATAGTCGTTCTTACTTTTACGAACTCGAACATAAGCTCGACTACTTCGCTTTGTGAAAGGAACTCCATCGTTTGAATTGGATTTGCACAAAGATTGAGTAAATCGATTCTATGCTGGACTAGTTTCATTAAGTCTTTATAATGTTGCCTATTTATCTTC
>CAVHQU010000035.1:0-2638 GCA_963638555.1 bacterium | reverse complement strand
ACTATAACTACTGCTCAATATGTACTTTAATGCATACAAATCCACACTTATTTATTACGCCCAAAGACTCATTAGGTGAAACTATGAAAATAGGCTCAGCATCTTGCAATTAATGTAATATAAAATGGCTAATCATTAGCCTTCCAATATCCAGTTTTATTAGATCCAATTCTTTCAATATATCCATTTTATTTTAAAACTTTTATCATATTGTCAATTGAAGTTTTACCAAGAGAACGAGCTATTTCTAATTTCAGCAAGAGCTTTAATTCGGGATGCATTAAGTGTTTTATCGCCCACGTTTTCAATAAAATTAAATAGGATTGTAACTAATATACTATTATCTTCAAATGTATATGCTTCATTGGTGTATTTTGAAGCAACAATAGGAACGCCTCTTCCTGTTTTCTCACTAATATGTAGTTGTAAAAAGACATTAATAACAGTTGAATCGGAAATATGACTGTTATTAGATATTAGATAATTTTTAGTGTTTTAATTATATATAAATAGGTTGTTTGTTGCTTGAAATATTATCAAAGAAACATTTTTTAATTTTTTGTTACTTTTTTCTTGACACATATATTTCACATATGTAAACTATAGCCATAACAAGGTTACAAAACAAAATCATTTGTAACTCTTGGGAGGAAAAACTATGAAAAAAATGTCTAAATTCTTACTTGCTGGATTGGTTCTTGCATTTGGTGCAACAACCGCAACAGGCGCGGTTATGGCAAACAATAATAAGAATACTCAACCAGAAACAGTCTTGGTCAATAACTTGAATACATATACAGCTGGCCAAACAAAATTTGCTGGCTCTGTCACAACTGGCGGAATTAACTTCTCCTCCATGATTACAAAAGGTATTCAAAATGGTGGCGGAAAGCTTATCGGATATGCTCTTAAGAGCGTTAGCCTTGTCGCTTTCAAAGCAGTCATGAAATCCATGGGCTTTGATGTTAGATCTAAAGAGCAAAAGTCATTAGATAACATCGAAAGAGAATTGGATACCCTTCAAAAGAACTTGACTCAAGGTATCTCAGATATCAAGAGAACATTCGTTCATATACATAATGACGATATCATGAATGGCTTATTAACCACGATTGGTATGTGTAAGACTCCAGTGGCAGGTAAGATGGCCACAATGGCCGATATCGCTAAAAAGGAAATAGATCCAAACTACGATAAAGCCGAATTAGAAAAAGAAAAAGATACGTTCTATAAAGGTTTGGGAGATCTTAATTTCACCCAATTAGGTGGAAACAAGATCTGGAACCAAGTTCAAACACTTGCTGATACAATCATCTCTCCTCGTGTTTCTAACAATAAGATCACTCTTGAAACATTATACGAAGAAACATACGGTAATGCCGAAACATGGGATTATATGATGGTCGCCCCAAGAAGAAAATTCATTGGATACGTCGGATCTATCGTTAACTCCCTTGCCACATTAGCTTCCTTAAAAGCAACCTATGATATGAGCCAATACAAAGATGGCGATTCGAATATCATCGATATTGAGACAAACGTTAATGCGATGGTCGATTCCGTCAATGCGTTAAATGCTAAATTTAAAGTAGAGTTAGATAAATTAAGCGCTATCGAAAAGAAGCATGACGAAGATCACTTAATTACTCATAGAGACTTAGTTGTTAATGCTGATGGCAGCATCACTTACAAGGAAGGCAGAACAGTTTCTACAAAGTTATTGGCTGTTACAACAGAAGATAACGATGATAACTATCTCTCCTACACTCACGATCAAAAGAATATGTCTAAGGTCATCAACACTGGCATGGGAACAAAGACATATCTCTGGAACAACTTCATCTATACGCTTGATTGCACTTCTAACAAAGACTTATACAAGACAGTCTTTGATGAATACAAGACTTATAAAGGTGCCTTAGAGGTCGCAAAAGACTTCTCCGTTAAGGATTACTTGAAAGCTGTTGGATTCACATGCGATAACAAAGATGGATTTGAAAAAGCTAGGGGCTTCTATTCTAGAATCGATAACAGATATCGTGATGATGGCGGTTGGTTCACAACCACTAAACACTCCGACTTAAGAGCTTACTACTATGATTTCAATAAAACAGACAAGTTTGAAGAAACTCCTGGTGAAATCTCTGAAGTCATTTCTAAAACAGGCATCCTCTCCAGTACTAAATACAGCCATCAAAGAGGTGACCAAATGGGCAACTACTACCTCACCTTCGTTGAAGCTGATCAACAAACAATATCTGGTAAGATTGCAAGAACTGATATTGAAAACGTTCTAAGCGATACAGCAAAAGGTTCTTACTACAGCAACCACTTCAAAGGCCATAAGAAATGGACAGGAACTGAAAAAGATCCTGTTAAGATCTAAAGGCTGAAAAAGAAAGCAATAAAAGACCTCCTCAAGAAATTGGGGAGGTTTTCTTATGCCATTAAATGTTTAATGTTATTAATCCATTTCATTAGGACCTCCCCCATTGAAGAATTAGTTGGTAATACATCAAAAAATGATTGAACTTTTGTCCCAATCGACTTCCTTATAGGAACAATCGCAAAAATCATCTTTCCATATCTTGTCACTTATTTTTCTTCTCTTTTCCCTAATTCAGAGTATTTTTAAAAC
>CAVHQU010000034.1:0-2681 GCA_963638555.1 bacterium | reverse complement strand
GCGAGCTGGGTTCAAAACGTCGTGAGACAGTTTGGTCCCTATCTGTCGTGGGCGCAGGAGGCCTGAGGGAATTCCCCCTTAGTACGCAAGGACCAGGGGGAACATGGCTACGGTGGTCGGGTTGTTTCGCCAGAAGCATCGCCCGGAAGCCGCCCATGGTCCGGATAAACGCTGAGAGCATCTAAGCGCGAAGCCGTTCCCAACAATAGGCCTCCCATCCCGAAAGGGAGTAAGGGCACGGGTAAGTCACCCGTTTGATGGACGATCGGTGCAGGCATGGTAACATGCAGAGCTAGGTCGCACCAATAGCCCGAGGACTCCGCTATTCTTTTTAATAAAAAGAAGCGGATCTCAATTTCAAGATTAGCGCAGTTTCTTCTCATTAGGCTGAGAACAATGGCATTCGGTTTTCAAAGTGCATGCTTTAAATTATGGCAGGCGGCGGCGATAGCCAGGCGGACACACCCGATCCCATTCCGAACTCGGAAGTTAAGCGCCTAGGCGGCGAAAATACCCTTTGGGGAAGATAGCTTGCTGCCGCTTTTTTTTGTGTATAATAAAAAGCCATAGCTTTATCACGAAATAAAAATGTTCCCTGTATTGTGGACACGGTAAAAAGAAATAAAAAAAGCATTACTTTGAGAAATATTATGACATAATAATCATAATAATGGTTCACAGTAATGCTTTTTTTGCGTTTTGCCTTATCCTAACAGGAGGTCATATGAGTAGGAAAAATTTTACAGAAGAGGAGATTGAGATTCTAAGCCAAAACCAAAATGTTGAAAAGGTAACCGAGAAATATATTTCTTATAAAGCTGAATTCAAAGAGCTTTGTATCAATGAAAAGGCAAGTGGAACTAAGACATTAAGACAAATATTTACAGAGAATGGTTTTGATGTGAATATAATTGGGCAAGAAAGAATTGAAAACACTTATGGCAATTGGTTATTTCGCAAAAAACATGGCGTTAAACTTACAACAGGTCATCATGAAAACAAAGGAAGGCCAAGAACCAAAACTAGTGAAGACAAAGATGCATTGATTAAAAAGCAGCGTGAAGAGATAGAAAAATTAAAAGCTGAGAATACGTTTTTACGCCAACTAGAATGGCTGGAAAGACGTTACCAACTGAAAAAATCCCCGTCAGAAGAAGATACGAACTAATAAGAAAGTTTAAAGAAAAGCATAAAGAAGCAGATATTAAATTTATGTGTAAACAATGTTCAGTATCTAGATCAGGTTATTATTCTTATCTAAAATCACTGACAAGGTGCATTTCGGATAAAGAAATGAAAGATAGAGAACTTGTTAGATGGGCGTATGATTTTCGTGGTCGTAATAAGGGTGCAAGACAAATAAAAATGACGTTAAATCACGAAAGAAACGTTATTATGAACCTTAAGAAGATAAGACGGATTATGAAAGATATTGGTATAGTATGTCCGATAAGAAAAGCCAATCCACTTAGAAGAATGGCTAAGGCCTTAAAAACAAATTCAATATTTTGTAATAAGCTAAATCGTCAATTCAAAACATCTAAAGCAGGCCAACATCTTTTGACTGATATTACTTATATAAAACTTTCCTAATTCCGTTGTACTATAATTCTAATATCTTCATTATTTCAGCTTCTTCCTTACTCATGGTACAGGTACGCCATATGTCTCCGCTTAAATCAATGGAGGCTTTTATGATATCCTGTAGTCTTTGATCTATCTCAGCGTAGGTCATCCTGATCTTATCTTTGTTTTCTTCAATTTTGTTTTGCATCCTTATTGTCATGATGGTTGAAAGGTAATTTATGAATTCAGAACCATTCACGCTGAAATCATCATGCTCTCTGGTGGTTTGAGAAAGTACGCTCTTATAGGACTTGAAGACAAGTTCAATCTCCCATCTGAACTTATAATATTCATATACATTCTCTATCTTCAGATCCATATTCGAAACAAAGGTCACGGTACCGAATCTCTTTTGCTTTTCCCTATATTTCTTCATATCAAAATCATTCTTTTTCTCAGCTCTTTTTACATAATCGTTCTCTTCTTTTGCCTTCTTTCTAATGTCCTGAAAACAATAGTAGTATCTGGTTTCTCCATCCTTCGAAACTTCCTTGTCTTTTGAACCAAGGATCCTTCCTTGTGTTGTGTTCACCAGATCAAACTTCGAATATAAGTCCAATCTCTCAATAGATTTGCTGTTTCTTTTTATAGGTCTTATATAACCAACTTTACCATCTTTGAATGTTTCGTTCTTGTTATCAAACGGAAAGCCTTTATCTCCTATAATGAGACCATCGCTGATCTTGAATTCATCGAAAAAATCCGAATAATTTGAAAAATCCGGAAGATTCCCTTTGTAGACCTTCATACATAAAGGTTCCCTGGTTTCTGCGTCAACTGCATAAATAATAGATATATCGCTGATTCCCTTTATTCTACCTTTATATGAGAATCCTGCAAATGTATTTACAGTCGATGTGTTTTCTTTTAACATTCCATCACTAAGGACCTTTGTCTCTTTTTCAACCTCATTTTTCAGCCTATTCATCATAAAATCATGAATACCCTTATAATCTGTTCCAAGGTTGGAAATAAGAGAACAAATAGTATTCTTTGAAAGATGGACATTAGGATAGAATTCTGATGCAAAAGATTTATGGTATCTGTCTTCAAGC
>CAVHQU010000033.1:0-2789 GCA_963638555.1 bacterium | reverse complement strand
ATATATAAATGATAGGAAGAACAAAATAATCGGAAATAATTCATCCGCAAAAGAAAGCAACGAAGAAAATGAAACGAATTCAAATTACATTGTCGAAATAAAAGAACTGAACAATTTGCTAAAAGAAGGCGTAATCACTCAGGAAGAATTCGATAAAAAGAAGAAAGACCTTTTGAATAAATAAGTTTAACTAGAATGATTTCTACAATTACTTAAAAGAAAGATGTTTTTATTAGATTTCATCGAAAGAAAATATATGTTTTTACATAAGCTCAAAAAATCTCAGTTTGTGTAAGATGTTGGGTGACGACGTATGTAATTCATTTTGTCGCTTTAAGGAATAGTAGGGGGGTACCTTTTAACTAATTAACTAACATCTAAATATCGCCCGTTCTTGGGCGATATTTTCATATTCAAAGCAATAAAATATAAGGATTAGAACATAAAACTGACTTTGAAATTAGTTCAATTTTTCTTGAAACTTGCTAGGAATTTACAAGATTTTGCTGAAAATTGAGAGAAAAAATGACTTTTTTAACGGGGGGGGGACTATTAATAATAAGTTTTAGGTGTTACAATACCGATATAGTTCTCAACACCAGTTGGATGAAGAACATCATATCTACAATAGGAGTTAGTTGTCGTGTTAAATAATTCTAAAGAAGGTGGCATTAGCCCAGCAATCTCTATGGAAACAGGAGAAGGGGCCGCCATCAATCAAGATCATCCCATAGAGGATATTCCTCCAAGTAAGGAAGATAGCACGCAATCATCGAGTGATAGAGAAGTTAAGGTTTCAGGTGGTTTATTCTATTCATTCGTAAAGAGAACCTTTGATATCTTTTCTTCTGGTTTAGTATTACTGTTATTTGGTTGGTTTATCCTTTTACTTATGCTTATTAAGTTACTTGAGGATATTGGTGTTAAGTCTTATAAACTTGAGATTACTGAAAACAATAAGAATGGTAAATATCTTTCTAAGAATGGGAATAGATATGACTGCAAGTTAGTCAGAGATCCTAATGGTGAAAAGGATCCTACAGTGAAAGGAGCGTTATATACTTCCTTACGTGTAGGGAAGAATGGAAAGATATTCAAGTTCCATAAGATTCGTTCCATGTGTCCAGGAGCGGAGTCTATGAAGGCTCAGTTACTTGAGTATGGTATCAACGAAGCGGATGAACCTGCATTCAAGTTGAAGGATGATCCTAGAATCACTAAGTTTGGTAAGTTCATCAGAAAGACCTCCTTGGATGAACTTCCTCAGATATGGGATATCTTCATTGGTAATCTGTCTGTTGTAGGACCTAGAAGTCCTATACCATGTGAGGTGGAAACCTACTCTCCTAAAGCCAAGCAAAGGCTCCTTGTTAAGGGCGGACTTTTGTGTACCTGGCAAATAACCAAAAACAGAAACAAACTTTCATTCGACGAATGGGTTGATTTAGATTTAGCATATATCGAACATCGTTCAATAGGACTAGATACTAAAATCCTTTTCAGAGCAATATGGTTTGTTCTTACCGATAGGAGTGGAGAATAAACTATGAAAATTGCAATGATCGGACATAAATATGTTCCTTCTAGAGAGGGTGGAGTTGAAGTAGTCGTTGAAAATCTCGCTACACGCATGGTTGAAAAAGGAAACGAAGTAACTCTTTTCAATCGCAAAAGAAAACAATATAAGAAGATAAATGAATACAAAGGCTGCAAGGTCGAAAATATCTTTACGATAAACAAGAAAGCCTTGGATGCGGTCGTATATTCGTATTTCGCGACACATAAAGCAAAGAAGATGGCCAAAAAAGGCGAATTTGATGTTCTTCATTTCCATGCCGAAGGACCATGCCTTTTCTTAAACTATCTTCCAAGAAGAAAGAACAGAAAGTACAAAATCGTTGTCACAATTCATGGCTTAGATTGGCAAAGAGGTAAATGGGGTGGCTTCGCTTCTTGGATCATTAAAAAAGGAGAGAAGAAAGCTGTTAAATACGCTGATGAAATCATAGTCTTATCTAGAAATGTAAAGAAATATTTTAGAGAAGAATATCATAGAACTACTAAGTTCATTCCTAATGGTATTACTTTACCCGTTCTTCATGAACCTGAAATAATCAAAAATGAATATGGCTTGGAAAAGAATAGTTATATCCTATTCTTAGCTAGAATTGTTCCGGAAAAAGGTCTTGATTATTTAATTGATGCTTGGAAGTTAGTTAAGCAACAAATGAATACTAATATGAAATTAGTCATTGCTGGTGGCGATTCCCACTCAGGTGACTATTTCCAATCTATTGTAGATAAAGTCAAAGGCGATGATTCTATCATCATGACAGGATTTGTCCAAGGGCAAAAACTTCAGGAATTATATTCGAATGCATATTTATATGTATTACCTTCGGATATTGAAGGTATGCCTATGTCTCTTCTTGAAGCATTGTCTTATGGTAATACTTGTTTAGTATCCGATATTCCTGAGAATGTAGAAGTCATCAATGAAGATTGTTTTGTCTTCAAGCGTGGTGATGTCGATAGACTTAGACATCAAATCAAGAAGATTATCAATCTTAATTTAAAAACACATGAGAATATGATTATTCCATATACTTGGGATGATGTAGTTAGTCAAACACTTGAAATCTATAAGAGGTGATGGAGATATGAAAGTATTATTAGTTAATAAGTTCCATTACATGAAGGGTGGAAGTGAAAGATATTATTTCACACTTGCTGATGCATTTAAGGCATTAGGACATGAAGTTATATTCTTTGCGATGCAGGATGAAAAG
>CAVHQU010000032.1:0-2807 GCA_963638555.1 bacterium | reverse complement strand
TCCTATCATTTATATATTTGACTATTTCTTCGGAATTTTCGGTTGAGAAGAAACATGAAGTCTTGCCTGCATTTTTAAGAGAAATCATTCCGCTATAAGCCTTTGTATTCTCAATATCTTCTATCTTGATAGTTCTTTCGCCACTGTTGCTTTTAATCTTAACCACAGATTCATCAATCTCGATTTCCCCGCTCAAATCTTTCAAAAACATGAATTTGCCAACTATAGCCCAAACCACTAAGGCAATACCAAGGATAATATAAGCAACATTTCCCCAATCAATATTAGAAACGACGGTAATCGATCCGTTATTTCCGCCTATATGAGTAATATTCGCGCTTGAATCGCCACTTTTTGTGCTGTTCATCAAAAGATACGCACCTAAAGCGCAAAAGCCAATGCCCAAAGCTCCACATACAATAACAATGATAAGCATTGCCACATTTTTAAATTTAGTTTTCATACTAACACCTCGATCTTTCTTTATTCTAGACCCCCCAGAAAAGTCAAGAGAAAAGAGACTTGATGGTTCGTTATTAGATTTAAATTAGTTTCATTTTGATATCTACTTCAATGAAACTTCAATGCTTACTTCAATGGAACTTCAATGAAAATTGTATGCTATTTCAATGAAAAAACCTGCCAGGTTTCAGCAGGTTAATAATCGTTTTAAATCTTTTCTACCATTTCATGATTGGTAAAATATCTCTTTTCTTTTGTGGCCTCTTTTTCAATTAGGTATTTCTGCCTTACTAAATTGCCTATCACATTTTTCCTTATGAATGTTGAATTAGAAATTTGCAAAAATGTCGTTATTTCTTTAACACTCTTATATCCGTCAAAGCAGTAAGACAATATTTTTGAGTCGTATTTGTTAGGATTCTCGATTGTCCCTTTGATTCCTAAAGCTTCTTCTTCAATGCTAACGCCATCGGAATAGGTTAAATCTGGAAGAGTTATGGAGAATTGATCATATCTACTTCTAATGAACGGTTTGTGATTTTCATCACCATCTTTGTAATCTTCCAAGATCTTTTCAAAACCAGTGCCTTTCGCTTCCATGACATTGCAAAGAACGAACGTATTACAAATAAGTTCGTTTCTTCTATTTGAAATCAACTTATCTAATTGATACGTTGTTCTCGACTCATTGTCTTTAAATATTGCACCAGGAGAAGATATGACCAGCCTATTCTTAAACAAATCAACAAAGATATCGCTGCCTTTAATGAAATAGTCTCTATGAGCTAATGCATTTATTAAACTCTCCAAAACGCTTCTTTTTGGGTATGCATCAAAATTAACCCTGTGCGTATCTTTCTTGATGAACCCATGGTTAGTATACAAATTAACGAAATTAAGCATGTATTTAAGGGCATCAATCAAATTTCCTTCAAACTTGTTGCTGGAAATTATTTTATTATCACCTCTGCTTAATCCTTGATATATAGAACATACTACACTCGTGTCTTTGCCATCGTAATCATCTTTAAAAAGCAAAGCGCCTTTTCTTAGATTCTTTTTCTCATCAAAGAAATTGATCGAGGCAAGTTTCTTCTCATTTAATTCCAGGTCTGTGTATTCTTTATAAAAGGCAGAGAGTTTTTTGAAATCATTTATATCAAATTTGATATCAGTCAGGACTTCGTCGTATCTTGCTATTTTATTAGAGACACTCATCTGTATTAATTCTTCTACGGTTGCCGAGGAAGTGTACCCATCCCTTCTTTTGAAAACGCATGGTAGCCCTTGATACATTAAGATAACTGGTTTTAATTCAGATTCACAAATGCTGATTTTCAATATATATCTTGTCTTATCGTTAACTACATAGGGGATAATCTCTGAATTTATTGCAGGTAGGGTATCAAAATGCGCTTCTAACGTATGGTAAAAGAACATCTTCTCTTTATCTATTTCACTATTGTCAAAGCCAATCAATTTATTTGTCTTATCTTCTACCCCAATAAAGAGTATTCCACCATTTGAATTTGCAAAGCCATCAACGGTTTTCAACCATCCGATGACATTTTCTCTATCTAATCTTGCTTTACATTCATATTGGTTATCTTCAGTCGTATATTTGTTAAATAATTCGCTTAAATTCATGAGTTTTTACCTCTACATTGATTATACTTCAATGGAACTTCAATGTCTACTTCAATGGAACTTCAATGAAAAATACATGTCATTTCAACATGAGTGGAAAGCTCATCCTAGCAAAAGGACAAGTTCACGATAGGTTTGATGGTTGGATTATTGTTTCGTTGAATATTAGCAGCCCCTCATAAAATTAGGATCATTATTCATCATCTTTACAAGGCTGCACCCTTCAGAGATGATTTCATCAATATTGTCATAGAGATTAGATTTTCCCCTTACAATATTGAAATTTGTTGGTAGATTAGGATAATCGGAAGCAACGAGCATTCCTTTTCTTCATGTTCATGACCACATTTAAAGCCTCGGATTATGTCTTCTTTAGCAAATCTTATTGGTTTGCCTGACATTGCTCATATCTCTTTTCGATTCTATATTTTTTCAGGCTTTTATCATCACAACGATGTCGTTAAAGTAGTTTGCTTGAATTCTTGGTTAACATATTGTTATTTTCATTGTTTTTTAAGATATTAAAAAGAATAGAATTCATCTCATCTTTTTAAAATTTTTATATGGTTTCTAATGGATATTTTTCCATGTTTTTAATGAAGCATTTTACCTAGTTTTTAATGCTATATTTTACTATGTTTTTAAGAATTGATTGTTTCATATATAGTAAATATGGCGTTAGATGAGTGATATTTATC
>CAVHQU010000031.1:0-2836 GCA_963638555.1 bacterium | reverse complement strand
ACTCTCTGCTTGTAATTTTTGAATTGTGGCCTTGGTGATAAGCCTCCATCCTTGATAATGGTGGAATCCTGGAAATTAGATTCGATGATTGTCCATACGTCTTTGGTAAGGAACTTTATCAGTTCACGAATTTCGTTTCTAACTTTTTCGAGTTTGGTAAGAGTGATGTTCTCCCAAAAATCATCAGTTAGAACCTCCTTGATGAAATCTTTCTTATCGGCAACATCAGGAATAGTGACCTTATTAAGCAAGCATTCGCAGATAGTTGTGACTTTTTGTATTGCTTTTGAATAATCTTTCTCGCCAATGATTTCCTCTAGTTCCATATTGAAAATCCAAAGGTCGAAATATTTAGCTTGTTCTTCATCACTATTGGCATCAACTAAAGGTGTCAGCTGCTTTTTCATCTCTTTTAGTGCGACAAGAGTTATATAATCCCAATTCTTCTCGTCCAAATACTTATCAACGTACTTTAGTGAGTTCTTTACGTTAATAAGGTTCCTATTAAGCGTCTTGATCTTTGAAATGCATTCCTCTTTATATTTCGTATAGAAAGCCTTATGTTCTTCGTTCTCTTGGTGCTCAACCTTTTGAAGTTCGAAAATCATATCCAACTTTAACTCAAATATTTTTTGTGATAAGTTCAAAGCTGTTTTTGCATCCCTACCATCTGGATTTGCCCTGAAGAATTCGAAAACATCACAGAAATCAAAGATATAGAATCCTTGTTTGTCTTCATAACCAGCAAGTGGAGAAGAATCATCATTCTTCTCAAAATAATCCTTGCTAGGAGAATAAACATTAAGTTCTTTACAAGTTCTAGTTCCTCTACCAATCATCTGCCAGAATTTTATTTTAGAGAAGACGCGTTTGAAGAAAACGAGGTTAACAACTTCAGGAACATCAATGCCAGTATCAAGCATATCGACAGAAACAGCAATTGTAGGTTCTCCGTCTTTCTTAGAGAAATCATCAATCAAGGTCTGGGCGTAATTGACATAGTTATCAATCAACTTGCAGAATCCTTTGCCACCAAGTTCAGGATAAAGAATATTAAATCTTTCGACTATTTTCTCAGCATGGAAATGGTTTGCAGCAAAGATTATTGTCTTTCCAAGTTTTTCGCCACCATTTGTTCTCATTCCCTCATTCATGAGAGTTTGAATCACCTTATCTATGGTGTCGGTATTCATAATACGCTTCCTGAATTCTTGGGCATCTATTTCCGCTGGCAAGTTTCCTTCTTCATCGGCGAAAAGATTTTCGTATTGTTCCTTTTCCTCATCAGTAAGCTTATCGTAGCGAAGACCGCTCTTTAAAAGATTCGTTGTTCTCTCAAAGGCATGGAAATCAACCAAGAAACCCTCCTTGACGGCTGTTTCATAATCATAAGAGAATGTAGGCTCTCCTTTTGGCAAATTGAATAATTCATATGTTGATGAATCGACCTGTTCTCTAGGAGTTGCGGTCAAACCAAGGATTAACGAATCAAAGTAATTGAAAATCGCTCCATACTTGTTATAGACAGATCTATGGCATTCATCAACGATGATTAAATCAAACTTTGCGACTCCGAATTTCTTATCATCACAATCGATTAAGTTGATCATCGTCTGATATGTTGAGAACATTATTCTAGCGTTGTAGTCCCTTTCATCTTCTTTTTCTTGAGATAGCACGCAAATTGAGCTATCTGGCAGATGCTTAACAAAAGCATTTTTTGCCTGGTTGATAAGAGCGGTTCTATCTGCAAGGAAAAGTACATGCTTAACCCAGTTAAATCTTTGAAGGACGTCAACAATGGAAATGGCACATCTAGTCTTTCCTGTACCAGTTGCCATGACAACAAGTGCTTTCCTTCTTCTCTCATTAAAAGATTCACATACACTAGTACAAGCATTTTGAATGAAATATCTATCAGATATTGATGGATTAATTCTAGTGTCTGTAATGTTTCCTAAGGTTCTTCTAATAATCAAAGAATGAAGTTCCTCTTTGCTATAGAATCCGTATACCTTTCTTGGAGGGTATCCAGCACAGTCGACCATTTTTACCGAATAGCCGTTTGTATAAAAGATTACAGGTCTGAATCCATATGTTTTTTCGATGCAATCGGCATAAAGTTTGGCTTGTTGAGAGCCAACAACCTCATCAACGCTTGTTTTCTTTGCTTCGACGACAGCAAGAGGTTTGCCATCATCATCAAATAAAACATAGTCAGCATAGCCAACACCTTCGTTATTTGGCATTCCATCAAGCTTTATCTCAATGCATGCCATTCCAGCTTTAATTGCACCTTTTGTATTACAAACTTGCCAGCCTGCATCATTAAGAGAAGAATCTATATACATTTCTCTAGTTTCAGCTTCGGTGAAATCCAAGCCTGATTTGGCTTTACCTGGCTTATTTGCGATATCTTTGTATTTTGCAATATCTTCGGTCTTTTCAGGTTCACTACCCGGCTTAATAGTAATATCAGCAGGAGCATTTCCTTCTTCTAGTGGATTATCATATATTTTCTTATCAAACTCCGGATTTCCTATGTTTATATCTAAAAACTCGAATAAGCCTTTTATGACATCATGAAGGGCATGTAAGGCGCCAACAACCGATTTCTTTGGCACATCTTCACCATGAGCACCGTTGTTACCTATTTTCCTAACGTAGTGAACGCTAGAGAGTAATGCATCGTCAAGGTAAGATGAAAAGCATCCATCCGAAATCAAATCGAAGAGACTGTCGTTCTCTGGATAGCTTCCATATTTAAGGACATAAAAAGATTTTACCAAAGATTCCAATGCGTTTCTTGCAGATACTGCACTAAGGGAAGGTGCAG
>CAVHQU010000030.1:0-2876 GCA_963638555.1 bacterium | reverse complement strand
TCTAATTTTTACTTATATCGTTAATATACTCTTAATGATGTACTATAATTAAACCAACAAGAAACATATCAGGTTTTGAAGGAAATATCGTTATGAGAACATTGAAAATTTATGCCCAATCAATGGACGGAGGAAACTATACATCAGTGCCAACGATCCTTTTGGAAGGTAGGTGGCTTGAGGATACAGGGATTCCATATGGACGAGTATGTGAGTATAGAGGCTGAAGGCGACAAAATCTCTTTGATCAGAACGAACAAGCCAGAACCTAAGAGTGTTGAGAAGTCCATCGAGGAGAAAATCAATGGCTTTTGCAAGAAGCAGCTCAAGGAACTCAATGAGTGCCAAAGCAATTTGAAGAAGTAGGTGGCTTTATGGATGATAAAAACTTATTTGATGATCTACTTAAAGATGTTGAAGAACTGTTTGGCAAAGTGTTCTCATACAACTGCAAACTTTTGGAATTATGCAACAAAGAGAATTATGAGCCAAACTATGTTGAGGTCTTCGATTTCTATATAACCTCAAATGCTATGAGCCTTCTTAAGAACTTCAAATATGAGTATGTGGAGTCACAAGGCATTCTTCTTAACGCAAGATGCGTTATAGAAGGTTTGGCGGTAAAAGAGGCTTTCAAGAAAGGAAGATTCGATTCCACTAATTTTGAGTTGCTTAAAAGACAATGCGCTTTGATTGAATACAACCAATATAAGAAATTCAAGGATTGCTACGATTTCTTTCTCATACCAGGAGAGCTGGAGAAGGAGTACAAGGAGTCATACGATTTCTTCAAAAAGAACTTAAAATCCGTAAGCGATAAGGAACTGAAGGAGATTGCAAGGTCTCAAGCCCCTTTTGCTTGTAATCCAAAACTATCATTCAAGAGCATTGTCGAGGAGAATCTTGGTGAGTCTTGGGCTGTAAGGTATGCATTCTTAAGCTCTTTGATCCATCCAACATCAAATGCCTTTGAAACTGATAAAGGCATCATCTTTATGCTTATGGACGTCATAAAGCTCATAAAGGATGAGTATGATGACATGCAAGATGGCTTCAGTCTTCGTGCTTTAGGTGGGATGGTGTTCGCAAGCCCTGAGGCCTTGCAGATGATAGAGTCCGTGAAGTCCGAATGCACTGACATTGAGAATGTTATGGCCGATTTCAACAAGAACTTTGGAAGGAATTATGTCTCAGACACTTTCCATAAAATCTCAATGACTATCCAAGAAATGACATTCGATATGATTTTTGGATTGAGAGAGCAAGTGAAATCCAAATGGAAGGTGCTTATTGAGACTTTGGCAGGATTCTATGAAAGCTATCTGAGAGAAAAATATGTAAATGATTCATTCAATCTTCTCCAAGCACATGATAATTTCAATGTTTATTGTCTTTTTGGAACTAAGGAAAATAAAGATAAGTCCTTATCCGAATCCTATGATATTTATAAAGCCAAGTTTTCTAATGGCATAGATTTTACTGAATTTAGCAAAAAGTTCGAATCTACAACAGGCTACACCATTGATGAGAGCGGAAAGACAAAGTCTTTGACCTATTTGGTCAACCAATTGGCTGATGTCTTCAAGACCGATGAGAAGATTAACTCTGCTGATATGATAAAGATGAACTACGTCGAGGCTCAGATGATGTCTCACGCCAATGGCTATATGTGGTTCGCCAACACTGGGGCTTGGGCTGATGTGAACAATATGTATGGAATATTCAATCAGATTATGTGTTATATTTGCTTTTGTATGAGCGGAATATACAAAGGTTTCTACGAAGAGCGAAATGAATACAAATATAAGAAAACATCCAACATATTGAAGAGTGCTGGAAACCATATAAGGGACAATACCAAGAACATCTATCGCATATTGGCTAAAGCTCCAAACCCATGCCTTCCTCTTAATCAAAGCAATGTATCGGAGGATAAGTGAACTGTGTACGGACTTATGATAATAAAGTATTACCTTAATGAGTTTCTTGATGACTCTAAAACATATGATGCTCATGCCTACACAACGAATAAGCGTGGTACGATTGCTTTGGCTGATACGAAGAAATCTGCAATCATTGGTTTAGTAGATATAGTGGGAACCCATAAAATCTCAGCTGAAGACTACTGCAAGTGGCACGCCACCGGCAAATGGGAAGGTCTGGTATTTCAAGTTGAAGATAAAGATTATTATGCATATGACTTTGAGAACCCTAGAAGGCTAGCCACACTGATTAAGGTAGTGGAAGGGTGTGGACTAAGAATGATGATGGGATTAAGATGAGTGTGCAGGAGAGGTTGTTTTAGTATTTACGTATGAAAGAAGATGAAATTAGAGAAATTGCTAAGAACGCAAAATGGGGGTTTCTAAGGGAAGATAAAGAAGATGCTGACAAAGCTGACATTGATAAGGACACTGGATTGCGTAGAACTAGTTTATATGATTATTTGAAAGTAATATTTCCGAATACGGATGATTGGATACATGATAAAACAGTACCTGATTGCGGTAGAAAACTTAGACCTGATTATCGTAGTGAATCTTTAAAGCTTATCGTTGAGTTCGACGGATATCCGCATTACAAAGAACCTGACACAATCAAGAAAGATGCCGAAAAAACAAAATTCTATGAAGAACTTGGTTATAGGGTTGTCAGAATACCATATTTCATTCAATTATCGAAATCTGCAGTTAAGGTTCTTTTTGATGTAGACTTGGATTGTGAATTGTTTGATGAGCGAATTCCATCATTGGGCATCAAGGGCGGAAACACACCAGCTTATTTATGTGGAGTGGGCGTAAAAAGAATGGCAGAAGATTTCAGAAGATTTCCAAATCAATATAAAGTAAATGTAGAGTTTTTGGAAAGTCAGAATG
>CAVHQU010000029.1:0-2893 GCA_963638555.1 bacterium | reverse complement strand
CTCATCAACAAAAGATGGGTCTTTTTCTTTGCGAATATCCAAGCACACATAATTCAATTAATACATTTTTACCGATATTTCTTGCTTTTTTTTTCTAATGATTAGAATCAAATTAAATAAAGCAAAAGGAGAAATTAGTCTCATGAGAAAGAAAATTGAAATTATGACAATATGCATCGCTTTTTCTAGCATCGCAACAAGCTGTTCAAAAGATATAATTAGCAATCTTAAAAACTACAAATTGGAGAACATAAATGAGTATACTGCTATAGGCTATGGTAGTTTTGGTGACAACGTTGATAAATCAAGTGCAAACGATGGGAAAAAGTTCACTCACGCTAGAAGTCTAAATGATTTTTACAATGGCCACGAATACGCTACATCGCCCTTCGCATTAATCGGGCTAAAAAACGGCGAGATTGAAAGGCTTTCATTTAGTGATCGATCGTCGTCAACAAGCATAAATGTTAATCAATTCACGAATCTTGATTCGTTTTATTTTTTCTTGCCTGAAAGTGGCAAAATGGATATATATACCTTGTATTCGCAGACATATTTGGATAGAGCGGTTTGCTCTTATAATTCTGGCGGGGTGAATCCATGTTTTCTCCTTTCAAAAAACACTGGCAACATATACCAAATTAATGGAAATGATGAGAACGATCAGTTTGAAATATGCAGCATTACTAGTGGAGGAGGACTCATGTATGCGATCGCTGAAGATGAATTGCTTTCTGATTACTTATATAGAATTACCGAGGAAGATGAAACATTAAAGGTAACTCACGTTAAAATTGAAAACGACTATTTTAACTGCATCGATAAATTTGGAAACATGTTTTGTGACAATCATGAAACTATTATCTCCAAAGACCTAAAGAAACATAAATTCGACGAGTATTTCTCTAACGGACATTTTTTCTTTAATCACTCAACTAGAAGAATAGTTTGGAGTTCTTCCGATTATTCTACTTTTTACGTTCTAGACAAAGATGGTGTATTCCGTTCCTCACAAACAGCTACTAAAGGAATGGTCATTTATAAAAAAGATGGTGAAGTTGTCCAATTTTATTCATTCGAAGACATAGGACAAAAAATAATTTATCAAGGTGATGAATACGTATACGCTTTATCAAGTGAATATGTTTTTAAATATAACATTGATTCAAACAAGAATTACGTATTTCAACCGTTAGAAAATGTTTATGCAGCTGGTGGCTTTAGGACTCGTTTGTCATCGGCGATTAGAGGGGATAGCATATATTGGGTCTCAGATTCTACCAAGAAACTGTATAGGCTGAATATGTCAAATGACAATGTGACAAGCATTGAAACAAATTATGAAGTGGATTATCTTACGGTTAATGATACAACTGGAGACATTAAAGTTGTTGGCACTGATGATTATCTTAATCAATATATTGGATACCTCGATATGGATGATACAATTTCATCTGAAGGCAAAGGAACCCCGACACAGGATACATATATGTTATATCCGATCAACAACTAAAATAAAATCGAATGAGGAGAAATCATCGTTTGATCTCTCGACTTGAATGACTGTTAATGGGCGCTCCAAGCCAACCAGATATGAAACAATAGAAATAAAAGACATGCATTGTCAAAATCAACGCACCTTTTTCTATGCCCTAGTTCATTTTCTTTTGGAGTATAGCGCGCAACGAAAGGACCATCGTTGCATTTCATCTTGCAACGCTCGTATTATCGTCGCATTTCGTTTATTAATAGATAAAGAAAACTAGAACAATTGGAAATATGTAAAGCATATAATCCAATATATACTCACGAGCATAAGACTTATGAGTGTAAATGAAATTCGATATGCTCTAGAACATGAAAATAGTTGGGAATGTTGTGTATTCAAAACCTTGTGATTTATGTAAATATCCCAACGAAAAAAGGACAATAAGCAATTTCAATAAAATGCTTGAGAACACCTCAATCGAAGGCTTTTAATTTGCTGTTCTAAAATTTAAAAATGTCGTTCTTTAGAAAATTGCGATAATGTATTGTTTAATTATTCGCAAACCGTTTCTATCATTGACAAATTAAATTGAAATGGTATGATAGCAATCGATTGGTGCCCAGGAAACTTTCGAAGCCTTGGGCCACTTTTGTTTAAAAGAGGGGTTTAATGAAAGAGAAAGAATATAAAAATTCAAATGATCTTATAGACCATTTGATTGCGAAGGGCGTTAAAGTAAACGATAGAACTTTTGCCGTTAACGCAGTTGAAAAATATTCGTATTATTCAATTGTAAATACTTATAAAGATATTTTTAAGTCCCCAAACGGAAAGTATATTAATGGCGTTACTTTTGAAGAAATATATGCGTTGTTTGAATTCGATAAAAATTTAAAACTGATATTTCTAAAATATGTTCTTGAAATAGAATGCGTTATTCGTTCTAAAATTTCGGAAATTATTTCTCAAAAATACGGGATAAAGAATTATTTAATAGAGGAAAATTTTGACAATAATCTTTCCGTTAACGATATTATTGGCAAAATTAACGATACGATAAGTAAACAAAGAGATAAACATCCTGCTGTTAAGCATTATTTATCCGTTTACAACTACATACCACCATATGTATTAGTTAAAATATTGACCTTCGGCGAAATAAGTAGATTGTTTGGCATTCTAAAGCAGTCTGACAGGCAAATGATTAGCAAAACATTTAAGATTCCAGACAATGTTTTAAAACAAATTCTTATTAATACCTCTATGGCGAGAAATGTTTGTGCGCATAACGATAGATTATATAATTTCAGAAGCAAGTTTTTGATTTCGTTTAAAAATATCGATAGTAACTATATCAATAATGATAATCTGACTAATATTTATATGATCATGAAATCTATGCAA
>CAVHQU010000028.1:0-2933 GCA_963638555.1 bacterium | reverse complement strand
TTTAAAGATTTGTTTTTTAAGCCATATTCGATACATGTATCGGCTATTTTTGCTATTTCCGTATCATGTTTCTTTATTTTTTCTCGTGTTTGTTCTTGTTTTTCGAAGATATCTTCTTGCGCTTTTAGCTGCTTTATAACATCGAGGATTTCTTTTTCTTCAATTTCATCTAACCTCTTGCTACCAGTTTGATTTAACTTTTCTTTTAAGAATTTGATGACTGCTCTAGTATTTGTAAGATTTGAAACGCCAAGTCCTAACAAAAACCTCATGGTTTCGGCTTGCTTTTGCTGATATTTAATAATTTTGCTATTAATTTCGGCATTTTGAACCTGATTTTCTGCTATGCTTGCAATATTTTCCTGCGCATTGGAAATGAGGCGTTGCTTATTAAACCAACCAGGCCTTTCCTCTTTTGCTTTTTGAGCCGATACTTGCGCTAGCTTTGCATGATTGGTTGCATCATCTATTTCTTGTTTCAATACACTCAATTCATCGAACCTATTTTCTAAGATGACAGGAACATTTTCTACGCTTGTTTCTATCTCATTTATTATTTTGCTATCTTTCATCGTTTTTCCCTCAATCAAGTATGTCTTTCATTTTATTTAATGTTTCTTGATTTTGACCTTTCATATCATCAAGGGAGTTGCCGACATCATCTAAGTCATTTCTCATTTCATCATGGATCTGTGGCAAAATTTTCATAGTATTGTCTATTATTCTTTCAATTTCTAACATAGATTTCTCGGTATTTTCCAATTCTTTCCATGTATTATTATTCAATATGTAAACCTTTGTATTCAGTAACGAATTTCTCTCAGTAATTAGTTCGGATTTTTCTTTGATCGATAAACGTTTCTTTATTTCGGAGATGCCATCAACGACAACAGCAACGCTGGATCTAGCGATGCCAGCATAATTAACACGTATGGCGAATTTTCCAATATTCCCACCTGATCTAATTCCTGCATCGGCTAAATCTATCGCACTCATCGTGGCGGTGGAAATAGTCATCATTCTTGTAATTGTTCTGTTATTAAATGACAATGCTTTTTTAAACATATTTGTAGTCAAATCTTTGACGTTTTTAACATTTTCTTCTTTGATAATATCTATAAGTTTTCTAATAAAATAATATGTTCTAACTAAACATTCGTTAATGATTACAGGAACGCATTGCTTAACCGCTTCATGCGCCAGGCCTTTTTCCATGCGGTAGTCTAAACCGAAACCACCGTCATTTTCAGTTTTGTATAATTCGAAAATGCGTTGGCTAAAATGATTGACACCATCTTTGCCTTTAAAGATATCTAAAGAGGCAAATTCAGATAAAGTAGACATTATTGGTCCTGGTATGCCTGCTCCGTAGTTGCCTTTTGCTATTGCATCCGTCGAGCCGGCCATGTCGGATAGGAGATGAAGATTCCAATTTGTGATGGCGCTGAAGATTTTTCCAACCATATTTTGACTGGATAGATTAGATTGTGCGTTTTTAAGATGGATGCTCTTGATTAATCCGGTTGCAGGATCAATTCCATAAACGGTGCCAGTAAATTGAGCGATGATGGATGATATAAGTCCGAGAAGTGATTTGTGATGAGTGAAGTCGTAGAAGTGGTGGCTTCTTCCGTCACCGAAAAAGTTCTGTGCTTCGTCACCTACATAATGTTTTGTTTTCTTCTC
The DNA here is from genome assembly GCA_963638555.1 of bacterium. Classification (GTDB taxonomy): domain Bacteria; phylum Bacillota_I; class Bacilli_A; order RFN20; family CAG-826; genus UBA4951. Next base: position 1,247 of record CAVHQU010000028.1, on the reverse strand, counting down.
CAACTTATCTACGCTTTTAAGGATGTCGTTTTTCTTTGCGATGCCGTTTATCTTCTTCTTAATTGTCTCATCTCCCCATTTCCTTGCTTCAGATAGCGAGAATTCGCCAACAAAGAAAGAATCGATTAAGCCTGAAATAATTCCAGAGGATATTGCTACAGCATAATCCATGGAGTCCGCTTTATTTGTTAGTCTATCGATCTTTTCATCGATGATGCCTAATTTCTTTGCATTTTCATCTAACTTTCTTTGAATATCAGCGAGTGATGATTCATCTTTATTAAGCGGAAGTACATCGATAATGACAATGTCATCACTCGTTTCTTGTTTAAAACTTATAAGAGCGTTCCTTTCTGCCATGCTTTATCTCCTCGAAATAATAGAAATCATGAAATTCTATGAAAATTCCTTGCTTATGCATGTCACTCATTCCAAAGAATGTGACGAATATTAATGCTATTGCCTTCAAAATTATATATTCGTATGGTATAAAGTTCAATTTTAGCTACAAATTAATGCTTTCTTAGATATGCATTCAAACTAATTCCTAGCCAACAACATATTTAAAACGTTTTATAACCAATTCATATTTTTTGCTAAAATACATATTCGTACGAGGAAAAAACTATGAAAGATCAAAATTGCGCTTATTGTATGAGAGAGGAAAAACCTGAATTGCATAAAGCCTTTGGTTACTATGTTATGGATTTAAAGGTGTCATCCCTTTATATCTTCAAGGATCAAGCCCACTTAGGCAGATGCATCGTCGCTTATAAAGACCATGTTTCAGAATTAATTGATATCTCCAAGGAAGAAAGAGACTTATTCATGGATGATGTCGCCAGTGTTAGCAACGCCATTCATAAAGCCTTCAACCCAGATAAGGTCAACTATGGCTTCTATGGAGACACAGGCAAACATCTTCATTGCCATCTTTGTCCTAAATACAAGGATGGATTCGAATGGGGTGGAGTCTTTATGATGAATCCGCATCAAAACGACATGAATGATGAAGAATTAGAAAAGATTGCTTCAAAAATCAAAGAATACCTCAAATAATTTCAAGAACAAACGAGGCCCGTTACCTAACGGGTCTTTTTCATATTTGAATCTCTAGTCAAATTGGAATTTCGCAATAAGTGGCTTCTTGCCTAAAGAATTTTCAATCGTTATTAGTAATAAAGAGTATAATTTCATAAATTAGAGGATGAACTAAATGAAAAAGAGAAAAATAAACATTCTATTAC
>CAVHQU010000027.1:1146-3397 GCA_963638555.1 bacterium | reverse complement strand
ACTTTTAGATAAGTTCAAAACACAAAATATTGGTGGAGGAGGAAATAGCGAATACAATTCCTGGATTCATTCTCTTCCAAAAGTTGCTGAAGCCTTAAAAGACGAATCAATCCCTAAGGATGCCAACGTTGGCGTCGAATACAAGCTCATTGATACAAGACAAAGGGTAGACTTTCTGATTTATGGAAAAGATGATAACGACAAAGAAAATGTCGTTATCATCGAACTTAAGCAATGGAGTTCAGTTAAGAGATCTTCTTTGAAAGATTACGTTAACACTGATGGTGGTCATGGAACCGATGATTATTGGCATCCATCCTATCAAGCCTATAACTACGCCAATATCATGAAGGCATTCAATGAATATATCTATACGCAAGAAGTAGAAGTAAATGCATGCTCATATCTCCATAACATGCCTGAAGGATATGAAACGATTCTTAATGATGAAAAAGCATATCCTTTAGTCCATACTGCACCATCATTCTTAGAAGATGATCAAAAGAAATTAAGCGAATTCATCGCAAAATACATAAAGAAGCCGTATAAACAGACTCTATATGAAATAGACGCATCCAGAATCAGACCAAGCGAAGGATTCGCTAAGATGGTTTCTGATTCCATCAATGGAAAACCATTCTTTTCCTATGATGCCGAGCAATCCTATTCTGTTGCAAAGATAGTAGATGAAGTGCAGGAAGCATTAGATAAAGGCGAAAGAAGAACAATCATCATCAAAGGCGGTCCGGGTTCTGGCAAATCTATTGTTGCCATTAACGCTTTAGGACAGCTTTTGAATCCAGGAAATGGAAAAGCAAGAAGAAATGCCTGCTATGTCACGGCTAACTTCACCCCTAGAACCTATTTCGGTGATGTCTTAGCAGATGATTTCTCAAAGAAAGCAATCAAAGAATTATTCAAAACACCAGCTGCCTTTGCTAAATCATCGGCTTGTGATTTCGATTGCATCATCGTAGATGAAGCTCATCGTATGCTTGAATGGAAATTCGGTTGGGGTTTAGGAAGAGAAGTTAATGTCATCGACAAGCTTTTCAACGCCTCTAGAGTAAATGTATTTATGATAGATGAAGATCAAGTAGTCACAACTTCAGATAACCTTTCGATAAAGCAAATAAAAGAATATGCTGAGAAATATGGTTCAACTGTCATTGAAGATGATCGTATGATTCTCTCTTCTCAGTTTAGATGTGTCGGTGGTGAAAGATATATAGACTTCGTTAACAAGATTCTTGGATACACCAATGAATTCGTATCGTTAAAAGGCATCCATTACGATGTTAAAGTAATGGATTCAATGACCGATATGATGAAGGAATGGGAAAAGAAGAACAAGAGTGGTCATCAGTTAAGGATAATAGCTGGTTATACCCATGAATGGGTTAGTCAAAAAGATGAAGAACAATATGACTTCAGCTACGATAACGGCAATGTTCTTCTTAAATGGAATGTCAAGAAAGCCGATAGAGCCGCCGTCTTAGATGATAAGCAGATAAAGAACGTTTTCTGCATCCACACTATTCAAGGACTTGAAGTTGAATATGCAGGCGTAATCATCGGAAAAGACCTCACATATAATAAGCAAACAAAATCAATCGAATTCCATCCTGAGATGAATGCTAGAACTGATGGCGCTAGCGGAATTAGAACCGCACCATACGAATTAGCTGAAAGATTGATTAGAAATACATATAAAGTCTTACTTACTAGAGGCGTTAAGGGAACCTATATCTACGCTGAAGATGAAGCACTTAACGAATATTTGAAGACTGTTGTTAAATATTGATAACAGAGCCAAGAAAAATTGAGAAAAAAGTGGTATAATTTTGACCATAGGGAGCGAGAACTATGACTTATGCTGAAGCAACCAAGAAATTGAGAAAGACATTGATATTATCTCAAACCGAATTTGCTGAGAAATTAGGCGTTTCTTTTCAGACTGTCAATAGATGGGAAAGAGGAACGCATGAACCTACAATCAAGGCCAAAAGAAAGCTCGCCCCATATTTCAAGAAATACAAGATAGAGGTGGACGACTGATGGCGGAAAAGAAGCAAATCAAATCAAGAAAAAGAGTTGTCGACCATGGCGAAGTCTTCACCAATGAACGTGAAGTCAAAGCTATGTGTGATTTAGTGAATAATGAGACCGAAAGAATCGATTCTAGATTTCTAGAACCAGCCTGCGGTGATGGTAACTTTTTGGCTGAAATTCTAGAAAGAAAGCTCAATAT
>CAVHQU010000027.1:0-1136 GCA_963638555.1 bacterium | reverse complement strand
ATATCGTTAAGAAGAGATACAAGAAGAGTCATTTCGATTATGAAAAGAACTCTTTATTGGCTGTCTCTAGTCTTTATGGTGTCGATATTCTTCAGGATAACGTTCTTGCTTGTAGAGACCGTCTTTTCAAGATTTGGGATAAGCAATACAAAGCCGTCTGCAAGGATGAATGCAGTGATGATATGAGAGATTCCATTAGATTCATCCTCAATCGAAATATCCTTTGCGGAAATGCTCTTACTCTATGCTTGGTTGATGAAAACGGAAAAGATACCAAAGACCCTATTGTATTCAGTGAATGGGCTTTTGTCACTGGTGTTCAACTCGCTAGAAGTGAATACACGTTTGCAGATCTTCTTGCTGAGAATGAGGAAGAAGAAAAGAAAAAGAAGAAAGATGTTCAAGAATCACTTTTCGATGACAATAATAACGGCGAAGGCAAGTTCATAATGAGAACAGTCATGAATTATAGGAGGCTTAAGGATTATGAGTGATGATTTATTTAGCAAGGTATATAACCCTGATGTATTAAGCTGTTTGGCTAACTTATCAAACGATGAGGTTTTCACCTCCCCTGATGTCGTTAATCAAATGTTAGACATGTTGCCTCAGGAGATTTTCGAGAATCCTGATACTACATTCCTAGATCCTGCTTGTAAGACTGGTGTTTTTCTTAGAGAAATCGCTAAAAGACTTATCAAAGGGTTAGAAAATCAAATACCGGATCTTCAGGAAAGAATCGACCATATTTTCCAAAAGCAACTATATGGTATTGCAATAACTGAGCTCACAAGCCTTCTTTCAAGAAGAAGCGTCTATTGCTCCAAATATGCAAATAGTCAATTCTCCGTATCACAATTCAAGAATGCGGATGGGAATATAAGATTCAAAATTGTTAAGCACACATTCAGAAACGGTAGATGTATTTATTGCAACGCCAGTGAAGATGAACTTGGCGATTCTAAAAGAGAAAACATGGAAACTCACGCCTATGAGTTCATCCACAACATGAAAGTAGAGGAGGTATTCAAAATGAAATTCGACGTAATCATCAGCAATCCACCTTATCAGTTAAGTGATGGCGGTGCTCAGGCTAGTGCTAGCCCAATTTATCAAAAATTCATTCAAGAAGCCAT
>CAVHQU010000026.1:0-4485 GCA_963638555.1 bacterium | reverse complement strand
GATAAGCCTCTTTTAATTTATTGGATTATTTTGTTAATACCTACCATAATCTAGTTTCCTCTACGATCCAGCTTTCTTGTTTTGCTTCCTTGATAATATCTTTTGGAGATGAACATCCTATCAAAAAAGGTGAGTTATCATCGTGTTTTTTATAATTTTCAATTATCTTTTTATCCTCATCGTTTGCATAACAATATTTGCAAAGATGTAAGCAAGAGTTATAGGAGCCGATATCATTTGAAAGGAAACAAGAACAAAAGCCCTTTCTAGCCTGCATCTTGCTTTTAGGGGATAAATGAAGACCTGATGCTTTTTCATAATCTTCCAATCGCATGCATCCATTAATGTCTATTCCATATTTCTCAAGCCATTTTTCTTTGGAACAAAGCCTTAATTCTAGATGATGTTTGCCAGCAATTCTCTTAAACTCTTTTGCCAACAATATTTTGTTTTCGTTTGTTGTATCAACTATTTCAGGATGATTTCTTCTAAGTTTAGGATAAATATCAAGAAAACCGAAAGCAACGAGTGTTGTATATCCTTCAAGTTGATTTGCGATATATTCAAACGTCTCTATATGTTTTTCTACCGTATATGTTTCATTTATAAGTATTGGCGTATATCTCCAGGAAACCGCATTCTTCCCGAGTTTACTTGAAAGATATTTGAAATCATTGATGACTTCATCGAATGATGGAACGTTTGGCTCGATATCTCTTCCATGTGGAGTTATAGTTATATACCAAAACTGCTTGAAAGAGGATATTTCATCAAGATACTTAAACATTGGTTTTGGATTTTTGGTACAAAACCCAATAACATCAACAACTTTAGGATCTAGAATAACCTTTGTTACGAGGTTCGGGTAATATGGATTTCTCACTAAAACGTATCCGTCTTTTATTCTATTGGCGAACCATTTTGAATAAAATGCAGGTATATCCGTTCTTTGTCCTGTGTTTATAATCATTTCTCTAGCCTTATCTTATATAAATATGTGTCTTCATCAGAGAATGTTACAAAAATTACTTTAAGAGAGTGGGTTTCTAGGAAATCCCTGACTGCTTTTATTGCAATTGAAGAGGCTAAGCTCTTAGGAAATCCATAAATGCCAGTAGATATTGATGGAAAGGCAATTGTTTCTAGATTAAGTTTAACCGCTTCATTCAAACATGAGATATAGCAATTCCTTAAATCTATTTTGTCTTCAATTGTTGGCCTAATGCTTACTTTAGGCCCGACTGTATGAAAGATATACTTTGCAGGTAAGTTATATCCTTTTGTAACTTTGCATTGACCGTTCTTTTCATCTTCGCCTTGTTTCTCCATTACGGAAAGAAGATCTCTTCTAACTTGCAATCCAGCGAAAGAATGAATGACATTGTCAATGCAAGAATGTAACGGGATGAAACATCCTAGAAGTTTTTCATTGCAAGCATTAACTATAGCGTCAGTTTTAAGCAAAGTGATATCTCCTTGATAAAGGGCAATGTTATTAACGTATTCTAAAGAGTCTCCATCGATGATTGTTTTCTTAGAAAGCTCTTCTTGGAGGACTTCATCTTGTTTTTGGTAATATTCCTCCGAAAAAGAATAAGGCATTGAGACATTCATTAAACTTCTAAAAATAGAGAATTTATCTAATGTATTTGTTACCTGAAAATGGTTGTTTTTTGATAAATATTCTATGCAAAAGTCTATGCTTTTCATTCTCTTTGCGACTCCTTATACATTAACTGGCAGGTTTTAAGCATATTAAAAGGCCTAGATAATTATAGGCCTTCAACCTTTATTCTGCCATTAAGCCATAATGGCGTCTGTGGCCGTATATCCTTCAAGGGAGTCTTTCTTAACTTGGATACAAAGGTAAGAAATTGGAGAATTCTTATCGGCGAAGAATTGTCTTTTTCCTTCAGGTGAGATCTTGATGAAATCTCCCGCTTTTAATTCAATTGTCTCACCATCGATAATAACGTGTCCTTTGCCAGAAATGATGAAATAAATTTCTTCGTTGTTTTTATGAGCATGAACAAATGGAACATTTGCTCCCTCTGGAAGATTGTTAAGAGAGATTTCAGCTCCGCTTAATCCTAGTTCATCGTGAAACTCTCTTCTTGTTTCATTGTTTGTGTGGGTAATTGAATAATTTTTCATATGTGTTTTCCTTTTCTGCACTAAGTGCAAAAATATTAAACAAAACGGAAATCATTCATGAAAGTACGCACTTTTTTGTAACTGCCACCACACACAACAAAAAGCATGCATAATCTTTTTCATATGTGTTAATATCTAAATATGAAAAGGAAGAACGAATTGCCTCTTTGTCCGGTTGCCACAACAGTAAACCTAATCGGATCAAAATGGAAATTATTAATAATCAGAAACCTTAGAGCTAGAGCGTGGAGATTCAATGAGCTTCAAAGAGACCTTGAAGGAATCTCGCAAAAAGTCTTAACTAATTCATTGAGAGAATTGATCTCAGATGGACTAGTTGAAAGAAAAGATTTCAAAAGTAATCCTCCACATGTCGAATATTCTTTATCTGAGTTAGGAATCAAGATGTTGCCTATCATCGATGAAATGGCTAAATTTGGAAATTATTACAAATCCATTTTATGAAATTACATTTTTACAAATGACGTTTGCTCGTACCTTGTAATTGTATTTTCTTGAAAATAAGGCAATAGCTTATCAATCTTTTCTTCATAAAAGGCCTTTTCAAAAATGCAAACGAATATAGTTTCATCCACAAATTCATCATCGAGTTTTACCATTTTTTCAAGCCATGCGCTAAATTTATCAAGTAGAGTTTTATTTTGAGTTTTCAATGCATCATAAACCAATGGCATTAAGGCATCTTCAACTATGATGCTTGACCCAGGTTCCTCTCCTTCCCATATTGCCTTTTCCGACAAATAGGCTTCTTCCACTTCTGGAATATTTTCAATCAATATTTTATTGAATTCTCTATTTTCCATATTTCTTCTCCCAATATTCTATAGCTTTTATAAGCCTGTCCTTTTCTTCGAGCAGAATGGATTCGTCACCTTTTGCTACTCCATTTTTTAAGACTTTTTCAATTTCTCTGACGCGGTCTTTCGCCTTTTGATAATGACCTTTATCGCCAGGTTTGACGCCATTAATCGTTTCATCGATCAGTTTATCGGCCGTTCCGCCATTGCCAACGGACGCACCAGGTCTATACAATTCATTAATAATCGATTTGCCTTTAGGCGTTTTCATTTTAGCAAGGAGTTCATCCCGTTTGCTATTGCAAAATTTAACAAGCGATTCTTTCGCATTGATAGACAATATTCTTGCATCCTCTTGTTCCAAAGAGCCTTGCGGATTCGTTTCCGCCCCATTAACAAGCCCACTATTTGATTTTCTCATGACGAGTCTCCATCAATTTTTGGTTTCTTGTTTTAAGTTTATTGTCTGGCAAAACGACTTTAATACCGGCCTCGATAATTGGGTTTAAGGCCTTCAACGTTTTCTCATCATCTCCACAAACATCATATACAACGAGGGCATTTAAATTTAACTTTGAGACAATCACTCGAGCAAATTCACACAAAATTGCATATTCCATAGGATCTGCTATGTGTCCCTTCGTTGATATGGCTGCAACTTTGCATTCTTCTAAGCCATCTAGATAATAATCAATGTTCGCTAAATCAGGAAAGGTTATAAGCGGAATCGAAACCGCACCTAATTCTTGACAAAACCATAATGTCGCAATTCTAGAACGTTTGATTCTGTTAAGATTTTCGATTTTGTCTAAATCTCCAAGAAGCGAATAATCAGGGCCAATAAAGAATTTGACGCCTTTGAATCTCGTTTTATAGGCTGTGATAGCCTTCTTGTTTTCATAATATATGGCATTATAAAATCCATTTTGTCCATCAAACGTTTTATCGTATTCAAAAAATGATACAGCAGTTAAATCCGTTTTTCGATAATCTGACACTTCACTATACAAAGCGATATAATCAGGAAAAATTTTGGTGTCACAATAAACTTTTGGCAAGTCAAAATCACCAGAAAAATATGTTTTATTTGTGTATTTAAGATAATTTAAATTAAGAAGTTCTTTTAAATTGAGTTCTTCTAAAATATATGAACCATTGGAGGTCTTTTTTCTTTTGAATCTTTTCATATCATCAATATTTATTGATTTGACTTTTATAAGATCCAGTAGCTATAATCAGTTTGTCATTAGGCATTATATGCCACAGGACTTGGTCATAGTGTTTGCAGACATTATGGCCTTTTTTATAAAATCAATTTTGTGTTTATATGGGTTTTTCATTGAAACATAATGGTCAAACGTTCATTACAATTTTCTCCTTTTAATATGTTTTCGTTCGACATTCACCAATTCGCATAAAGTTATATACTCATAAGTAGTTTTCTCCTTTTTTCAATCTTATTATAAGCAAGTTTTCAATTGCTTCAATTAAAGTATGGCTTATTAATATACAG
>CAVHQU010000025.1:0-4707 GCA_963638555.1 bacterium | reverse complement strand
CTTCAAACGTGTTCAAGGTTCTAGGCGATATGATGTTTTTTAGAGTGACGGATTCAATTATCTTTTCTTGTTCCTTACACTCTTTAGAAGCGTTGATTTGCTTATTCAAATCCGTCATCTTGAATTTCTTTTCGATTAAGGTTTTCGTGCTGAAATTGAACATCCTACCACCTCTATTTCACAACAAAGAAGGTGATGAGTTCGAAATCATCAAGTCCTTTGATATTTCCTTCATACAAAACATCAGATCCATCGTTAAACAAAGAAGACAAGTCATTAGATTCCTTCACATCAATGATCGATGCGATTGAATCGTCCAAAAGCTTGCTATATTTATCCATCTTGTAGCCATCTTTGGTTTCTTTATTAAAGGCAGCACAAAGTTTAGCTATAGGCTTATCAACATACTTAGAAGACTTACGGATAATGTCAAGGATTTGCTTCACTTCCATGTGATTGTGGATAACATTTCCGTCTTCATCAAGATAAACCAAATAGTATGGATGAAGTCTATTTTGCCTATTAATGTTCACTTCAGGATTTTTATTCTTTAAAACATAGATAACTCCTTTAGGAATACCTAAAGAATCATTATGTTCCACTATGGCATATAAGCCATGAGGGATATTCTTAGGTTCGCCATGTTCCTTGATATAGGAAATCATGTCCATCCTGAATTCATTCAAGCCTAAATCTGTAATGGTTATTGAACCGTCCACATCTTCTAAGTCCTGAAGGTCACCGTCTTTAAGCTTTTGAAGCTGATCTTTTCTATAATCCAAATCAGCTTGTTCAGAGGAAATAATGTTGTCATCTCCTGTAGCCGTCGCATCGACTAATGCCATTCTATTTTCAACTCTAGAGTTCAAATTGATATATTCATCAAGCGAGCAATTAGGCCAGAAGTTTATAAGCTGAACGTATTCGTTCTTTGAACCGATACGATCGATACGACCAAATCTTTGAACAATTCTGACCGGGTTCCAGTGAATGTCGTAATTGATGCAAATATCGCAGTCTTGAAGGTTCTGACCTTCTGAAACGCAGTCTGTCGCGATTAGTACATCGATATCATTATTCTTATCTTCCGGATAGATGATGTCTCTTTCTTTGGATATTGGAGAGAACAAAGTTAAAAGCCTTTCGGTATCTTTATCTCCACCGGCATTTGTAGCATTTCCTTTCGTTCCACCTTCGATTCTAGCGGATTTAAGTCCATATTTCTTTAGCATCAAAGGAGAGATATTTTCATAAAGATAATTTGCTGTGTCCGCGAAAGATGAGAAGATAAGAATCTTCTTGTTTCCTTTGTTAAATGGATGCTCAACCTTATCTTTGATGACTTCGATGAGTTTTTGGAGTTTAAGATCCTTCTTTGGAGTAATCCACTCCATAATCTCATAAAGCCCATTGAGAATTTCGATATCCTTTGTGAGGTTCTTTTTCCAAAGGATCAAATCCATATCGGCAAAATCGATTTTGACTTTACCAAGCGTTGAATCATCGCCTAAGTCGAAGTCTTCATTATCGAAATCATCCTCATCGACTTGTTTTGCTTCAAAAGAGCTTTTTGACTTATTCAGTTCATAGGCTTTAATTGAATTTAGAGTATCCTCATTGATCTTGCTTACCTTCTTAAGCGTGATTCTAAAGGAATCAACACACGATTCTAGGCGTTTAAGCATATTGATAGACATAAGTCTTTGAAGAGCTTTTTCACGGTCTACTTGTTTTAATGTTGCACGTCCTACTGCCGTATCGTAAAGTTCTTCGTATTTAGCAATCTTACTGGGGAGTACATAATCCATAGGGGCGTATACGGCCATAGTAAGGCTCATTAATTGTTCGAAAATATCGCCATATTCTAGAACTTCATCTTTCTTTCCTAAATCACAAGAATAGGAGATAGGTTTTCTTCTCTTAGGGAATTTTCCGATATCCGCTGTATCGTAATATTTCGTGATGTGTTTTCTTGATCTAGCGATAGTGACGTTATCCAAAAGAATAGAAAAATCGATATCTAGGATATTCATCAAATCGGATGCTTTTCTTTCTTCTTTTGGCTTCTTCGACCATTCGTTGAAGGCTTGTTGAGCATTCTTTAGAATCGTATCAACGGTTTTAGATGTGTCTAATTTAGAATTGAAGTCTTCGTAATCGTCGCCATAGGCAAGGGCTAACTGATTCTTCAAATCATTGAAACGGTTATTTACCGGGGTTGCTGAAAGCATCAAGACTTTTGTCTTAACGCCGCTTTTCATGACTTTGTTAAGCAAGAAATCGTATCTTGTTTCTTTATCTCTGTAGCTATTCGCATTTCTAAAGTTATGAGATTCATCAATGACAACTAGATCATAGTTATCCCAGTTGAAGGAAGTCAAATCGTGGCCGTTAGAATAGCCTCTCTTTCTTCCTAAGTCAGTGTGATATAAAACATCAAAATGAATTTTATCTTTGTAGAAAATGTTCGTTTTGACGTTATCTCTATATTTGTTCCAGTTATTGGCTAATTTCTTAGGAGACAAGACAAGAATGTTCTTATTTCTTAAGGAATAGTATTTCATTACGCCTAATGCCGTGAATGTCTTACCCAAACCTACTGAGTCTGCAAGAATACATCCGTTGTATTTTTCAAGTTTGTTTATGACGCCTATGACGCCATCTTTTTGGAAATTATAAAGCCTATTCCAAATAAGCGATGATTTGAAACCTGTTCCTTCGTTAGGAAGGAAATCTTCGGACATGATATCGGATAAGAACTCATTGAAAACGTTGTATAGAGTCACAAAATAGATAAATTCTGGAGAATTATCTGTATAAGCACTAGAAATGTAATCAGCGATTGATGATGTTACGTCTTCTAATTTCTCATTATCATCCCAGATGTTCTTGAACTGGTTGAAGAATAATTTTGTGAAGGATTCGTCATAGCCTTTGACAATTCCTTGAATCATCATGTTGTCTTTTTCATACCCTAAATCAACGGATGTGAATCCATTCACTGGCATGTAGCAGAACTTCTTCTCCCCATTATCAACATAGATAAAGTTCTGAAGGCCGTTATCGGTCGTATTGGACTTAAAAACAACTTTGTTTCTAACCCATTCAGCGCACTCTTTAGCAATCACTCTTTGAGTAAGTTGATTTCTAAGCCTTATTTCGAATTCAGTTCCATAAAGAGAGTTTTCCCTCATATGCTTAGGGATATAATATTCCCTCTTCTCTTTCTTGAGTTTATCCTTAACTCCTTCATTAACAAATGTTGGCGTAGGAAAAATGAAATCTAGTTCTTCTATATTATTTAATTTTTCTTTTAATGCTTCATAGGCGTAAATGGAAAAGTAGGATGCAACAATCTTAATCTTCGATCCTTGTTTTATTTCCTTTTTTAAATCATCGCCAAGCAGTCTAGATCTATTGTCTATGATTTCCATGGCACTCTCCCTTACTTATTCTCTTCTTCAACGTCTTCTTTTTCGTAAAGTTGAACGCCGTTCTTTTTGCAGAGGTCGATTATCTTTCTTTTAGCCTTGATTGTTGGCTGATTTCTACCTGTCTCCCACCTATTGACTGACGCAAAAGAAACGCCTAATTCCTTAGCCGTTTCTTCTTGCGATAAAACCAATTTATTTCTAAGCGAAATCACCATTTTTTGATAATCGTATTGCATAATGTTCTACTTTTTTTCTACTTCTTCAAAATTATAGCATTTTCTAGTCAAAAATTCTATAACTCATTGTATTTATAACGGTAAAATGTCAAATAAATGATGGTTGTCAAAACGATGATATTTTTTTGATTTTAGATTGCTTTTTTTCTAACGTCACTACAAAACATGACTCATTATAATTCCACACAACGGATATGACTCTCCATCCATCTCTTCCTAAATTGTTGAACTTAGGTTCTAGGTTTCTTTTCTCAGTTTCTCTAATGACTTTATATTCCTATCTCATAGTTATTTATTTCCTGTTTTCATCTTCTTCACGTTGGTCTTGATGTAGGAATCGAAGTATTCGAGTTCTAATTCTTTTTTCTCGTAGATTGCACCTAGTTTGGAATCACATCTAATGAGTCTTCCCTCGGAATGCGAGCTTCGCTTACCATGCCCCACATCTGCCTTGTAAGACCCCCTTGATCCCGCTTCTAGATTTCTTATGGGGTTCTTTGTTCGTAATGGCGGTATAGTTGCTGTCATCAAGAAATAGCCGAGGTTGGTCTTAGGGACTTTGTGGTTTATCTCATTCTTAGGAGGCTCTATGCAGCCACAGGAAACGATATACATAGCGCAAATTTGAGTAGAAGACGCAACGAATGTTTTCCCACACTCGCAAAGGCATTGCCAGAGGCATCTAGGGCCTTCTTTTTTCCAGGATTTCGATGTATTTTACGACTTTGAAATGCTCGTATTCCCCTCTACAAAGATCGATGAAGAGAGTTCCACTACGCTTGGTCTTATCTTCTTTTAAAGAGCTTACTTTTGGCGTTCCGTACTTCTTTCTCAGCCTCAAGCCTAACCTTAACAGCTTCCTCAAAGGTCTTATATTTGCCTAGATAGAGGTGCTTCTTGTTAATGGTGATAGAGACAAACCAGGGGTTCCTATCAGGTTTTAATGAGACTCCATTCACTCGGGCTTGTTTAAGGGTGCAAAGGCTCATTATATTCGATTCCCGTGGCCTTTAGACGCTCTTTGTAATCCTTGTAAT
>CAVHQU010000024.1:0-4974 GCA_963638555.1 bacterium | reverse complement strand
GCATTAGAGATAGTAGATACTATCTTGATATGGATGAAGACATTATGAGAAAGATATTAGATATTGTTGGATTGAAACTAATCAAATGCTGGAGAAATATAGATAAGCTCAATAGAGGAAATTTTTGGATTAGTTTTGTTGTTGGCAAATAATTAAGCAAATATCTATTTTTTTCATCTTCGATTAATTGTTTTTCTCCGCTTTTCCAATTTTATAGATGGCTTTATTTAACGCTTTTCCGAGTTTTCGTATTCTGCTATTTGTATTAATGAAAGCATATGAAGACTAAATCAATAGCATCATTCTATAGTCAATAAACAATAAATTGTTCCGGTTTCCCTAAAATGTTTTAATTCAAAATGTTCCGGTTTCCCTAAATTGTTTGACTGAAAACATATAGCAAAAACACATTGTGGAAGCTTAAACTGGTTTTAGCATTATTAATGAATGTTGTATTAGATCATTTATTAAGTTTCCTAATTTTCAAGAATGGCTAAAAGTGCTATGACATATTTGCATTAATAAGGTAAAAATCGTGAAAGCCCCCTCATTTAGCACACCTCTGGCAAAGTTATTTAGTGCAGCACCTTCCCGAATAAAGTCAAAAATATTCTATTCGGAAACGACATATTTGATGGATATTCATGCCATCTTTATTTAAATAAAGATAAGTATTAAAATATGCTTATGGAGCATTTCAAGTTAGGGTTAGCAAATAAGGTATTGGATATTACCTGTTTTGATCCATTCACGAAAGAATATTGCAAAGATTTTATCGTGAGTGATCCTTCTAAGCCTGATTATGTTTTTTCTATCACCAAGGAAGATATTCTCAAAGAGAAAGAACTAGAATGCAACAAAGGCAGCTATGGCTCAATTGAATTATCAGCCTTGTATCGAATGATTGTCTCCAAATTAGCACTTGATAACATCATTCTTTTCCATTGTTCTTCTTTTGAAGTTGATGGAAATGCCTATTGCGTTGCCGCTCATTCTGGTGTTGGTAAATCCACTCATGTTAGATTATTAAGAAAGACATTTGGTGAAGATAAGGTTAGATACATCAATGATGACAAACCTCTTCTTCTATTTGAGAAAGATAAAATCGTGGTATATGGAACCCCATGGAATGGAAAAGAAAGAAATTCAAGAAATGTTTCTTATCCTCTTAGGGGGATTGCCTTATTATCTAGAAATGAAACCAATTCTATTTCCTTAATGGATAAGAAAGCAGCATATAACCGAATATTGGAACAGATATTCTTGCCAACTGATAAATTAGGCATGATAACAACCTTATCTCTTATTGATAGGTTGCTTAAAGAGATACCTATCTATGATTTAAAGGTGAATATGGAAAAGGAGGCAGCATTGACCTCCTATAAAGGAATGATCGAAAGGAAAGACATATGAAATTAAAAGATGAATTCATCACACATTCTGGGGTTGACGGAACAGTTTTGCTTGCCATAGGGGATGAGGCAAAGAATTTCCATGGCATCGTTAAATTAAACGAAACAGCCGCTAAAATCGTGGAAATGTTAAAAAAAGAAACGACAGTTGACGAAATTGTTTCCTCTTTCAGCGAGGATTATCCAGATACCGATCCAGCAACTATCAAAAAAGACGTCGAGAATATCATTTCTCAGTTAGAAAGCATTCATGCCATCGTCAAATAGCAAGAAAACATACGAAGATATCCTCAAGGAAGATGGATCTCTTACCTATATTTCCTATGGGTATTCCATGTACCCTCTAATTAGGCAAAAAGAAGATATATTACATATCATCTCGCCTAAGAAAGAATTCAAGAAAGGCGATATTGTCCTTTACAAAGACAAAGAACACCATTACGTCTTGCATAGAATCATAAAAATAAGGAAAGATGGAAAATATCTTCTTGCTGGGGACCATAATTATTGGAAAGACCCTCTTATCGAGAAAGAGAATATCATTGGGATATTAAAAGACATCACCAAAAAAGACGGGAAGGTCATCGATTTAGAGAAAGATAAGAAATTCCATGCTTGGATTTGCATTCACCTCTTCCACATCAAAGCGTTGTATTTGATGTTTGTCAAAGGAATACGCAAAATATTTAGAAAATGAAAAACAAAGAGATACTCAAATGGATAAATCTTTCCATAAAGGGAAAGAAACATTACTTAGTGATCCTGACTCTCATTCAGATATTGCTAGGTCTTTTAAGTGTATCTTTCGCCTTCATGCTAAAGTTTGTGACTCATGGCTTAGAGATAAAAGATAAGGCATATTTTCTCAATTCAGTCTACATCTTATTAGCCGTTGTCGCCTTGATTTTGATTTTCACCTGCATATATCGTTTCTTATACGAATACGCTTGCTCGAATATCGAAAACTCATTGAAAAGAACCTTATATGATGATTTGTTACATGTCGATTACAAGAAGGTCAAAGATGAGCACAAAGAAGATTGGATACACAGGCTAAGCGAAGATACGAAGATCGTTTCCTCGAATATCTTATCAATCGTCCCAGCCATTGGAAGAATGAGCGTCCAATTGATATCCGCCTTTGCCTTAATAATTTATATCTCACCAATATTCGGACTCATTCTATTGCCTATTGCCATCGTTCTTCTTCTTTTGACATACATTCTTAGAAAAAGGCTCAAGAAATATCACAATGAGGTAATGAGTGAAGAGAGTAAATACAAGATATTCCTCTCCGAATCACTAGAAGGTTTATCAATCATTCATTCTTTTGTTAAGGAAGATATTATTGAAAATATCGGAGATAAGAGACTTGAGAAATACAAGAAGGCGCGAATTAAACGTAACAATTTCTCGATTATTTGTTCACTTGGGTTCCTTCTCCTTTATTATGGATCATATTTATTTGGCATCATCTTCTGCGGGCTTAGGATCCTTTCGGGAGATTTAGATTTTTCATCCTTGGCCTCGATTATTGCCTTGCTTACTCAGATTCAATCCCCAATAAGTAATTTAACAAGCATTCTCCCCCATTTCTATTCAATGCTTGCCTCGGCGGAAAGATTGATTCTTTTAGATGATAAAGAGAGAGTCAAAGAATATTCCTTAGATGAGACGAATGATCTTTATAACAGGTTTGACGGCTTAGAAATCAAGAACGTTTCTTTCTCATACGATGAAGAAAAGAAGGTTTTATCCAATCTTTCTTTATCTATCAAGAAAGGTGAGCATGTTGCAATAATCGGTCATTCAGGCATTGGAAAATCGACCTTATTCAAACTTATCTTATCTCTATATGATTTAGATGAGGGCAAGATTGATATCCTTAGCAATGGACAAGAAAGAAAGCTTAGCAAAGAAGATAGGAACCTTTTTGGCTATGTCCCACAAGATAACCTCATTCTTAGGGGGAGTATCAAGGAGAATGTCACATTCTTCTCTAAAGATGTTGACGAAGAGAAACTAGAGCAAGCATATAAAGATTCATGCTCGGATGAGTTTATTTCCTCTTTAAACGATAAAGACTTAACAATTCTTTCTGAAAGAGGTTCAGGATTGTCTCTTGGCCAACTTCAAAGATTGTCTCTTGCTAGAGCTTACTATTCCTCTAAACCTATTTTGTTGCTTGATGAAATCACCTCTTCATTAGATGCAAGAACATCAAAAAAGGTCATTGAAAATCTTTTCAGCAAAAAAGATAAGACTATCATCCTTATCACCCATCATGAAGAAGATTTGCCAGAGAATGTTAGAAAGATAAAACTTGGAGACTAGCATGGAAAAAGATGAAACTGTGAGATATGGAAAACTCTTGTTCTCCATTCTTAATGATTATTTAAGCGATACGAAGAGTTCTCTTTCTATTGAGGAGAAAGATTTACCAACCCTTATCAATATTGCAAAAGATAACTCAATTCTTATCGTTACTTATTTAGCTCTTAAACATGAAGGGGTTTCTTTTCCTAGCAAAGTCGAAGCTAAGTTAAACGAATACTCTTCGAGAAATCTTAGAAAAACCATTCTCTTTGAAGAAGAAAGAAAAGCCTTATATGCCTATATGGATGAAAAGAAGATTTCTTATCTTCCTCTTAAAGGTATTATCATCAATGAGTTATACAAAGACTATGGATCAAGAGAATTTGCCGATAATGACATTCTTTTTGATTTGAAATACAAGAGAGATATCAAGAAATTCTTCCTTTCAAGAGGATATGATATCGAGCAATATGGCGAATGGATTCATGATGTATATCAAAAGAAGCCTTTCTTCAATTTTGAGATGCATAAATATCTGTTTGCCGATCAGATGAACGATGAAGTCATCAAATCATTTGAGAAATATTTCGAGCATTACTTAGAAAAAGGTAAGAAGAAAGAAAACTCATATGAGAGAGTTGTCTCTAAAGAGGACTTCTTCATCTATTTTATGGCTCATTTCTATAAGCATTACGCCAAAGATGGATGCGGGGTTCGTTCCTTGCTTGATATCAAAGTCTTCTTAGACAAGAATCCAACTCTTAACTGGGAATATCTAGATGAAGAATTCAAGAAAATCAAGATTGATGGGTTCGTTAAGGAAATCGTCTCCACAACAAATGATTTATTCTCAGGCAATGAATTAAATGAGAAAGAAACCGAGATATTGCTATATATGATTAGCAATGGAACATATGGAAATATCGAGGCAGGTGTTAAAAACTCCCTTAAGAAAGGAAGCAAAGGAAGATACATCTTCAGAAGATTATTCCCTCCGATGACATTCTATAAGGTTAACTACCCTGGAATATACAAAACGAAGGTTCTTATTCCGTTTGCCTGGTTCAAAAGACTTTTCAAAGCCTTAACCAAATCAAGAAAGAAAGTTAAGGCCGAGCTTAAATTAGTTAAGGAAAATGAGAAAAAAAGATGAGCCAAAGAAATGATGACTCATCTTTTATATCGATAAAATGTGCATTTTTAATAAAAAATGCATAAAAATAAGGTATGTTATATAGCATATAAT
>CAVHQU010000023.1:0-7586 GCA_963638555.1 bacterium | reverse complement strand
TGGCCGAGGATGGCGAAAGAATATATCTAAGCAAAGAAGAACCGTATTTAAATAGCTATTTCCCATATGTTACTGAAAAATATTTTATTGGCGATATGGAAAAGATTATAGACGAAGATTGCTACACGTCCCTCTTCAATTGCTTAGATAAGGATGTTCCTCAACTAGAAAAATCCTTAAATGATGAAGGCATTATCTTCCGCCATTGGAATGGAAATACATATTCGGAAGGAAGCTTGCCTAACGTAAATAAGGGTTCCGCATTAGCGTATATACTTTCCGTATTGAATATCGATTCTAAAGATTGCATCGCCTTCGGAGATTCAGATAATGATTATGAAATGTTATCGATTGTCTCTAAAGGGTATGTCTTATCCAATAGCAAATCTTCTCTCTTACTCAACGTTTTTGAAAAGACCGAAAAAGATAATGACCATGATGGGGTTGCAAATACATTAAATCGAATTTTTGCAGTCTAAAACTCAGCTTGTCGAAACTATTTTAGATAATTCCCCAAAATACATCAAAAAACATTAATTTTGGGGAATTATAAAAATTCAGGCAACTTATTCAAATAATCCGTTAGCATCAATTTGAGCCATAGCAATATTCGAATATTCACTTTGTTTCAATCCATTAGAAGTAATTAGAGTCAGTACCAATTGTTCTTTAGGATTATTTTCATCGAAAAATGATTGAATTTTATTTCTAAGATCCCTCTCATATTCTCTCGTTATTGAATATTCACCGGTTGAATATTTTATTTCACATATGTTTATAACCATGTCTTTTCTTTGTATTATCAAATCTATTTGCGAACCAGGGTTCGTTTTTTTGCTTCTCCATGAATATTCTTTAGTCATGACTCCACTTATGCCTAAGGTTTTCTTTATCGCTTTGATGTTATTTAAACAAACAATTTCAAAAGAATGCCCAGCCCATGAATAAAAAGCCGGTGTGTTTATGAAGGATAGCCAAGAGTCAAAATTGGACGAAAGCAAAAACGTCTTTGCAAATAGCACAAACGGATCGATAACTTGATAGAATTTCCCGTTTTTTGAAGTTTTATAGTTGTCATAAGCTCTGATAAATCCACATTCCAAAAGTTCTTCCAATGCCGTTGTAACACTCTTTCCATTTCCTATTTTTGAATTTGAAATAAGTTCTTGTCTTTGCATCCCAGACCCTTTTTTCATCAAAGTTTCAATAATCTCTCTGTGTTTGCCTTTTGCTGAAAATAAAGACTTAAATAGGACTTGATATTCATCATGAAGTTGACCATTTTCTTTAAAGCAAAGACCATCAATATTTTGAGGTAAGCTGAGTGCAGGATTCAAAAGTTGCCAATAATAAGGAATACCGCCAAAAACCATATAGCAATCTATAACTTGGTTTTTATTGTAATTTAGTTTGAGATATTCGCTGTAAAGAAGACATTCATTCAAAGAAAAAGGCAAAAGGTGAATCTTTTTTGTCAAACGATTGTAAAAACCACCCTTGTCTTTAACCATGTTTTTCATTATCCACGAAGTTGCAGATCCGCAAACAATTAAAATCAAATCTTCACAAGTTGATCCATATGTATTCCAAAACAAATCCAATGCGGCTTTAAAATCACTCCTTTTGCCATCCATCCATGGCAACTCATCCAAGAAAACAATCCTTTTATTTGTTTTTCGATCACGGTAAACATCATTCTTTTCAAGCAATTTCTTTAATGAACGAAACGCATCAAACCAATCATTCAATTCATCGACATCATCTAAACCATAAGTTATTAAAGCGTCTCTAAAATTCTTAAGTTGGATTTTGTTAGAACTGTTATTAACGCCACTAGCATAAAAAGAAAATTCTTGGTTGAAAAATTCTTTGATCAAATATGTTTTGCCAACTCTTCTTCTGCCATAAACGACAACGAATTCTGGTTTTGATGATTTCATACATGATTCTAATTCTTTTTGTTCTTCTATACGACCAACGATATTCATTTTTTTCTCCTATTTCCCCAAAATTAATGTTTTTTACTATGTTTTGGGGAATTATAAATAATTTTAGATATGAAAAAAGCCGCCAATATCGGCGGCTTGATTCATGTCTTTCTCTTATTTCAAGTGAAGTTGTTCTTTTAAGGAAGACATCATGCCAGAGAGAGTCTCTTTGATGCCATCTCCTTCTTTTTGAAACACTTCAACGTAGAACTTGCATTTTGGCTCTGTTCCTGATGGACGGATAGCAATCCATGAAGAATCGGAGAATGTCCAACGGATGACATTTGATTTTTCAAGTTCGATCGGGCTTTCTTTACCTGTAAGAAGATCCTTGGAGATTGATGTTTGATAATCTTCAATCTTTACTATCTTCTTGCCATATACTTCAGCTAATGGATGAGCGTGTACTCCTTCCATAAGGGAAGCCATCTCAGCAGCGCCTTTCTCACCTTCGAAATAGACGGAGAGAGTTTCCGAAGCGTGATAGCCATATTTCTTTTCAAGGTTATCATAAGCAATATCTAGAGGGATGCCTAAACGATGATAATGGAGAGCCATTTCACAATAGAGAAGAATTGCTTGAATTCCATCTTTATCACGAACGAATGGTTCAATAAGGCAGCCATAGCTTTCTTCATAGCCAAATTCGAAATGAGGTCCCTTGCCTAATTTTTCATAATAACCGATACGGTTTCCGATATATTTGAAGCCAGTAAGGAAGGATTCAACGCCAACTCCATATGATTTGGCAATCTTTCTTGCTAAATCAGAAGAGACAATCGTGTCATAGATAACCCCATTAGAGGAAAGAGTTCCTTTTTCTTTTCTCTTAGAGAGAATGTAATCAAGCAAGAGAGCGGCAGATTGGTTGCCAGTGAATCTTTCATATTCTCCTTTGCTAGAGAGATATGCAAGACCACATCTATCACCATCAGGATCGGTCATGACGGTGAGATTGGCATGCTCTTCTTTTGCTAGTTTGATTGATTCGATGAACGCTTCGGCAGTTTCTGGGTTCGGGGAAAGAGTTCCACCGAATGCAGGATCATGGATGCATTGTTTTTCAACTGGAATGACGTTATATCCGCAATCTTTGAAGACTCTCATGGCATTTTCATATGATGTGCCATGCTGAGGGGAATAGATGATCTTGAAATCATCTTTCTTCATGGAAGGATCCAATTGGCATTTTTCAACCAATGCGCAATATGTGTCATCAACTTCAGCAGGAAGAATGATTGTTTCGCCTTTCTTGCTGGATTTTGGCGCTTCAACCTCAAGTTCATTTGGAAGGGTGTCTAAGATTTTTAGCATCTCATCGACTTGGACAGGAATCAATTGGCAACCGGTATCATCATAGATTTTGTAGCCATTGTATTCCTTTGGGTTATGGGAGGCGGTGATCATGATACCGGCTCCAGCGTGCATATATCTAACGGCATATGAGAGTTCAGGTGTTGGGCGTAAGGAATCAAACAAATATGCTTTGATGCCTTCTTCGTTAAGAATATTTGCTGCTTCAATAGCGAAATCTCTTGAGAAGAAACGGTTATCATGGGAGATAACAACTCCTTTTGTCTCAATATCTTTGCAAACTTTCTTTAAATATAAGCCAAAGGCGATTGTAACTCTGCGGATGATGTATTTGTTAATACGGTTGGTGCCTAGGCCAATCTTGGCTCTCATGCCACCTGTGCCAAATTCAGCGTCTTTGAAGAAAGCGTCGCTTCTTTCTTCTTCGCTCATTCCTTGAAGGGTTTCTTTCTCTTCTTTGGAGAGTCTGTCGGATTCAATCCAACGTTTGTAGTTTTTGCTAACTGTGTTGTCCATTATTTTTTCCTTCCAAAACAACTTTATTTGCTGGCCTTAAGCATATCTAGTAAAGATTGTTGTTCTTTGCTAAGGGAAATCTTGAAGGTCTTGTTACTTAAGTATTCTAGCTTTCCTTGAACATTCTTGAAAGATAGAGAGTATGCGATTAGGAATTGATTGTTGACTTTGTATCTCATCTTGTAGAGACGATTCATTTCAAAATCTCCATATTTTCCATCGCCAATTATTGGATGACCAATATAGGAGAGATGAACACGAATCTGGTGGGTTCTTCCAGTGAGGAGTTCGAGTTCAAGAAGAGAAGTGTCTTCGTATTTCTCTAAGACTTTGTATCTTGTTCTTGCTTCTTTCCCTTCTTTGGAGACTTTTACTAGGCCCATATTAGGATCTTTCAAGAGAGGGGCGTCGATTAATCCTTCATCTTTAGGGGGGATACCTGCAACAAGGGCAAGGTATCTCTTATCAATGTCATCTCTATCTTTGAACAAGCGTGTAAGTTCTTTGAGTGCTTCATCTGTTTTTCCAAAGACAATGATGCCTGAGGTGTTTCTATCCAACCTATGGGCTGGGGATGGGGTGAAGGATGAATCATGAGGATCATACTCACCTTTGCCATAGAGATATGAGAGAACATCATTTGCAAGAGTTACTCTCTTTTCTTTTTCATCTCCCATTACAAGAAGGCCGGAAGGCTTATTTACAATGAGGATATTCTCATCTTCATATACGATTGGGTGGTTGAATGGTTTGGATATTACTTCTTTTGGCTTAGCAAAGTCTTCCAATTGTTGATCGGTGACGTATATTCTAACTACATCTCCTTCATGAACGATGGCATCTTTCTTTACCCAGTGGCCATTTATCTTTATGTCTTTCTTTCTGAAGGCTTTGTAAATATAGCCTAGAGGCGCTTCAGAGAGAAAATGACGGATGAACTTCTCTATTCTTTGTCCGTCGTTTGCTTTAGTGACTGTAATTTCTTTCATAGATGTATCCATTATACTCTAAAAGAGTAAGAAAAATGAACTAGGGGAAGGAAGAAAATTTTAGATCTAGATATGGAATTTCATCATATTTTTCATTTGGTATCTTTTGCTTTGGGGATGTTATCTTTAAAAAATATCGATGAAATTGGTCTTTAGGCACTTGATCAAAACAAAGTGCTATTTTCACTACAAAACGTCATTTGTGCATCTTCATATATGACTTTCTTGCTTTAAAAATGTCTTTCTTCTTCTTTTTTACAAAAATTAATTGCTAGGCGAAAGAAAAAACAATATAATCTCTCTTGCCTTAATTGGCAAAACAACTGGAGGAATACCCAAGTGGTCGAAGGGGCGGGCTTGGAAAGCTCGTAGGCGGGTAACACTGCGCTAGGGTTCGAATCCCTATTCCTCCGCCAGTTTGTTTCTATACGAACATCATAGGTGTTCGTTGATATATACGGAAAATATTAGCCACCTAGACAGGTGGTTTTTTCTTATCATTTTGCAGAATTTGTTTAGGAGAAAGAACCTTAATCGATGAACAATCAACTTTCTCTTTTGCTTTCGTCATCACAAAAAAATCGTTTTCATTTTTTGGTATACTTTTTGGTATACTTTTTGGTATACTTTTGCTAAGAAAGGGGATATCTGAAAATGGAAAAATACATTAATTTACTAGAAATGCTTTTGTCCTACAAAGAAGAATTCGAATGGCTTGACTTCAAAGAAAATTGGTTCTCTAAGGATGAAATTGGCGAATACATTTCGGCAATCGCAAACGGAGCAGCTCTTTGTGGCAAAGAATATGGCTATGTTGTTTGGGGTGTGAATGACAAAACGAAAGAGGTCGTTGGCACAACAATCAATTTTAATCAGGACATTGATCACGAACCATATAAGCACTATCTTTCAAGGAATCTCACCCCAAGAATCGCGTTTGACGTGATAGATTTTGAATACGAAGGGCATAGGGTGATTATTCTGATAATACCGCAATCAAAATCAGTTATCACGAAATTCAAAGGCGACGCATTCATCAGAATCGGTTCTAGCAAAGAAAGATTAGCCAAGTTTCCAGAATGGGAGATAAAGCTAACTAACACTTTGGTCAATGGGTATCCAACAATCACAAATGTAGCAGCTCCGGATTACGCTCAGGCGCTAACTTTTGAAAAATTATTCATGTATTATGGCGCGAAGGGACTCAGTTTAAGAAGAGATACATTCGAAAAGACACTGAAATTCAAAAACAAAGATGGTCTTTACAATGTGATGGCTTACATCCTATCCGACCAAAATTCAATTCCTGTTCGCGTTTCCATTTTCAGCGGCTTGGACAAAGCGGCTCCCTTATATTCGGTAAAAGAATTCGGAAATAACTGCATTTTGTATTCGATGGACAAAATTCTTGAATATGGCGATGCAATAAATATAATCCAAGCAGATGAGAGAAATAGAATTTCAGAGAGGAAAGATGTTCCTTTATTTGATTACGAAGCTTATCATGAAGCGATACTTAATGCTTTCATACATAACAAATGGCTTACTTTAAACGGGCCGCAAATAAGTATCTTCAACGATAGGATAGAAATCCTTTCTCATGGTGGTCTGGCTTTGGATCAGGATGTTGATGGATTTTATGCAGGGGCAAGCATTCCTGTTAATGAAATTTTAGCCTCGATTTTTCTTCAGCTAAGAATCAGTGAACGTTCTGGAAGAGGCGTACCTAAAATAGTTTCCAAATATGGCAAAGAAGCTATACAGATCGAGAAAAATAGGATTATTGTAACAATTCCGTTCAATAGAATTAATGTTAATTCATTTAAAATAGTATCCCAAAAAGTAAACAAATCGCAGGAAACAATACTCAATGCAATGAGAGATAACCCAAATGTTACCATTACGCAAATAATGGTTAAAACCGGGCTTTCTAATCCTGCCGTTAAGAAAAACATACGAATTTTGAAAGAAAAAAGGCTAATCGAAAGAATTGGTGCATCCAATAGCGGTTACTGGAAGGTTAACGATTAATGGATTCGCCACTACTTTATCAATTTTCTTTCACAAGAAGACATGATATTAGTTAGTATATACGGGAAATATTAAGCCGCCTAGAAAGGTGGTTTTTTCTTATGCTTTTAGCTAAGCAAATGTTTTTCTTTCTCGTTTTTTTAATGTTTCAAACATTGCAACTCATTGTTGAAAATCACAGTGATATTTTACTAATTTTAGCATTAAAAAAGGATGTATATCATTGACGAGCCAAGAAACCATTTGAACAGTAAGATTAAGTCGAACATTTATCATTGCAGAGACAAGTGTCGAAATGAAATTGGTTTGGTGATACTAAGGATGGGATACTTCACTTCATCTAACGCAAGTCAGACATTGAGTTCGGTCAAAATGACGTCAAGAAGTTCAATCACTTATCTAAAACAAATTATGGAATCGGAGATTCATAGATCATATGCATACGCCAAGCATCTACAAAATAAAAGATGACCCATATGCCATATCAATCACATCCATTTGATAGAATCAAAGAAAACAGTCAATAAGTCTTGAAAAAACGTGGTGTTTGATACATTCTACTCCAGCAGTCCAAATTTATCCGAACACTTTATGTCCATAGGTATGGTTTTGGGGTTGTTTTGGACCTTAATAAAGCAAAGAAAAATACTGAAAAAGTCCATAAATAAGGGCTTTTTCGGTGTTTGTGTTTTCATCATGTCGTGTGGGTTTCCCACCGCTCAAACTTGTTTGAGAATGGATTTGACGC
>CAVHQU010000022.1:0-8479 GCA_963638555.1 bacterium | reverse complement strand
GCCATCCGCTAACCATCTATTTATTATCGATATGATGCCATGACAATAATATGTGACTATATATCTTTGAAGTTTCTTATCAACATCAAAACGATTCATTATTGGCTCGAAATAAGATCTATACATCTTCTCGAAATAATTTGTCGCGTTAAATACCAATGGTTTCTTTAATGATAAAGAGAAAACTTTTTTATTCCCATATATGAAGGATATATATGGCTTGATGTAATCAGGTTTCAAGAAAACAAGTTCATTTAAAGGAGCGGTTTCGACCATTTCTTTGATATTTTTATCCTGGTTATGAAACGATGAATAGAATTTTTTGCTTAATCTTTCGATTGTTTCGTTAAGGAGATCATCCATCGTTTCATAATGAAGGTAAAAGGTTGAACGGGAAACTCCTGCTTTCTTGCATATTTCTTTAACGGAAATGAATTGAAAATCCTTATCATTCAAAAGAAGAATCAAGGCTTCATCCATCAGAAGGGAGGTGTTGTAATATTTGCTTTCGTTTTTGTTCATATTATTTCATCCTCCTTTCTTAATATTTTATTTGCCCTCTTCTTCAGCAGAGATTTCGTTTGCTAATTTAATTATATCATTAGCGTATTTGTTTTTTCTTTTAAATAGGAACGCTTTGTAAATAAGATAATTAAAACCGCAAAGCGCAAAACCTACTAGGCCAATAACGATTCCAAGAACCATCCACAAGGTTGATCCATCACCGATGACTTTCATTGATAGGCACATGCCTGTTCCAAAAATAAGAGCGGAGACAATTCCTAAAGTATAGGCTAAGAATTTTGGTGGAAATTTAACCTTCTTATCGAGTTTTTTAAGGGCTAAGACCTTTGAAGTGTCTTTTGGCGTGTATTCATTAGCGACCGCTTCAGCGTAAATTTTATCTGTGTTCATTTTCTTTTTTTCTCCTTTGAACGCAATTAGTTTAAGAAAAGTCAATAATGTTATGAACTACACATTTAAGAAAAAATGTTCACTTGTATTTTTTCTCTCAAAAAGAAAATGCATAGTATATGGAGGACTATGCATTTTCAAGAAGAAATATCGTCATATTATCAAAAACGACAAATAGCATTACCCATTTCACACAATGAGAATGTCTAGGAGGATATTATTGAAGAGCGAAAGAAGGCCTATGATTTTGCGTAACACGATATCGAAGCAATTGTTCAAATTATGCTTTAATAAAGAGATTAGATGAATAAATCATCAATGGTTAAAACATTAGCGAACACCGATGAATACATGTTTTTCTTCAACCCGTATGTGGTAATTAAGATATTGCTCACGCTGTATTTTTTATTAATTTTTTCCAATAAAGAATTAGTC
The DNA here is from genome assembly GCA_963638555.1 of bacterium. Taxonomy (GTDB): domain Bacteria; phylum Bacillota_I; class Bacilli_A; order RFN20; family CAG-826; genus UBA4951. Next base: position 7,129 of record CAVHQU010000022.1, on the reverse strand, counting down.
CTTTCGTTGATTTTCACGAAATAATCTTTATCTACGCTAAATTGACTCGAATAAAACTTTAATTCACAAAGGTCGATAACGTTGTCGTTTCTTGAAAGCAATAAATCTATTTGATATCCATCCTCTTTACAGTAAAAAGCACTGCTGGTTGTTATAACGCCAGATATGCCTAAAGTGCGTTTTATTTGTTCGACGTGGTTAAAACAAACATTTTCAAAAGCATATCCCCTCCACGTTGAAAGTTTTTGCCCGGAAAAATTTTGACTCCAATAGTTTTCGTTGCCTTTGTTATTTCTTACGACACTCAAATAGAATATGCAAAAAGGATCAACTAATTTGTAATATTCTTCTCTTTTTGAAAAACCAAACGGAACATATTTAATAACAAAATCAGAAGCAATAAGGGCATTCAAATATTTAGTTAGAGTTCCGCCATCGCTTATTTTAGTCTTTGCTGTTATTTCCTTTTTTGTATATCCCAATCCGTTTGTGTATAAAAAGCTTACGATTTCCTTGGCCTTATCCGCAAAAGTAAAGACAGAATTGAACAAACGATCAAATTCAAAAGAAAGCTGGCCATTTTTCTTAAAAAATAAATTATCAATATTTTGTGCCAATGAATATCCCGGTTCAACGTAGTTTAAATAAAAAGGAATTCCTCCAAAAATCATGTATGCGTTAACGATATCGTATCGAGATAAAGAAACATCATTGCCGATGAAAAAATCTTCACATTCTTTTAAATTGAAAGGAGACAATTTGATTTCGTATGTAACTCTGCCATATAAGCCGCCATGGTTATTGATGAGATTATTTTCCATCCATGATGTTGCGCTGCCGCAAATAATAAGCATCAAATCATTTCTAGCACAGCCAAAAATATTCCAAAATCCTTCAAAAGCTTTAATAAAATCGGACTTCTTTGTATCCATCCATGGAAGTTCATCTATAAATATAACAATTCTTGAGCCATCGCTCTTTTCTTCTATGAGTTTTTGAAGTAGCGAGAAAGCCTCAAACCAGTCGGTTGGCTTTCTTTCTTCCTTCAAACCAGATGCAACCAGCGAAGCGTAAAATCTATTTAGTTGCCTTGATAATTCTTTCTTGCTGTCATCTTCGTCGGGAGATAATCCAGCGTGCTTGAAAAAGAATTTATTTTTAAAAACTTGGTTTATTAGATAAGTTTTGCCAACTCTCCTTCTTCCATAAACAGCTACCAATTCAGCTTTTTTAGAATTATAAAGCCTTTCTAATTCTGCTATTTCTTTTTTTCTGCCAATCATATTCTTTCTCTTTTCCTAAATATAGTATAGCACTCACATTTTGAGCGATGAAACGATTTTTTTTCGTTTTGTCGCTGATTATCTTTCAATATTTTTGATGACTTTAAGGCACATCGTTCATTATTAAGGAACAAAAACATTGATTATGGCGAAACATTTAACCAATTTTCGTTTTAAAATACACTTGGCTTTAATTGATATAAACGTTTTGAGCGACGAAAAAGAAAAAACCCCTTTCATCGCTGATTATATTTATTCTATAGTCGTTTCATTTGTGGAATAAGTTATCTCCGCTTCCCTAAAATGGATGATTTTTATAATGATTTGTTTGTTGTCTTCTAGCGTGACCACTCCACCATTTTTTATCATTTTTTTCTTCACCATCAATTATTAGACAAGATACGTTTATAGCATTCACCATTATCGCACGCAATTTAATAATCGCTCTATCCTTTATTAAAGTTTTCAATAAGACAATAAAAAGGACCAAGGAGGAAAGAACAATGATTTCAATTTGAAAATTATTGCGAATTATTCCTGGCGTTACGAAGAAAGTTAGTCCGACTAAATAAGGAATGATGCAACCAGAGGTGAAAGGAATGGTATTCCTCTTCGCTTTGCAAGTTTCATAATTAAAGTTTGGTGTACTTAGTGGAAACCCCTTTAGCTTTTTCTATAGGATATTTCTTTTCGTTTTTATCCATCTTTTTGTTAATGATATCGATTGGGTCAAGATTTAAAGACAAACACATCTGAAGGCAATAATTCATCACATCGGCGAGTTCTTCTTTAACATCATTGAGGTCGTATTCTTTTTCATTCCATTGAAAACATTCTAATAATTCGCCTGCCTCAATGGAGATTGATTTGGAAATATTCGCCGGGGAATGAAATTGATCCCAATCTCTATCTTTGCTGAATTTATCGATTCTTACTAAGAGAGTATCTAACTTTTCCATATCTATTTACCTATGAACCTTTCTAAGTATTCTTGGAGGTTTTTGTTACATGCATAGACGTAACAACCCTTTATCCCTCTAGACATCATTACTTTATATGAGTTGATTATATAACGTTTGAGGGTGATATCATCAATTCCCGCTTTAACTTTAGAATCGAAGAATTTATTCCTATCGATTGCTATTTGTTTCTTTATCGGATCGTAATCGATTTCTTTCCCCAATATGACTCCAACGTAATTTAGGTCATATCCTTGAAGGGTGTGGATGCAGCCAATCTCATTTACGGCATTCTTCGAGAGGATGAATTCCTCATTTGTCATATTCCAGACATATTTATGTCCTGAAATTTCTATGTCTTGAAAACCATTGTCAATGATATATTGATAGCCTTTCTTTAGATATGGCTTAGATATCCATTCCCAGGAATATCCGGCCGCATTTCTGCATAAACCATACGTTTTATCGAGTTTCTTTATTTTTTCAATCATCTCATTAGCGTCGTTAAACAGCTTGAATTCATATAACGTCGGATCAAATTCCTCGAAAGATTCTTGTGAGCAATCAAATATCTTATCTAGATAGGAGGTGAATTCTTCCCCGCCTTTGCATCTCATTTGACTGAAGAGAGTTACTTTGTTGATATTTGAGCCTTCTAACGCCTTATTGAATTGATCGTTCCTTATATCCGACCCCTTGATTGTTTGTTTTTCATCATAAACGAGGATTCGATATTTGGAACGTGCGACTATGAAATCTAGTTGAGTGGTTTCTTTTGGATCTTTGCCTATTTTCCTAGCGCATTCATCGAAAGAGCCAAAGCTTGTGATGTTTTTCCTTCTTGTGAGACGATGGGATTCATCAACGAAAAGAATGTCGAACTTTTCTCCTTTGCCAAACACATCTTGCGGACCCATGACAAGAGATGATTTAAGACCATTTCCAGTCAAAGAGAAAACGGTTCTCATCGTCTTTCTAAGAGATGTCATTGGACAAATATAGCCAATCTTTAGAGGTTTTCCATTCTTTTCGTGAACGTATTTTTGAATCAAGCTCATCAAAGAAAGATAATCCTTGATTTCATCATCCTCTTTATCAGAATCTACCTCGTATTTCTCTGATGAAAGGAATTTAAAAAGAATATTGATGAGAACGATAGTTTTTCCAGTTCCTGCCCCTCCGGAGATGATTGAGGTTCCATCTTTGCCTTTAAGAAGGCATTCTAAGGCATGTTTGATTATCTTATTCGACGCCTCAGATTGTTCTAATGTTAACGTGTTGTATGGGGAATACTTGAAAAGGTTGGAGTTACGGATGTCATCAATATTATGTTTGACAAGATCTTTCTTTTTGAGCTCTTTCCAAATATCATCGACTTTATTTAGGTATTTCTCTCTTTGATAGTAGTTATGTTTGCAAGATTGACCAGTATTCTTATTTTGGAGATGGTATTTCTTGTCTGCTCCGCATAGCTGGATGAGGGATTGCTCTATATCAAGGATGGCGGATTTATTGAATTCATCGTCAAAGATGACATTGATATTCGTAAGATTCTTTCTTCCAGGATTGTCTAAATGTTGTTCTAGTCTATTCGTGATATTCTGACTTTCGCCTATATACATCTCTTTATCATTGTTTATCAGATAGACAACAGGCCAATCTTGACCTTTTTTCTCTTTTGAGAGAACTTCTTTGCTAGATTTGCTGAATGGGTAGGTGTTAATGTTCATATGTTATATAACATTAGTATAACACTTTATATAGAAATGTTCGATTATTAGGATTCCTTGCATAAATCAAAAATATTTATCTAGAGCAAAGAAGCCATGTAGTATGGGAGATATGTTATGCTATTTTCCGTTTTTATGTCTCCTTCGTGGAGAACGTATTGATGTCCTATTTTGTTATTGTATGTTTCTTTGAATTTCAGTAATGATTTGATTGATTTAGAATCGGAAGATTTAACTTCGATGGGGATCACTTTGTTCCCTCTCCTAATCAAGAAATCGATTTCCATAGTCGTAGTTTTGCTCTCTTTGCTTGTCTTTTTAAAATAATATATTTTTTGATCTTTGACCCTTAGGGCTTGGGCAACCGCATTTTCAACTATCATTCCTTCATTTACGTGGAGTTTGTCGAAAAGAATGGCGCGGTATAACTCATTATCTAGGTAGTCTTTGTTTTTATAGGCTAAGGATATCAATAATCCAGTATCCATCATATAGCATTTAAACGATGGATCAATTGTAGAAAGATTAAAAGCCGTTGAAGGATCGTTCACATTTTCGGCAACATTGATAATCATCGCCTCATCGAGCCAAGAGAAAGACCCTTTGTATTCTCTCATTCTAGCATCAGGGTCAACATGTGAAAGTCCATACCTTTTATCATGTTTGGACAATTCTGATGGTATATGCCAAAAAATGTTTTTCACATAAGTCGGATTTTCTTCTTCTTGCGTGTCCATATCTGATTCATACAAATTCAAGATGTTTTGTTTTACAAAATCGACTTCGCCAAAATCCTTGCTTTTGTAATATGCATAAACGGCTTGAGGCATCCCACCAACAAGCATGTATTCTCTAAATAAATGCATAAATGTCTTATGCATATTGTTTAAAGGTTTGAGTTTATCGTAATGCTCTTTCATTATTTCGTAAGAAATGTCATCATTCATCGCAAGAAGGAATTCTTCGAAGTCCATAGGCAAAACTTCAAGATGGTATTCTTCAGATGGAATTAATATTGATTTCGATTTCTTTTTTATCGAAGCCAAAGAACCAGTTTCAATGTAATGATATCTTTTGTCTTCAAGCAATGTTTTTAGGGCCTGTCTTGCTGGAGGAAAAAGTTGAATCTCATCAAGAATGATCAAAGATTCATTAACATATAATCTTGTTTTATAGAAAAATTGCAATTTATTAAAGAAAGTATCTAAGTCTTCTAAGGAATTAATAAAAAGGTCTTTTATCTCATTTGGTGCTTTATCGAAAGAAACTTTAATGTAGCTTTTATATTCGTTTTTGCCAATTCTTTCGGCTAATGTACTTTTCCCAACTCTTCGTGCTCCTTTTAAAAAAAGAGCGTAATCCGGTGCTTTATTCTTTTTCCACCATAACATTTTTTCGTATATTTTTCTTTTGAATTCAACTTCTAATTTTTCCATAAAATATAATTTCCCACATTTGCGATATGTTTTACATACCTATTTTATCACAATTGCGATAGGTTTTTAGCATACGTTTTTTCACGTTTGCGAAGCTTTTATTATGAAAACTGGCATTAAAATGGTCGGAATATAAAATAGTTTTCATCTCAAAATTCCTTTAATTGTCCGATTTAGATTCCAGTGATTGGCAAACTTAAATTCCTGTAAACGGCGAATTTTGTTTCCAGTAGTTGGTAATGAATAGTGTTTAGTAAATCATAAATCACTAATTCAAGTTTATTGATTTGCTTAATCATTATAGGAAGTAATGTATACATATCTTTATGCCATTTTATGAAAAAAAGCATCGACTTTTAACGATGCTTTCTTTATTTATTTGAATAAAGACTTCCTAAGATCATCATCGGATAGTTTCTTAAGTTTATCGCTGAGATTATATCCTAGGGTATCTAAGAGAGCTTCAAGTTGTTCTCTTGATATTTTCTTTTCCTGAAACATTATGCAATATGCAATATATCTTCACGATATCTTCGTTGCTGTATCCTTTCTCACGCCTTTCCTTGATGAATTTTTCGTATTCTTCTTTCGTCATATGTTTTCTCTCTTAAGTTCTTTTCATCATTTTTACTGATATATCGATGTCTTCTTTTTCCACTTCATCCCTTGAATGATATTTGGCTTTTGCTATCGCTCTATCGGCTATCTCCAATGAACAATCTGGGTTTTGAAGGTAACTAATCTCCTTGGATTTCTCAAAAACGTATTCGCATAAATCCTTGGAGATTCTCTTTTTCCCGAATTTATAGATGATGTTGGCGATTGACGAGCTTTCCATCTCATTGACGAATATTGGTGGAAGACTACAATTCATCGCCAAGAATCGGAAAGAAAGTCCGTATCATGGATGAACAAGACGTAAAAAGGTCTTCTCTTAAAGGTTTTGACAAATATCTTGATATGGAAAATGAGAAACATATCTGCTTCATTTGCCATAAAGAAATCGAGGAGAAAGATCTTTCTAGAGATCACGTTATTCCTTGGTTCTTCACGTATTCGGATGATCTATGGAATCTTGTGTATGTGCATAAGAGCTGTAACTCCTCAAAATCGAATATTCCACCAAGTTTGGATAGGATCAAAGAACTTAAGTTGAGAAACAAGAGACTTCAGAAGGTTTTGCATGAGAAATATGCAGGCAAAGCCTTGCCAAGCGATGTTGAAAAGCTTGATTTAGTAATCGAGAAAGACTACGTTGAGCAATTTTATTTGGCCTCCAAAGGTTGTTAAGAATGAATTATTACGAGAAAAATGCCCTAGAATACATAGAAAAGACTTCTTCTATTGATATGTCTGACACATACAAAGAATTTCTTTCATATATTCCAAAGAATGGCAAAATCCTTGACGTGGGTTTTGGCTCAGGTAGAGATTCCCTCCATTTTAAGAATGAAGGCTATGATGTTTTAGGAATAGATATCGTTGATGAGTTCGTAAGACACGCTAAAGATTTAGGATTAAACGTTAAGAATGAGAATGTTCTCTCTATAACATATAAGAAAGAATTTGATGGGGTTTTCGCATGCGCTTCATTACTTCATCTAAAAGAAGAAGAATTAATTGCCGCCTTAAACAAATTAAAAGATTCCCTCAAAGATGAAGGAATCATTTATATGTCTTTCAAGGAAGGGGATTTCTCTGGCATTAGAGATAGTAGATAC
>CAVHQU010000021.1:0-11780 GCA_963638555.1 bacterium | reverse complement strand
GGATAAGTCTACCGGAGGAACAAGACAATTCGGTTATAAAGTCGTTAACGGCTACTACCAAATCGATGAGATTGAAGGCCCTGCCGTCCAAGAGGCTTTCAGACTCTATGACGAGGAAGGGAAATCCATATTGGCAATAGAAAGGGAATTGGAGAAAAGAGGTTTTAGGCGTAATGATGGCAGTAAGATCACCTACAACACGATTCAAAGCTTCTTGGCTAGTGAAAGATATGTCGGTGTTCTTAAATGCTCTGGTCAAAGGAATGAGCATGCCATTCCACCACTAGTTACAAGAGAACGATTCGATAGAGTTCAGGAAAGGAAGAAGAAAGGAATTAAGCATAGACACTTTTCTTTATCAGCACCAGAGGAATATGTTCTTTCAGGAAAGATGTTCTGTGCTAAATGCGGTTCTCCATACTTAGGAAATTGTGGAACCTCAAAATCAGGTAAGCAATACTTCTACTACACCTGTAGAGGAACTAGACAGCATAAGTGCGATGCCAAATCTATTTCCAAGGACCTGATTGAAGATACCGTCGGTAAAACGATTCTCTTTTGTCTAAAGAATACCAAGTTCTCAAAAGAAATAGCGAAGAACATCTACGAACAGCAAGACAAGGAAGCTGATGAGACGGCACTCATAAAGAAGAGCATTGCCGACATAAATAAGAAAATCTCTAACTTCATGAACGCTATCTCTATGGGTATCATCACCCCTTCTACAAAAGAGGAACTGATAAAGCTGGAGAATCAGAAGAAATCCTTTGAAGAGGAATTAGAGAAGGCTCAAATAAAGATTCCTAAATACACCTTTGATGAGATATGGTATGCCTTGAAGCAGATCACAAAATCTGGAATCCCAGACAAGAAGCAGATCCAGGCAATCATCAATTCCTTCGTTGTGAAAGTGTTGGTCAACGAGGACGGAACTATTGACGTAAATACGAACATTTTTGGCTCTTTCAAACTCGAAAGAGCCATTAAAAACGTTTGTTTTAGGTGTTCGACTGGCCAGCAGTACGGCAAAGCAAACACCTTATTTCAATCGTTATAATTTTGGACGCTATTGGCTTTTCAAAAGCAAAGCAAAATACCGAATAGACCCTAGTTGACGGCTTTTTCAAATATTTGTTTATATCGTTTTGTATATCTCTTTAGCAGTCTAATTTAATTTTCAAATGAGGTTAAGGTGGAAAGCATCAAAATCAAAAAGCATATGTTTAAAGATTAATTGTAAATTGCTAAAAGAAACATTTAGAAGAAAAGATTCGGTGCATTTGATTCCATTCCTTTAAGAGACTAACACTAGTTAAAACATACAAAATAACTTCAGCTACAGTATTGGTTGACATCCCATGTCTTATTTTGGTCACTTCTCTAAAAAACCTCAAGTTCGATAGATTCTATAAAGTCTATATATGAGGCGCTTTAGAAATTATCCAGATCCATCGTGTTCAATGCCCTCAATCCCCTATAATGTTTGTAACCAATAAGTAGGCATAGTCCCTGGTCGGGATTGGCAACAATCGAATATCGCGTTTCGCTATCATAAGCGTTTTACAATGATTCTTTGTCTTCTCTTCGTTTGTTTCTTTTTATATCAGTGGCCTTCTTCGCCTGTTTGATGCTACTCTTATGGCTATTCATTTCCGTCTCAAAAAGTGACATTGCAACAAAGTTTACGAAATTTTAATATGAATAGCTGGACGAACACCTAGAAAGGTAGCAATAGAAGAAATCATAAAGAAGGAACCATCGTCTGTTATATATAGTATATCTCCTGAATTTCCATTATATGCTGAACGTGACATATACCAACCATTTCCTACGCCAGGATCAGAGATTTGGCACATGCACATTCCATGACTGGCCCTTGCCCAATCGGTTGGGGAGCATTCTCTGGTTTCGGCTTCAGGACCATGTATAATGCCGCTGGCATCGTAGCCATATTCTGTATTGCAATACTCAGAACGGCTAAGTATGTAAACGTTATCGTATGTATCCTCTGAAGCGTATGCGCTGCTATCATATCCAGCTGACGCGGCCGAATTGTCAACGGTTGTCTTTTGAATGAATGAGTTGTCTAAAAAGGCAGTATTGTAGAAATCGTCATTCAACCACCTTCTAATTTCGGAATGAGCATAATTATTTGCATTATACCCATCGTTTTGTCCGTCATCTTCATAGAATACGTGAGTGTCAAGAAGGACAGAAGAATTTAAAGTGTATGTACCGTCATCCTTATAAATGATATCCCAGTTTATTAGATCACATCTAAACCAATAGGTAGTACCTTTTTCAATTTTTTCGCCATCAGTAAAATAAGTAGAGGCGGTTTCATATCCTATCGTAAAGCTGTATGGATTGGCTACTTGCTTAGTGTAATATGTGCCATCTAATAAATACCAGCCGTTTGATTCGGTTTCCGTTAATGCATTAAGTTTAGAAAGAGTATCAGAATCGGATACGCGGCTTTGAGGATATAGCCCATAGGTGAGTGTCTTTCCATCCTCGGAAATAACAGGTGTCATGCCATAGACTCTACGAGATTTTTCTTCTTTGGTGTAGAAAACTCCCGTTAAAGAGTAATCAGTGGTTGGCATTACAAATGTATATTCTTTGGAATCACTCACCAAATGATTTCCGCGATACCATCCTTCAAAAACGCAATCAGTAGCAGGCGTTGCTTTTATGGTGATTTGCTCATCTGTATATCCCGAGCCTTGGCTTATCGTGACTGTCCCCTTGGCTTCATCGCTGCTTATTATGGTTAATACATTCTTGTTTGCCTGCCATTTTGCCGTAAGTGAAATATTGCCAATGCTTCCAGAAGGAATATTAGTAACCTTTTCATTTCCGCTATACCATCCAAGGAAGGTATAACCATCCTTTGTCGGTGAGGATAAAACGATATCTTCTGACAAAATATTGTAAGACTCAGGGTTTCCATCGCATTCTCCACCATCAAGTTCGTAAGTTATTGTGTAGGTGATAGGCTCCCATTTCGCATACAAGGTAAAATCTTCATGAGTGCCAATGGCTATGGTCTCGACCTGCGTTTCGAAGGAAGGCTCCTTGTACCATCCCATGAAGGCGTAGCCGCTCTTAGTCGGCGCCATCAAAGAGAAGGTTGGTGTCTCAATCGTATAAGTGTCAGGGTTTGTCACGTCATTGATTCCACCATACAATTCATAGCTGATGTAGTATTCACGTAATTCCCATTTTGCGTAAAGGGTGAGGTCATTTGTCGTTCCGGCAGGTATGTAGTCAATTTCGTTTTCGAAGTTCTCATCCGTGTACCATCCAACGAAGACGTATCCTATCTTCGATGGGTTCTTGAGCGTGTATCCCTCATCCGTATTTATGATGGTCGGATTGTTTTTATTATTTGTGCCACCATCAAGCTCGTAAGAAATCTTAAAATTATTCCACTTCGCAATGATCTTGTAGTCATGGTTTGGCATATCAAAAGTGTATGTCACATCGGCACTCAAGAGGGTTGAATCGTCATCATACCAGCCAATGAAGCGTACAGCGTCATCCTTAGAATGCGCCGATACGGTTATCTCATCGGTATAGGTGAATTCCTCCGTGATTTGATTTTTGTATTCTTCGGTCGTGGTTGTTGACCCATCTTTGACGCAAACGGTCCCATACGCCTCATCGTATGAAAGCACATCAAGTTTGAAGGTTGCAAGTTTGAAACGCGCTTCGATGACGACATCGGAATTGCCTATAACGTAAATGTATTTTTCTTGATTAGACAAGATGACGCCGCTTTCTGAATACCAACCTGCAAAATCATATCCTTGGTTTGCTATGGCAACCACATCAATCTCAGAGTCATAGTCATAGTATCCCTCACCAGTGAGTGAACCAGCTCCTTCCATGTTAGTTTTGATTGTCAACTTTGCGGTGGTGTCATACAAAGCTTTGAAAGTCATATTATCTTCCAGAGCCACTTCTTCAATTTTCTCGCCGTCTTCGTTGAAGATTTGAACCCCGTTATATGACCATCCGCGGAAGTTGTACCCGCTCTTAACGCAATCAAAGAAAAAATCATCAGAAGATAACGATTCAATATTTTTTTGAGAAACGTACGATGGAGAGCTTCCACCATCTAAATCAAAATATATCGTGTAGCCCTCTTTCGAATCCTTCGAACTTGATTCGGATGAGATGCCACTGCTTGCATCGGAATCGCAAGAAGAACTATCCGAGGATTGAACGTAATTATTGGACGAAAAGGATTCCGTCCCGCAAGAAGTCATAAGGAAGGTTACAGCTAGTAACATTGGTATTTTCTTTTTTAGTTTCATATGATCACCTATCTTGATTCCAAAAACGGAATCTAAATCATAACAGTCTTTGGTACATATTTTCAAAATCAAAGATTTTATGGACAAAAAAATGGTAGTTCAAAACAGTTTTCGTGTCAATGTACCCTAAACAGTTCCGTCAAGCCGCGTTATTTTAAAGGAAAATAGAATAAGAAAAACTATGTCGTAGGAAAATCTAAGACATTCAAGCGAAGCACAATCAACAATTACAGTGTCTGCTAGATATAGAATTGCTGAAGAAAGAAACTTTTAGTATCACAAAGATTCAGCGTGTATGTATCAATCCCTTAAGAGACTATTCTCTTGTGGTCAAAAGAAGAAGCCAGACTTATCTCTTCTATAGAGCCCACCAATTAGTGACTAGTAAGTATGAGACAATGGCAAGAATCCTGACAATTAAAATGCATGGAAGGATATCTCCATGCATCTAGTAAGTAAACTCAAGCGATTAAGATAAGGATATCTTCATCCCTGGACGAACGCCATTAGCCATATTCACAGATGCAAAATGCAACCCAGATCCATACTCGCCAATGACCCAGCCATAGTTTTCGCCACAAGCGTCAGGCGAGCGTAGCCAATAAGTGCTAGTAGGGTCAAACTCACCATGCATTTTGCCATCATTGTTTATTTTCGATTGAGCGCAACGGCAGCTTTGGCATCTTGTCCAATCGGTGGTGGTAGCTATTGTGCCATTAGAGAGCGCATAAACCTCTTGATAACTAGGGAGATAGAGCTTGTCAGTCGTATTTTCACAATAATAAGTATTCGTCTTCTCCTCCTTTACGCCAGAGGATTCACTGTTATCGACCTCTTGCTCCAAAATACTAGAAGAATTGAAAGCAAATGCTTTGTTGAAGAAATCCCCTAAGAGAAAACTTCGAATTGTGGAATCCTTATAATTGTTGCTGCTATCGTCGAAGATACTTCCATCAACTGTGTTTTTCGCAATGAGTGAGTAAACCCCGTCCGCACTAGAGACGACATTCCAAACAATCGGCTCGCATTTGAACTAGTAGGTGATGCCTAGGATGATGAAGTCGCCATCATCGAAGAGATAGCCTTCAGTGCTATCTATGGTTTGGGCAATGGCACTAGAATAATAGTCGCCCTTATAGAAATAATAGGGATCATTGCCTTTAGACGGTTTTGACTGTGACTCTATTCGCTCTATATAAAGTAGCAATTCGAATGATGTCTTTCATCTCAAGTAAAAAAGAAAAAACGTCACCAAACGGTGACGTTATTTTTAGCAGTTAATTACGAATTTAAGCCGCTGTAAGTCTGTGTCTTATCAGATGCTTTTACGGTTACAGTTGCGCCAGTGTACCAACCGCTTCCACATTTACCTTCGAACTCAGAAAGTGTGCCAGTATAGTTAATCGTGACATTACTTGAGCCACAATTAGCAAACGTACTTGCATCAATCTTTGTAACATTTGTCGTTAAGTTGATTGTCTTCAAAGCTGTGCAGCCTTTGAACATATTTGCAGATAAAACCGTGGAGCTTGAGTTTGCCGCATCAAACGTTTCAAGCGAAGTGCAGCCTGCAAAGGCATTTGCCCAAATATCTTCTCTTGTGGTCTTGCAATTGACTGTAACTGTCTTGAGAGCTGGGCAATTCTTGAATGGACTCTTGTCTTCTCCATCTATTCCAGCGACAAAGGTGAGTCCTCCAGCACTAGTCAAATTTTGATTAAGCGAATTATTGATTTTTTCATCAAATATAACTGTTTCTAAAGAAGGATTGTCAGAAAGTTCATTATCACATAAGCATTCGTTATAGATAGTAACTTTTTGGAGTTTTGGGCAGCCTCCGAAAGCATAAGCCTGAATATATCTTGAATCAGGGATATCAATCTCGGTAATGCCTGTGCCTGCAAATGATCCATAGCCAACATCGATAGTGGCTGGAGAACCAGTTGAACCTGTAGGCCAAGTGATCGTCTTTAAATTCGTGCATCCGGCAAAGGCGAAATCACCAATCGTGATCGTTTGACTTGTGAATCCAACGGATGTCAATCCTGTATAAGACGATTCATAGTTAGCATAGTCTGAGCCCTTTCCGTTGCTTTCAGATGCTGTTCCAACTTTATTAGAGAATGCTGCTTCTCCAATTGTCGTGACATTATCGCCAAATGACATTGTGGAAATACTTGAATCTTCTACTTTCTTAACTGCAATAGCAGGATAGGATGAATCAGGGATTTCTAATGTGGCCGCTATTGCCGATGAATTGGAGACTGTGCTATCGGTATAAGCGATTGTGCTAGTACCATCAGTATCTGTAGTGATTGTTGCAGAACTTTTAGAATACAAACCACCCAAGATATTCGCCTTATGAGATGATGATGTAATAGTTTGCTCATCGCTATTTGAATCTAAGTAAGTGAGTGAGACACTTACATCGAAGTAAGAATCCCAATATGTTTCTGGAACATTTCTCATCGTGTAAACAACTAAATAGTTACCGCTTGTTGTAGGGCTGTATGTATCTGTTCCATTTGCAATTGATGTATAAGCTGAATCGACTTCAATTGAAGCTTCTGCTTTTAAGACCTTATCATCATCAGAAACTTTCTTATCGTCTCCTAAGGATTTAATGGTTCTGTTGAACTTAACAGAGCAGTTTAAATCGCTGACTTCGGCGATAAATCTAACGGAGCGGACGTTATTGGTTCCAGATTTAGAAACGCTTGAAACTTGGATACCGAACTTGTCTCCGATAGTTGGAGCTGTTGTTACAGGTGTAAGTGCAGCAGTTTTTTGATAGACATTTATTGGAGTGTCGTCGCCAAAATTCTTTGCGGAGGCGTTACCAATTTCATCGCCAAATGGATCAAATGTGGAAACTTCCGTGTTTGATGCGAAAATTGCTGAAATGGCAAGTCCGGAAGCAATTAAAGGGAACAAAAATGTTTTTCTCATAAAGTCCAATCCTCGTTGCCATCGTCATTTAACCAGTTATCTAATGCGTTCTTATTCGTTAAACCACTAGCTGTAATGATGTCGCCATCATTGATGTAGATGACTTCAATTGCAGGTTTGATGAATTCTTTCTTTTCCATAATTTATTCTCCTTCTTTTTTAGAACCAGATGATATTGCCCCAGCCTTCTTCAGTCTTTGCCTCGAAGATTGCAGTTGCAATCGTATCTTCAAATATTTTTTGTAAGTCTTTGTCCCATCCCACAAATTCGTAGGTATAGTCGACCTTCCCCTCTTCTACAGGCTTAGTTGGTGTTTCGCCAACATATACTGCAGGCTTTCCTTCTTCCACTTCCGTTTCATAGAGGAATGTTCCGTCATAGTTTTGGAACGTTACCTTGTATGTAGCAGTGGAGGAAGATTCAGATGAAGATGGAATTTCTTCACTTGATGAACCTTCTTGTTTTGATGATTGAGATCCATTACTGCTTGAAGAGTTAGTCTCGCTCACCGATCCACAGGAGGCTAATGTGAGGGTTGCAAGTATTATTGCTAATGTTTTTCTCATTGTAGCTTTTTAATACCTCCATTACGCGTATATACGTGTAATACGTGAAAATTTTAAAAAAGTACACGCGTATGTGCAAGTAAAAATTAAAAAAGTCAATCAATCCATCAAAAAATTTGTGTTTTAATCGGTTTCAAAAATTGGGTTTATATTTCGCAAGTCAAATCCAATATTCAACATATACGGTGCATTTTTATATGGCCTCAATTAGACTAAATGGTAACAAGCTAAAGCCGACCTCCATAAACATCCTGTACCCTCTCTAGAGTCGCGGTCAAAATATCACTCGTTGATGTAATGTCGCTTACTTTGGTCATCTTCATTCAGTTTTCCTTCCGCCTTTAACTTGTCACAATATTCCTGGATTTCAACGTCGTTAGAGTGTTATTCAAATAGTATCAAAACCTCTTTTCTTCTTGGAGAAGTTGCTTTGGCGATAAAACTTTAACCGGGGATTTTGAATAATCCTTAAGATTTCTAGTTACAATAACGTCCATTTTTTCTCTGATAGAGGTTTCAATCATCAAATCATCCTCAAAATCGTTTGTACAAGGCAAAGACAAAGCGGTTTGCACGTCTTCTTTTGAGGTATCAAGCAAAGAAATGATAGAAAGAAGGTCATTGATCCTCTTGCAGGCAAGCGAGGCATCTTTTGTCTCTTTATGATAAATATAGAAAAGGTCACAAACACTTTTTGAGGTAAGAAATCCACTGATTTCTTGGCATGCAGCCTTTACTAGGATGTTTTCTGCATCATCTGCAAAATCACCTCTGTTCATTAAAAAGTCCAAGAGAATGCAAGTGTCGAAAAGAACTTTCATAAATTCTTTGTCCTCTCATCTTGGATGCCTTCTGCGCTCATTTTTGAGGAAATAGAACCCCTTAACGAGCGTAACACGGCAATTTTATCGGCATATGGATTTGTAATTTTTGCAAATATCTTGCCATTGCGAGTGATGTAAATATCCTCTTTCAAAGATAGATCTAAGTATTCTTTTTGATTTTCTCTTAATTGAGTAGTTGTTACAATCATACATTTCCTCCTTAATTTTGTACATTTTTTATATATTGTTGTACATTAACGTGCAATAACATCGGTTTCATCGATGTTTTTATGATTTATTTTGTATGATCTATAGTCTTTATACCAAGTCTAGTCTTGTTCGATGGTGCAGCAAAGAAAAATCTTCCAACGAAAAATCGTATTAAAAAGGTGAGCACAAGCAATGCTCACCTTTTAAAATGTTCAGTTCTATGCCTAATTTTGGCTAACGATATCAATCGTGAAGAAATAGTTGTCCTTCTTGTTGTTACTAAAAGCCCAGTATTCATCGTTGTACCAATACCAGTGACTTTCGGCATATCTTGCCCATGAGGCAATCTTTCCCGTACCGAGGGAAGATCCGTTTCTAGCGGAGATGAATGTTCCTTCAAAGCTTCTTCCATACCAGCTTGAAGAGTTGTTTCCTTGACGATAAGTGTAGTCTTTTCCAACCTCATAATATTTTCCGCCAGGGTTTCCTTGAGCCACGCAGTTAAGGGGTAATGAGGAGTCAGAGCTATTGAGTTCTCTTTCTTTTGCCCCGCTAGTTAAGATACGGTAGCAAGAAGAGTTTGCTTCATTTAGTGAGAGAAGCATATCCATTGCCTCAATGGAAGAGGAAGAAATGACATTGGATGAGGCAAGATAGTTGATATAATCAGACTTGCTATCAGCTAAGCCAAGCGAACGTAACAAAGACCATCTAGTTGAGATGCGTCCATGTTGGGTGACTGTGATTGTGTTGTGTTTGGAAAGGTCATCTTTGCTTCTAGAAATAGCCATTCCATTAGAATCGATCTTTTCAGCATTGAAAGAAACATTCAACTCACATTTATTGCCAGGATTGGTGTACGTGGCTGAATACTCCCCATGATAGAGTCCACCAGTTAAGGTTGCTGAAGTCGTAAAGGAATACGAATCTGAGGTTTCTTTGACACTCTTATAAAGAGTTTGGACGGAGGAGCGGGCACTCTTGTAGTCTTTTTCTAGATCGGAGGTGCTATATCCAGCAAAGGAAATAGCCTCAGCAGCACGAGCAGTATTCAAATCCAACGTTTTAAGAAGATTTGCGCAAAGAGTGCGAACTGTTGGTTTGATTTCTTTTGCGAAGTTATACATGCATTGCAATCTCGAGAAATAGGAATTGAGGATAGAAACCTTTCCGGATGAACCGCTTATTCTTTGGGCAAGTTCAATGACGATATTACGGTATTCTTGGGCTTTTTCTTTATTCGTGGAGAAATATTGTTTCATGAATTGCTCATAAATCATCGATGAAACAAATCCTCTTAAATCACTCTTTGATAGGCCTTCTGGAATATCTGTTTTCTTCTCGATTGCCGCCTCAATATCTTTAAGAAGGGCATCCATGAAGCCATTCTCAACAATATTGTTTGTTTTTGCCAAGTTGGCTTTGGCGTTTGTAAAATCGGAAATCGTTAAAGAACAATTATATTGACTTGAATCAGTGATGGAAGTTAAGGAATTCGTATTCCATTTGCCATCTTCTCCTTTTTCTAGGAAAAGATTGACGGTTTGCGAAGAGTTAACGAAATTACGGTAATAGTCACTTGCAGCATCGGCCAAATTACGATTGAAAGTATTGATTGGGGCAAGGCAATTTGTGGCAAAATCATTGATTGCCAAATTAAGTGTGTTGAGGTTGGTTTGGTCAACAAGAGCCTCAGTGCGAACGATTTCATCGGAAAGTTGCTGGGTGTTTTTTTCTAATTTCGAGCCCAATTCATCAATCTTGCGATCGGTTTCTTTTAATTGGTTCATTACATCTTGGGTTGTGGCCCCACTAGTTGCAAAATTATCGGCAAGGCTTCCAATGATGCCTGAGATGCCAGTAACAATGGCTGTAGGGTTTTCTGAACCTATTCCAGCAAAAACGATTCCTATATTGCTTACGAGTTGGAAAATGAACTTTCCACCGTCATTCCAGCTAAATGTCGAAGAAACGTATTTCTCTTCGAAATCAGCTTGGGCATCGTTATTCTTGCTTGAATCGTCCACTGCTTGGCTAACTAAGACATATTTGTTTGAACAAGTGACTGAAGGATGAACAAGCATCCCAACATTCTTAAGTGAATCATCCGCTTCAAAAGTAACGTTAAAACCATCATTATCAGATAACGTTTCAACATTGGAGACAGGGAGAGAAGCCGCTTTTAAAATGCTATAATCAGCATAATCCTTATTCTTCTCATCCATCAAGGAAACGGCTTTGTCTACGTCATAGACGATAACATCATCGTTATCGATCTTTTCCTTGAATAAGGTGATATCAGTATCTGTTTTTAGGGAGGATTGTTCATCCTTGCCTTCATATGTCGCATCAATTGTTAGAAAGGAAGACATGTCTTCTTTTGTATATGACCACTTCTTTTCTTCAGAGTTCCCGCAAGCGGAGAGCAAAGAAAGTGAGATGGCGCTTAGTAATAGAATGTTTATTTTTCTCTTTTTCATTTAGTTCATCCTCTAATTTATGAAGATTATACTCTTTATTGCTAATAACGATTGAAAATTCTTTGGGCAAGAAGCCACTTATTGTGAAGTTCCAATTTGACTAGAGATTCAAATATGAAAAAGACCCGTTAGGTAACGAGTCTTGTTTGTTCTTGAAATTATTTGAGGTATTCTTTGATTTTTGAAGCGATCTTTTCTAATTCTTCATCATTCATGTCGTTTTGATGCGGATTCATCATAAAAACTCCACCCCATTCGAATCCATCCTTGTATTTAGGGCAAAGATGACAATGAAGATGTTTGCCTGTGTCTCCATAGAAACCATAGTTGACCTTATCTGGGTTGAAGGCTTTATGGATGGCATTGCTAACATTGGCGACATCATCCATGAATAAGTCTCTTTCTTCCTTGGAGATATCAATTAATTC
>CAVHQU010000020.1:0-15913 GCA_963638555.1 bacterium | reverse complement strand
TGTGAAAAAAGTAGATTAGTAAAGCTTATCGATATTATCGGAGGATTAACGCTTTTTGGAATTAAAGCAATAGTTCCATTTATCAAGAATAAAAATAGAGACCGCTCTTTAATTTGGCAATTTCTTCTTTCAATTGTCACGATTATAGTCCTTCTTTGTTATTCAAACGGAATGAGTCTTGCTACAGGAACATTCCTCTTATTCATTGCGTTTGTCACTCTTTCTTCATTCATTCTTGAAATAACATTCAATGAGGCTAAATAATAAATATTAGGTAGCAAAAAGAACTGATTGAATCAGTTCTTTTTTTATTTTTAATAGCTTTTATAAAAATACCTAACCCATCAAAAGCCATTTTTGCCTTATTCACAAGACAACGCTAAGCATTTTTAAAGTGTTTTCATCTTCTTTTCCACCATAATATCTACTTAATAGTTTAGATATAATCTCATTTTTACTAACTTCATAAAACAAAGTTAGAGATGAAAGAAGTTTCAAGGAATCAACATATCCCATGATTTCTTTAATATCTTTCTTTTCTGAGGAAAGTAATATAGAGCAACACTCAAGATATCTATTCCACAAGCGAGAATTAGAAACGTATTCTTTGGCCTCATCCATATTTTCAATGCCATAATATTCAGACATCTCGGAAAAGCCTAATCCCTTGAGCTGAGGAAAGATGAACCAAACCCAATGAGATTCTTTTTTCTCATTTCTAAGTTCTTTTACTACATCCTTGTATATATTGGTTTGTGCATCGATAAATCTTTGAATGTTATACATGATTCCTTTCCTTTTTACCTAATTCAATTATACGTTCATTTTTTCTCTTTTTATACACTGTATATCTAGTATTGCGCTTTACCGATTTGGGGATATTTTCTATGTTAAAATCGAAGGTACAACACAAAAGGAGGGAATTACATATGAGTGTTACTTTAAATGACATCGCAGGCTACGCCCAAGAAAAGTCAGAAGCTAAGAAAATCATCGATGTTTTGAAAAACTATGATGAATATAAAAAGAAAGGAGCTTACCTATTCAAAGGCCTCTTACTTGCTGGGGCACCAGGGGTTGGAAAAACCTTACTTGCTAAGGCAATCGCCGGTGAATCTGGCGTTCCTTTATTCGAATTTGAATCAAGTGAGCAAGATGATCAAGCAAAAACAATAAGTGAAATAAAAAGAATATTTGAGGAAGCGAAGAAACATTCTCCATCGATAGTCTTCATAGATGAGCTTGATGAGTTGATCATGAATAGGGATTTTATGTCTGATTATTCAAGAAAAACGATGAAGGTTCTTTTAACCGAAATCGATGGAGTCAAATCCTCAGATGGAGTATTAGTTATTGGCACCTCGAACGCCAAAGAGGCATTGCCTAGAGCATTTCTTCGTTCCGGAAGAATGGAGAAACAAATAAATATTGCTCCACCAGATTTAGACGATAGAGCCGCAATAATTGATCTATATCTTTCTAAACATGAAAACATCAAAGGAATAGATTCAAAGAAACTCTCTAGCAAAATAGGAGGTTTTTCTGGCGCAGATATTAAATCGCTCATCAATGAGACGATAATCTCTTCGATACGCGAAGGGAAAGAAAATATCACCGAAGAAGATTTTGAAGCAAATATAGCTAAAATCCGTTTCGGAGATTTAACAAGAGTCTCAAAGAAAACAAGTATGTCCGTCTGCTATCACGAAATCGGCCATATGCTTGTGAATTATTATCTCAATGGTGAATTATCCTCAGTATCTACTCAAAAAACCAGCAATGTTGCAGGATTTACGATGTTTGAGGAAAAATTTGATGATGATAAAGACGAAAATGATAAGATGGATGACGCAGAAAAGCTTTTAAATTCCATCACGACATGCATGGGCGGACTAGCGGCCGAGAAAATATGTTTAAACAAGCATTCATTAGGAGCTGCCGATGATATCAAGAAAGCAAGTCGCCACATAAACACCTTATTCAATTCGGCATATTACGGATTTGAATATGTAAGAACGACAGCGCCAGGCATGATGCAAGTAGAATCAAATTGGAAACTTGAAATTTGTGATAAAAAGAAAGCGGAAATCCTTCAAGAACACCTTTCTAAAGCCTCCTCAATAATCTCCGATCATAGAGAATTGATTGACATTCTTGCTAAAGCCTTGGCTGAAAGCAAAACTCTATCCTCAAAAGAAATCAAAGAAATCATCAACAATTACGAAGAGAAGAAAACGGCCTAGTGTCTTTAATTCATATCGATATTCTTTAAAAAAAGTCTCATTTTTATAAACCCTGTTTTAATCGATACTATTTGTTACCTAATCTATATATTCTGCAATAACTCTACATGGTAGACCTGTACTTTTAACTATTTTCATTGGATAGGTGTTAACAATAATATTCTTCTTGTTGACCAAGCTTTTAAGATTACATAGGTTTTCAACTATAAACACACCATGATTTGCACAATGCTGATCTTTTATCGTATGTTCTTTTCCTCTTCTAAGGCCAGCAAAATCCAGACCGATAATAGATATTTTCTTACTAAGCAATGCATCAATAAGTTCATCCGATAATTGAGGATGTTCTTTTGAATATCTAGTAGTTCCGTAACCGACCTCTTCAATGAAGTCACTATAAAAAAGAACAAACATCTTTTCATGCGCTTCATTTATATCGATATCATCTACTGAAATATCTCTATTTTTAATATTGCTGATATCAAAAAACAATTCCATTTAAACGGGTGCATTCGATAGGAAAAGTCTTATCCATCACGTCGAAATGGGTGCCGAAATGACCAGAAAGATATTTCTTCTCTCCATTAGGTATTTCCTCAATCATACTTGGGGAGATTTCTAAGGTTATATCAACCAAATTATTCTTCATATAATGAGAATGTATACGTTTTCTTGCTATATGAGCTCGTTGAAGTCTGCATCTTTCCTGAGATAGTTAAACCTGTATTTGCCAAAGTTAAGGTTTCTAAGCTATATAAGAGAGAGGTATTTGCGCTCTTAAGATTAGTTATAGAAATGCTAAATCCCGAAACCGCGTATTCAAACGTGGCATAAGTCGTTGAATAATCTTCAAATCCATCCACTACCTTTCCTTTGCCATTTTCTAAGAATGTTAAGATGTACGTCTTAGCACTAGCAGTTGTTACATATTTGTTATTGAGCAATGTTGTCAACACATCATCTTCGCTTAATTCTTCATAGACATATATCGTCTTCGTTGAACTAATCGTATTATCAACGTTTGATGTTGCTTGGAGAATCACTTTTCCTTTAGCAACGCCAGTTAAAGAATATGCCTTTGATGTTTCATTATACGTCAATGTCGCATATTCGTTGCCTGACAAGATAGAAATGCTTGCATCATCTTTTGCACCATATGGTGAGACTGAAGCGGTGATATTTTCTAATGTTTCCCCAACTTTGACGTTATCTTTGCTTGAACTGATAGAAACTCCTTCAGGTGCTTTGTAAGAAACGTTTACTGTGGTGGTGGAAAAAACTCCATTAGAGGAAGAGAAAGTTAAGGTTGCTTCCCCTTCTCCAACTGCTCTAAGTCCGCCAGATGAAGAATATTTAACAACATCCTCATTTGAGCTTGAAACATATGAGATTTTATCAATATATGTTGTTGCCGTACTTGGGAGAGAGTTACTTACGACATATTTAAGATAATCACCGACATATAACGTTTCCGATGAATCAGTTGAATTAACGACACTTACGTCAAAAGATGTGAAATAACATTGAGACGGTTCTAAGGCAAATGATGAATTCTCGGTCTTTGTACCACTATTTTGCGTGAATGTATGCTCAATTGTTTCCGTCGCACTTGGATTTTCGTTCAACGTATGATTTGTGAAATCATATGACGATGAATCATAATCGTATGCGGTAAATGTGTAGCCCGAAATCATTCCTTCATCAGTTACTGAAATATCAAGTTTCATCGCGCGATAATATGAAGTTTCATAATATGATGAGGCTGTCTTTTCGAATGAAGCCGTTATTGAAATTTCATTGTTTTTCTCTTCCAAAATATATGAAGTCCAATCTCCCGAATATCCAAAATACAAGGAAGAATCGATATATTCAGCTTGAATGATATTAGCAAGGCCATAATGGGTGCGGTAATATGCCAAGGATGAGCATTCTTTTGCATCATCAAGTGTTATTTCATTATCTCCCTCACCAATATTCATGACTGAAGATCCCGTGTAATCTGAACCACTTCTAACTATTTGGTAGAACTTATTGTCGTAGATTCCATAGAATCCATCGTATGTTTTCGTTTTGTTGAGATATTTATCTTTTTCAGTATAACTTCTAGAAACGCCATTGGTATAGATGTTGAAGGTCTCATTCGTTTCATCATCGATTGAAGATTTCTTCTTTATATGAACGATTTTCTTTGTGCCTGAAATGACATTTTCTTTTTCTAAGGACGTTGATTTCTTAAGTGTATTCTTCAAAAGGTATTGAGAATATATCGAATCTTTGACGACGGAGAAAGTAACTGAATCAGTAAAAAGATTATCTGTCGTTACTGAGACTGTGACTTTGATTTTATATTTTCTTCCAGTGAGGATACCTCCTTTAGAGACTGAAAGATATGCCGAAGCATCGCCCGAAGATGTGCTTGTCGCATAAGTAACAGTATTTATCGAACCGTTTGGGCTCATCTCATACGATAATTGAATCTTTTGGTCAACTTTGATTAAGTAGTTTCCATTGTCATCTTGGATAGTGTTATCAGGGACGATCAATTTAATGCCAGTTGCTTGTTCCCCAATGACATTTATCGTGGCTGTATCAGAGAAATTTCCATCAAGGGTGATAGCCGTGACAGTCGTTGTGCCCACCTTTAAACCTGTAACAATTCCATCAGAAGAAACTGATGCAACATCTTCATCATCAATAGAGAAAACAACATCCTTCACTTTAGCAGTCGATGGGTAGATTTTCCATTGAAGTTGGGCTGTCTCATTAGGATTCACATTAATTGTTTTGATAACGAATTTAATGTTAGTGACTTTGCTATCGTCAACTGATGAGGATGAAGATTCACTCGATGAAATCTCTTCGTTAGATGAGGAAGATTCTAAAGAGGATTCCGAGGAAATTGCTTGAGAAGACGATCCTTCGTCACCTGAAGAAACGGAAATTGAAGAATTGATCTCCCCGCATGATGCTAAAACAAACATAGCCGATAATATAGTGATTGCACCTATTCTCTTTTTCATAAAACTCCCTTTTCAGTAAATTAGTAACGAAAAGATTATACAATTTATTTTCACTAGCATAAAATAGTGAAGTTCGTAAAGTCATTTTATACAAGGAGGTAACGATGAAACTTAAGAAATTGTTAATATTGGGAATCATTCCCCTTATGGCTGGATGTGGCGAAGTTAATTCCTCTAACAGTGAGAATGAAAATTCCTCCGAATCATCCATTAGCGAGTATTCATCAGAAGTTTCCTCCGAAGAATCTTCTTCATCATCCTCTTCATCGATTTGGTCAGAGAATGAAATCACCCTCAAAGAAGCAGATTCCATCATGGAAAAAGCAATCTCCTTCAATAGCAAAACAAACAAAATCAACTATTATCAAAAAGGCAACTATCGTTATGAAAAAACCGAATACAAGAGATATGCGAATTTCTATACTCTTGAAGGTGAATGCGACTCCTATCTTGATGCTTGGGATCAAACTAATCTCATTGGCTACGTTGGTTTCCCGACCGACGGTTCAATAAATTGTTTTTACGATACCCTTAAAGCAGATGTTGGCACTCAACACGCCAAATATTATTCAATTAAGGATGATGCCAAAGAAGAAACAGAACTCACCGAAGAAGACGCTTTGGCAAAACTTGATAACTATGAAAACAACCTCTCTAATTTCTTAAACGAGACATACTATCTTTTAAGAAAAGACTGGCAAGGTGAATATATCAACAGTAAATCTTTGAAAGCAGAAAGAAAAGATGTCGATGGCATCGACACTTTGCATATAGTCGCTGAAAAAGACTATACCTATTTATATACTGCTTACCATGCGGATTACGATATCAACATCTCTATCAATTCTGACGGCTCTTTCTCTAAGGTTGATTTCCTTCTTGATGATGCTGGCACAACCACCCAGTATGCCCTTGATTTCAGCTATGGCGATTTCTTTGATGCAAAAGACTTAGACGATATATTCAATCCTGAACTCTACTTCACAAAGAAACTAGATATCAACTTCACTTCTATCTATGCCCCTAAAGGTTCGACAAATACCCTTACTGTCGGGTCAGCCGCCTATTTAATCCCTCATCAGGATTATATGAGTTCAACCTCTGATTTCACCTATCTTCCTTCAACTGCCGTTGATTATTGGGATATTAATGTTCTCTCTTCCGACAACGAAGATGTTATCTCCTATTCTGAAACTGATGGATGCTTTGTGGCCAATAAGCCAGGAACGGCAAATCTTACAGTCGGCAATATCTACAATCCTTATTCGATAACAACAGTTGAGGTAACAGTCGTATACGCCTCCCCATCTTCAATTCTTGCTCATACCCCATATAATCAAGAATCATACGTTGGCGAAGCGTTCACTAACGCCGATGTCCTTCTCGACGCGGAAGTTGGCCCATATGGTGCCGAAAGAGGAATGACAGTATCTTCTTCTGATGAAACAATTGCCACCGCATATATCAACGACGATAACGAAATATATGTCCATGGAATCAAAGAAGGATATGTCACAATCACGGTTGCTTCTGAGGTTGATCCATCAATAAAGCGTTCCTTCCTTTTCCATGTATCTGGAGAATTAAGCACGGACAAATTCGTTGGAACATGGGAAGATAATGAATATTACACTTCATATCACATGAAATTCTCCTACACATTCAATGCCGATGGCACAGGTGAAATGGTCCTTGTTGCATTGAATAACGCAGGTGAGGAACAAACAAATACAATACCGATGACATATACGCTTGATGCTTCAACTCAAACCATCTCCATCACCCCAATTGGCTGGTACGTCCAAGAAGATCTCTTAAGCGTTCATTACTACACAGGTGAATATCTCAAATCTCACTTCACCTATGGTGAATATTACTTCTCAATCAATCTTTCTAGAGTTGCTTCTGAAGAATAAAAAAGAAAGAAAAGTCATCAAAAAGGCGGATAAACCGCCTTTTTCTTTACAATTCAAAAAATAATCGGTTAATTTTGTAAATAAAATTTGACTTTTTAATGATTTGCCATATCTTGTTCCTAATGATTCGGCGTTAATCATTTGCATAACGCAATAAATCAGGAAAAATAGGAGAAAAAGAACAAATGAAAAAAGCATATTTATCTATTAGTGCTTTATTGACAGTTCTCGCTATCGCTGGATGCAATCCTCAACAATCATCTACCGATGCAAGCAGTTCAACAGGTTCATCTACTGAAACATCCTCTTCCGTGGAACAATCATCCTCCAAAGAAGACGTTTATAGCTATGAATTATCTGTCACTGCTCCAATTGTCGTAACCTATGAGGTCGGTGACACACTCGACTTCGACGCTATCACAGTTTCCTTAACAACATATAAGAACGGAACGATTGATGGCTCTGCCGTTACCTTGAAAAGAGACGAATACGTCGTCAAGGTTAACAATCAAACAATTGAAGGCAACTTTACTTTTAGTGAAACGGGAGAAATCGAATTCGTCGTTTCTTCAAAGGCCCACCCTGAAGCAAGCAAATCCTTCAAAGTTACCTCAGAACAGCATTTCACCATCACAAATGGTTCTTCTGACAAGGTCGTTTTAACCTCTCTTCCAGAAAAAGCCTTAGCAGGTGAAACGGTTTCCTTTGGCTTAACTCTTTTACCGGGCTATTATTTCGATGGAACCCTTCAAATCTTAACAAATAAGGGCAATCCAGTTGAATATACAGACGATGGCAACTATGGCTATTCCTTCGAAATGCCAGAAAGCAACGTCGTTATTACCGTTTCTACGGATTTAACTGACTTCACAATTTCCAAAGATGACGATCTTATCGGAAATATTGTCTATGAAGACGCCGAAGATGAAGAAAACTCGGTCTATTCTGCAACAGCAGGTACTGAATTGAAATTCAAGACAATCGATGCAAAGGACTACACCTTCACAAAAATCTTCATTGATGGCGTTGAAACAAAGATTGGCGCTGATGGTTATTACCACTTCTCCATGCCTCATCATCCAGTAGTCATCTCTGCCGATAAAGGCCCAAGAGACTATGATATCGAGACTAATGCCGATGATTTAACACTCTCAACAGTCTTGATGTACACAGATCCCGAATCAAAGGAACCTGTTACAAAAGCGCATAAAGGTCAAACAATTTACCTCAAGATGTCTTACGAGACCACGCTTGTTAAATACTCAGTTTCCATCACCGATCTTGACGGTTCATCGATTGCCATAGCTCAAGATGAGGCGGATCCAACACTCTTCTCTTTCACCATGGTTTCAAGTGATTTAACAATTGAAATCACTGAAGATGACTGGTCTAAATATGCTGGTTACTATGTTACTGACAAGGTTTGGAAAGGCTTCTCAGTTTATGAACCATCCTCAACCGCTAAAGTCGAGGAAAAAACCTACGATACAATGTCATATTCTTCATATCAATATGAATTCTATGGCAATGGTAAGGGAACAAAAGGTTCATACACCACAACTTGGACAACAACTGCTGCAGCAAGCGACACGACCGGTTTAATCACCATGAGCTATAACACTGGCTATTCTGAAATCTCCGATAAAGCCTTCTATTACACAGCTCACTTATCCGCAACAAGAACATATGATACTTCCTACTATGATTGGACAAATGCCACAATCGGAACATGGGATGAGAACACAACAGTTCATACCATTGGATTTGGCAAGAGACGTATCGCTTGGGTTCAAGATGAAGATGGCAACATCACCGAAAAGATGCTTATCACTCCATCAGAGGTCTACACAAACTTCGGTTTCTACACAGACGAAACAAAATCAACTCTCGTTAAAGGCAGCGATATCACTTCCTCCCTCAACGCTTATGTTGAAATCTCCGATACAGAATCATTCGAAATCCTCAATGGCAAATATATCAACACATATGGGCTTTCCGCTATAGAAGATGATTCATATTCCATTGTCTTTAAAGATGAAAGTGGAAATGTGATCACTTCCGCAAAGAACGGCTCAACAGTCTATCTCTATGGATCACTTAAAGATGGCGTTGATTCTGAAATAACTATCAAATCCCCAACTATTACTTATGGTGAAAGCAAGAGCGTTACAGCAACCGCCGTTTCTGGACAAACAAATGTTTGGTCATTCACAATGCCTGAAGGCGATGTAAGCGCAAGCTTGCTCCTCAACAATCCTAACAAGATGGCTGGTCATGCCGCACTTGGAACATACTATGGATTTAACCTTTATGGTTCCTATGCAAAGGATACAGACTACGCTAGCAAGTCACTAACCACTTACACAATTGCAAAAGCGGGCACAGTCACTGAAGGTTCATCCTCATATGACGTCACCTCCTTTGATACAGGAACAAGAGGAAATATCACTCTTTCTAGCGGCAAGACCTGGTCATATGGTGGCGAAGCTATTGTTAGACCATATAGTTCTTCTTATAACGATGTTTACGTAGCAGTTAGAGTTGCTAACGAACAAGATTCAAAGAAAATCAAAGCGAAGGTTCATTGGATGTCTTCCGGTTCTTCATGGGCTCTTGAATACTATTCATACACCGATGATTCCGAAACCCTCATTGGTGGTATCTTCCAAACTGGCAACAAGTTCTATATGGGAGTAACCTTCGAGATGACTGGCGATTCAACACGTATCGAAACTGACGCAACATATAACGTTAAGATGGATGGTGAAACAATCTTCACGGTTGCCGATAACGCTGTCACAGCCGCCAAATAAGAAAGGAGATAAATGAATATGAAAAAGTCTTCAAAATTATTATTAACATTATCTTTAATGGGCTTAGGTTTCACAACCTTAGCATCTTGTAGCTCTTCTTTCACAAATCCTTTCACGGGCGAGGGTATCGCTTTAGATGGAGATAGCGATGAAGCAACAAGCTACAGCATCACAAATGCCACATCTGATTATGCTTATTTAGACGGCCTTCCAGCAAAAGGCGAAGCAGGAAAGTCTTATTCTTTCCGCGTTTCTCTTAAACCTGGATATCACTTCAATGATAAAGTCACGATCACAGCTGGCGAAAACACAGTTGATGTCACTCAAGAAGGCGATACATACACATTCGTTATGCCATCTTCTGAGGTTTATATCAGTGTCGATGTTGGCGCAACAGACTTCACAATCAATAACGAATCTTACTTTGTCAAAGGCGTTTATCTTGATAACGAAGATGAAAACCCGACGCCTGTCAAATCAGCAGTTGCTGGCACTCCATTAAAATTCGAAGCAGTCGCCGATACTGATTTCTCATTCACCGAGATCACAATTAACGGAACCTCCCTCGAAGAAGCCGATGACGGATATTATCACTTCACTATGCCAGTTAGACCTGTCGTTATCAAATCTGATAAGAATGCCATTGCCTATGGCGTCTCTCTCACTTCTGAATTGACCCTTTCTAACGCAAGCATCTACACCGATGCCGAAACAAAGGCTCCTATCACAACCGCCATCAAAGGCGAAACAGTCTATATCGAATTCTCCTCAGAAATCGAATACATGAAATATACTGTTTCCGCTAAAACTGTCGTTGATGAAGGCGAAACTGCTAAAGATATCGAAGTTAGTGCTGTTGAAGGAAGCGAAAATCTCTTCTCCTTCACGATGATTTCTAACGATATCGAAATCAGTGCAACTGAAAAAGATATGACTCTTTATCACACCGCTTCTATCGTTGGCAAAACTTGGAAGGGCAAAGAGATCTATTCTTCAAGCAAAGCACTTGGAACTTATGCATATGCAGATCTCTCTGATGAACAATCCTTCTCAACAGATGGCAGCATGAAAACACCAAAAGTTGATGCAACCTGGGATCCAGTTGACGAACATCATGCAGATTGTGAATATTCTAAAACAAACTGGTATGGAACAACCACAACAGTTCCATTTAAAGCAGCTTGGACTGATCACATTCTTGCCTTGCAATGGGTCAACTCATCTAGCACTGCCTCTAGCGTAAAATGGAGTGATTCATATTTCTCCGTTGCTGATGATACATATGATCTCCACGTCCTCTCATTCGATTATTATCGTTTAGCTTGGATTGAAGATGCAGATGGAAATATCCTTGAAACAATTCTCATTGAAAATGGCAATATCCATCTCAATGTCACAATCAAGAAAGAAGATGGAACAGCTGCTGTTGGTAGTGATATCACCTTAACTAGCACATTCCTTATCTATGAAGGTGAAGATGAACTTATGAGAGTTTCTTCCGCCGCTCCAGTATTTGTCAACGCAATCGCTCTTAATCTTGCTGCTTACACGACTTGCGCAGTCTTAGATGCAGATGGTAACGAAATTACAACTGGTATCAATGGTAAAACAATCACTCTTCAACCAAGATTGAGCGAAGATGCACCATCTTCGTATAGCATCAAAGCTCCAACAGTCAAGGATGCTGACGGAAATTCAATCTCCGTTACGGCCGTTACTAATGGCGACTATACCGATTACACATTTACAATGCCTGTTAGCGCAGTCACTGTAACCACAGGCACAAAGGATGCGGAAAGATATGCAAATTATCATGCTTTAGGCGATTATGTCATCTATAACATGTATAATTCTAATTCCTCCGATAAAGACTTCTCCGAATATACCACAACAACAAGTCTTTCTATCACAAAGGATGGCACCTTCACATTAAGAGGAAACACCACTTATGAAGTAACAGGCATGGATAATGCCGATAATGGCAAGATTACTCTCGAATCATCTGCGGGAGTTGAAGGTTCAGCCTACTTCAGTGACAACCTCATCGTCTGCGCCTACACACCAACAAACACAAATTACAATGATGTTTATCTTGGCGTTAAGATTCCAGAAGGTCACGCAATCTCCGATATTACCAACCAAATTCACTATATGGCTGCTGGCGTATATTCTTCATGGGCCGCAACATATTATTGTGGAGAAGACTCAATTGGTTCAGTCTTTGTCTATGGCAACAATGGTAATAATGAAGTTTACACAGGCGTTAGTTTCACCTTTGATGAAGGAAGCACACGTATTAGTGGATCTTCTTCCTACCACGTTGTTAAAGATGGCGCAACACTCTTTGATGTCGTTAACGGAACAGTAACTAAAGTATCTTCTGCTGAATAAGCATAGGAACTTAAAAGTAAGGATGTCTCATTGAGGCATCCTTTTTTTGCATCCTTAAATCAGTATAGATATTGTTAATTTGATTGATCTTCTTTTGAATCTTTCATCATGAATAATGAAACAATCGTAAGAATTTCAAAGGCTAGTAAAGGAAGATCAGAGAAATTAAAAACGTTCGTTACGATATTTTGAGAAACGTTAAATAGTTTAAAAAATGCAAGAGAGAAAGCGCACACCAAAGTCAAAACCTTGTTTGTTTTCCCTTCTTTATCTAAATAGACCAAGCTAATTATTCCAAGGATAGAGAAAACCATATTAAGCCCGAGATTTATTACATATACAGTATTAAATGTAGCAAGTTCGGTAAGGGTAAATCCATAAATAAAAACACCCGCTAGGCAGCCAATTGTAGTAAATAAGCCAAATAAGCCTGAGATAGTGCGGCCTCCTTCTTGTTTATTCTTTGTTATAGCCAAAGCTAAAATAGAAAGGACAATCAAAGAGATGTCAGATGTGGCATTTAAGGCGAATCTGATCCAATTAAACCCATTAATCGAAGAATAATAATCGCTCATTATGTTAGATATAGAAATAAAATCAGACATTAAGCAAAATGAAAACGCTACTATTCCTACGATTGTTGTCGCTAAGAACATTCCCTTGTTTAATGTGATTCTTTTCTTCATTGAGTCTTCCCCTTTTGCCTTTAGTTAAATTATAACATAAAAATAGGTTAGTTATGCAAAAATTTAAGCAATCAAAAAACCGAGATTTCTAAAGTCTGGCTTTGTTTTTCTTGAGCTTTTATTTAGATTCAACAAAAGAAATTGGTTCATCGACAATCTCTTCTTTTTCTTTCATCATGAATAAAGAGATTATCGTTAAAACGGAATACGCGATCAAAACCATTCTATAGAAATAACCGATAACATTAAGTTTGGCAAATAGGTTTATCGTTCCGATAATGGCATATGCAAAAGCTATTATCAGTAACAAAATTTTGCTTACGTTGCCTTTCTTATCAAGGAAATTAATCGAAAGAATTCCTAGGACTAAAACGGCTATTTCTATTAACAATGCAATAAAATACGCAACGGACATGCCACTTATCGTTAAAACAATGATGTCTTTTATTATATTGAAAGATCCGACAATCATTGCATAAATCGCATATGATACGCATAAACTTCTCCCGGATTCACCTTTCTTTTTATCAGCTTTGACAAAAATAATCGAAGTGAGAACGATCAGGGCGATGCAAGAAACAAAGGCAAGGATATAGACAAGCACAGTTCCCCAGTTCATGTTCGAGGCGTTATCCGTGGTATAGGCTAAGTCGATGATGTTGGACAATAATTGAAAACCCGCTGCAACAATTCCCACAATCATCGTAGAAATAAATAATCCTTTATTTAGTAATAACGTCTTTTTCATAAAATCCCTCCATGTTTATGAATATTCTATCACTGCACCTATCTTATAGACTGTTTTGATTATAAAATTTTGATATGGAAAATCTAGAAGAGAGCATCAATAAGAAAAGAAGTCACGAAAAGAGTGTTTCTTTAGGCGAATATATTAACGAGCTTATGGGAAAACATGGTTATGAGACTGCATCAGAGTTATATGCAAATGCAGGAATATCTAAGCAAGCATTCTATAAGATTCTATCCGATGGAAAATATCGTCCGTCTCTAGAAACGATGATAAGGCTTGCTTTGGCACTAAAGTTAGATACTCATGAATGCAAATACCTCCTCAAGAAAGCCTCATATACTCTTGCCTCATCTTCTAAATTCTCATTAATAGTCAGATATTGCATAGAAAACAAGATATATGACATAGACAAGGTGAACGAAATCCTAGAAAAAGAGGGTTTTGAAAAGATTTAATTTGTCAAACGTTGCATCGTTATTTCCTTAAAGCCCCATTTATCTTGGATTATATCCATGCATTTGTGGTATTTATCAACTCTTTTAAGATCTTCTTCCTTTATCTCTTTCAATCTTCTTAAATTTGAATTGTCTTCTAAATCAGCCATCTTAACCATCGAAGCACGTTCGCTGTCGCTAAGTTTTCTTACATATGCGAAATAATCTTCTTTTTTATTATGTTTCAATAAGAGCAAATCCTTAGAAAAGCCGCCGTTTTTCATATAGAAAGTTGGTTCAATCTTGTTTTCAATAAAGGAATATATGTTTTCAAGCGTACAATCGGTATCTTCTAATAAATCGTGGCAGAAGCCTAATAAAGCAACCTCAAAAATAAAATCTTCGTCTTTGTTTTCATAAGCCGCTATTTTAGAAGCGAATTCCGCGACTCTTTCTAGGTGGCCAATATAAGGATGGCCACCTTTATCTTTTTGATCTTTATGGTAAGTTAATAAGAAAGGCTCAATATTTTTCTTTAATTTTTTATTCATAACCATCTCCTTTACGAACTCAATCATATAAGAAGTTTGATTGACATATCCAAAAAGAGTCTATTAGGAATGGACCACTTATCATAAAGATTTTGAACCCGCGGGTTCACTATCTTAAATTGACTGTTTTTTAAAATTTCTTAGGTAACAAATATATTCGATTGGCTCAATTGTTTAATGAAATATAAAGATTTTGAACTCATGGGTTCAAAATCTTTTGCTAGCATATTTCATTTATCATTTTTTAATTTTTGAAACTCCTTTTGATTTTCGATTTCTCTTTTTAGAATTTCCTCATCAGGGAGATAAAGTTTATATTTTGATGCGAACAATTGCTCACTGCCATGCATAATAGAATATTTGGCTATGTCTTCATCTGTTTCCGAACATAAAACTATTCCTAATGTTGGATTATCGTTATCATCCTTAACGGTTTCATCGAACATTCTAATATACATATCCATTTGTCCGACATCTTGATGAGTTATTTTTGAAGTCTTTAAATCAATGAGGACGAAGCATTTCAAGATGTAATTATAGAAAACCAAATCAATGAAATAATCGCATTTTTCTGTATGAATTCTTTTTTGCCTTGCAACAAAAGCATACCCTTTTCCTAATTCCATGATGAATTGTTGAAGATGGTTTAATATAGCTTTTTCCAAATCGCTTTCCATATATGTATTATCTTCGGCAATATTCAAAAACTCCAATATCATCGGGTCTTTTATATAGTCTTTCGGATCTCGCTGATTCTTAGTGTTTAAAAGAACCATTTCATCGTGCACCTTCTTTTTGCATTTCGTGGAAATGATTCTCTCATAATACTGGCTTGAGATGTTTCTTTGAAGGGTTCTAACGCTCCAACTTTCTTTTGAGGCCTCTTTTGTATACCATTTCCTCGCTTTATCATCTTCCACTCTTAGCAAATTTCTATAATGCGTCCAAGTTAATAATGTTTTCGAGTTCTCCTCTTCTAAGATATTTGGAAACTTATTATAAAAATCCACGTAATAATACAAATTCCTGCAATCAAAACCTTTTCCAAATTTCTCAGTCAGTAGACTTGCTAATTCCTTTATCAATTTTTGGCCATAATCATCTTTTC
>CAVHQU010000019.1:0-17956 GCA_963638555.1 bacterium | reverse complement strand
TTGGCCTCGATTACGATCGTCTTAGTATCCATTTCCCTAATTATAAAATTCATGACAGTAAGTATTGCAAACTGTTTGTCGAATACATAAGCCAATATATTAAAAATGTGGATGTCGTAATAGAAGAAAGAAAAATGGGCTATTTGTTAAAAACGGCTGATGCAGATGACAAAAGTGGATTCTTGCTTAGCCTAGGGTATGATTCCACCGATGCAAGAAGATTAATTAGCGATATACGATTGGGCACAGATTTTGCCGTTTCAAAATTTAGAAACATCAACGAATTTACCTTTAATATAATGTCTAAGACAACTCTCAAAGGGAAAATTGTTACTACGGGTTGGCAAATAAGCAAAGACGGTACTGTTAGATTCATTACGTTGATACCGGGAGGAGATAAAATATGGAAATAAAGATGGGTGATTGCATAATCACGACGATTGATAAAACGCTTGATTGGGGTGACGAAAAAATTTTCGTCCCAAAAGGAACAACCGGCTTAACCTGCGAGGTATATGAGAAAGGTGCAATTTTGGCTGAAGTTGGGGATAACGTTAAAATGCCATGGATTTGGGGTATGTTTTATGAAGGGGAATATGAGAAGTGGGAGAAAAAGAAATGACGTCGTTGACAGTAGAGCGTGAAATTGAGAGAAATGCCGACTGATATTGGATATATGAAGATTCTCCTTTCGACCGCCCTTTGCCATTAACTAGCGCCCACCTTTTTATAGTTCGACCACGCCACTAACCTGGTCCATCATTCGACATTTGCCTCTCGAAATGAGAGGTTTTTTATTTATTATTTGGTATAGCTTTTTCTAAACATCCTTATTAAAAATCAGTATGATATTAAGGCTATGAAAAAGAATTTATTTATATTAACGTTCGCCCTAGGAGGCTTTTTACTTTCAGCTTGTCAAAACGCCTCAATATCGTCTGAACAATTTTCGTCTTCCCAATCTGAATCTGTTTCTTATTCTTCTGAAAAGGAATCATCTTCAAGCATTGAATCTAGTTCTTCAAATAACGAACCTGTTTCGATATGGGATGTTGACACAACTCAATTTGGCAATGCCTTTAGGATCACCCTAGAGAATGCCATTAAAGCAAAAAGGACAACTACGACAACGTATAAGGACTGTTTAGCTTTAGGCGCGAAGGCTGCCGCGTTCCCAGAAGGTTCAAATACATTTGTGCCTTTCTATCACGATGAAACAACAACTACAACAACGGCATCTTGCAATCGTGAACACACTTGGCCAAATAGTAGAGGTACTGGAAAAAATGGTCCTGGTGCCGATCCGTTTATCATTCGACCAACTCTAACAAAAGAGAATTCATCAAGAGGCAATTCTTTCTATGGAATCTCTTCTGGCGAATGGGATCCGGCCGAATGCGGATTTGAAGCGTCCCGCGGAGAATCGGCCAGGGTAATTTTGTATGCTGCAACTGCATATTATTCATCCTATAAATTTGAACTATCAAATAATCCAAATGATGCAACATCAAAGAAAACGATGGGCACCCTTAAGACTTTGCTAGAGTGGAATAAAGAATACGCCCCAACTAAGATAGAAATACAAATAAACAATTATCTCTCTAAAAATGGCTATGGTCGTAATCCTTTCGTTGATCACCCAGAATACGCAAATCGTATCTGGAATACTTCAGGCATAGTGTCCTCGGAGAAAGATATTGAGAAATTCTAAAATGGATATAGTCGTTTCCGTTCTTACCAACCAAAGCTTTCTAGGCGCAATAATCGCCTCAATTGTTTTTATCTTTCTTGGCTTTTTGCTAAGAAGACTAAACATAATCAAGGATGGTGGTCGAAAAGTCTTAAACACTATCGTTATGTATATAGCGATACCATGTATGGCTTTTTGTGCCTTTATGAACGATTTCGATATTGAAAAATTATCTTCGAATTTGATTATTTTAATCATTGATGTAATCTTCTACATTCTTTTCTTATTGCTCGGAAGACTTATTTTCATCAAATTTGGAAAGGAAAGGGGAAGAATATATGCCATATTGATGTCAATTGGCCAACTCACTTTCTTCTCCATGCCTCTACTCTCTGCTACCTATGGCTCTGAATCTGGAATTCTAATCACTACATCCTTGATGTCTATTGCTTTTAGACTTTTCACCTATCTTTATTCATATGTTACTATTACCGGAGAAAAAATTAGCAAGGATAACCTTGGAAAAACAATGAGAAAGGTTTTTGTTAACCCAATTATGATTTGCATGTTCCTCGGCTTGCTTATATGGGGTATTCAAAACGTAATATGGCAAGTTGATGTTGATGGAGTTTCATACGGTTTCCTTAGAATTGATAAGACCTTGCCAGCTCTATATAAAATATTTCAATTTGGTAATAATATGGCCACACCATTATGCATGTTAACGATTGGCCTAACTCTTGGCGAATCGAAATGCCTTGATGCTCTTAAAAATGGATTGGCTTGGATTATTGCTACATTTAGAACGTTCCTTGTGCCTTTAGCTATATTAGGCATTTGCATCCTTATCCAATTAACAGGGTGGATTGATTTTGATGAAACCCAATTAGCGGCTTTAGTAATAGGCAACGCCGCACCTGTAGGAGCGGTCGTGGCTGTTTATTGCGTAGACGCGAATAAAGAATCGTATATAGCCTCAGACACAATCTTGTTGTCGACGATTCTTTCATTCGTTAGCATACCCGTTCTTTTCATCTTGATAAAGTTGGTGTTAACCTTGCCTATTTTTTAATAAAAATAAGTGTTAAATAAATAATTAGTGTGTATGATTACACATGTATTTTTAATGGAGATTCGTTATGAAAAAGAAAATTATTAAAACCTTAAGTCTTGCATCAGTGGTCCTTATGACTTCATGTACCGCAAATATTTCATCTTCTAGTTCTGAATCTTCTTCTGAAGAATCAATAATTTCATCCATCATCGACACTATTCCTTCAGACGGGCTTTATGCTGAATTTAAAAGCACAAGTGTCACTTTAGGAAAAACGTTCATTGAAGCGACATCGCCAACCATTTATTTAAACGGAGAAGTGGTCGATATTGATATTTTAAGCACTATTTCTTTGAAAAAAGGAAGTGAATCCTTCTCTATATATGAGCCTCTAACTCAAACTGGCACATATACGTTTGCAATAAGAAAGGGCGGTAACAACTTTTCAAAGGAAATTGAAGTGAGTGAGGGTAACACTATCAAAGCAACCGACGGAAATGGTTACAAGAAAGTTAGCGATGCGGATGCAAAGAAATACGCTTTGCAAAATGTTAAGCAAGCGGGAGCCTTAACTTATGCTAAGATGCCATCCTCTGGTACGGTTAACATGATTGTCATCCCTGTTGTATTCAAAAATGCTTCTTCTAGCCTTCAATATACCGACGATGAATTAAACACCATTAAGAAAGGCTATTTTGGCGAAGCAAGCGAGACTGGATGGGAATCTCTTTCTTCCTATTACGAAAAATCGTCTTATGGAAAGCTTCATATCTCTGGTGAAGTAACAGATGTGTACACATGTGAATACACGGCTGATGAACTTCAGGCTAAGTTTGCTTCTAATGTTTTTGCCGTGAATGAAGTTATGAATTCGGCTGTTGAATATGTTTTCCAACAAAATCCTTCCTGGGATCGCAAATCTTTTGATAATGATGGAGATGGCTTCCTTGATGGTGTTGAGTTAATTTATAAGACAGACAAAGAATATGGCACAGGTGAAGCTGGCGCTACAGTTTGGTGGAACTTTACAACATATGATTCCGATAGCAAAGCAAACGTTGATTCCCCTGCCCCAAGAAGATATTTTTGGAGCAACATTAATAAATTACAAACGGGTTATTACGAAACAAACATCGATACGCATACATTAGTTCACGAAACTGGTCACCTTCTTGGGCTAGATGATTATTATGACTCAACGTATTCTTCATATCCAACAGGTGGGGCCGATATGATGGAACTCAATATCGGCGACCATAATGCATATTCCAAATACCTTTTAGGCTGGGTTAATCCAATGGCCGTTGATGGAAGTTTAGATGATTTCGAAATCACGTTAAACGATTTCGAAAGCTCCGGAGACTGCATTCTCATTAGAAATACAACAACCGATCCATGGAATGGAACGCCATATGATGAATACTTGATGATCTCATATTACACCCCAACAGGATTAAATGAGCAAGATTCAAAAGGTTACAAAGAATGGTCTAATTATGGAACAGGCGGAATGTATTCTTATAGAGGGCTTCAAATTTTCCATGTCGATGAAAGACTCTATACAAACGTTGGCTCAACCTATAATCCAACAACAAATAGCGTTACTAGAGGCGTTCGCTCCTATACTGATGATGTTTTATCAGGACCTCTTGAATGGGATGATAATAATATAATCACTAGCGACTATGCCTACCAAGCAACAAACAACACCGAAGCGTATTCTTATTATGTTAATGATGGAAAGTTGCTGAGCTCAACGACTAAAGAAATAAGTTTGATCCCTGCTTCAGGAAATGCAAATCTTTATAAAACGACATCTAGAGACTATTCTTGCAAACTTGGATCTGGCGATGCCTTAATGGGCTTAAAAGAATATGGCGCCATATATAATGGTTACTCAACTGAAAAGATGAAGAGCTGCTATCAAAACAAAACAACATTCAATGATGGCAGCCAACTTGAATATAACTTCTTTGTCTCCGCTCAAAGCGAATCGACAATCACTGTTAGATTCGTAAAGAATTCCTAATAAAACAATGCTAAAAATTAAAGTCAACCTATGTTGGCTTTATTTTTTATGCAAAATGTAAAAATAGTTAGATTTGAGGTATGCGTTAGATGTAATTATACAGCATTGGCATCAATTAATTAATCTATTAAACTTTCTAAAAACTAGTCAATATAAATTTTTACAAGTAATGATTTTATATTTTTAAAATTTATAAAGGCTAAATTTTATTTAGTATTTTAATACTATATAAAATTCACTCTTTTACATCTCTTGATTGACCTCTATAATATGTGTATCGCTTAATGGAGGACATCTCTCATGGATTCAAATGAAAAATATGTTGAACTAGTTGAAAACGAGAAATATTTAATAGTCACAAGAAAAGAATACTTTCCTATTTTATTTTCGTACAAAAACAAGCACCCTCAACTAAATATTAAATTTATTGATAAGCAAGAATTCGCCTCGATGATTTCTTTTTCTTTTGTAAAAGACCCAATACCTCTCTTGCTAAAACAAGGAATTGATTACTCAGACGCTAAGAAATATGTGCATATCTTCTTATTCGGAAACCTTGAAAAAAATAATCAAGTAAAACAACTTTTTGAATTCATCCCTTCTGACTACATTTCATATGATGAATACGGTTTTGAAGAACTTAAACGTTACGATAAGATTCTCTTCTTTGAAATGGAAGATGACATTGAATTGAAACTTTTAGCAAACAGAAAAGGTGTTCCCTTCGATGAGACAAAATTTGAAACCTTGCATTTTGATGGGGAATTAATCGAAGAGAAATTCAATAAAGGAGATTATCAGCTAATCTATTTCAAAAACAAATTCCTTCAATACGCTTACATCTATTCCAACATTAGAAAACTACTTATTGATGATCCTTCTCTTCAAGATAGGATTGCTATTATTAATGATGGGGGAGAGGATCTTTATTACATCAACTATTGCTCCGAAATGTTTGGAATAAAGACGATGATAATCACTCAAAGGAAACTTCTTACAATTGATTCGGTAAGAGAAAAAGTCCGAAATATTTTTGCCTCTAAATCTTTTGAATTCGACGAGAAGGATGAAAAGGACAACGATTTAAAACTTCTTAAGAACATTATCGACAAATATGATCTAAGAAATTTGAAAGATTTTGATTTTGCTTATTCATGCTTAACTGAAATAATTAATCAATCAACGTTCAATCAAGTTGATTCAAAATCAGGAATAACAGCCACAAGTCGTTTTAACTTAAATGATAGGAACATTAACTACATCACAAATTTCAAACATGATGTTTTCTATAAGATTTATAGCGATAATGATGTCCTTTCCGATAAAGAACTTGAAGAGCTTGGCGTGAATACTTCCTACGTTAAAACAGCAATAGATAAACGTTTCAAATACAACTACTTGCATTATTCTAACAATATTCTTCTTTCCCGTGTAACCCAACATTTATCCGAAAAGATATTTGATTCCGAGTTCATTGAAGAATTGAAACTCAAAGGCAAGATTAAGCCTTTCGATTATTCCGATGTTGGTGAGATGGTATTTACTGAAAAGGGTGCTGACATATATATCTCTTACATATTAGATAACTATTTCTGCAAAACTCTAGATAAACTTGACTATAAGACTTATGACCACTCATACAAACAAATTGACGGAAAGATTCTTCCGGACAATAAGAATTTCTCATTGACCAATCTTGAAAAATATATTGATTGCCCTTTTGCTTATCTTCTTAAACAAATCTTGCCAACAAATGATTTTGATCCACGCAATAGATATAAAGGTGATTTAATCCATAAACTTTGTGAAAACATTTTTGATAAGAATTATGATTTTGAGGCTGAATGGGCGGAAGCAGTTCAAACATATAAAGACTGTTTCAAAAAAGAAAACGTTGAATATAAACCTTATGATGATGCCATTCTTAAAGTCTTTCATGCACATCTTAAACGCATAATTCCCTTATACGTAAATCATGCAACAGAGATGAATTACGTCGATTCAATCGCTGAATTACCAGTCTATTTCACCTTAAAAGATGATGAAGGAAACTCATATAAATTTTCTGGAAAGATAGACAAGATTGTCAAAACTAAATATGAGGAAGACGGAAAGAATAAAACTTTCTGGACAATTATAGATTACAAAACTGGCTCAGAGTCTTTTGATATATATTCCACGCCGTATGGAAGATCGGTCCAATTGCCTCTTTATTATTATGCTTTAATGTCAATTAAAGAGAATGGGTATCCTAGCGATTCTTTCAAGTACCCTCTAACTGATCTTGAGAAAACGAGGGAACTCATTGATGATGGTGTCTTTGGCGGATTT
The DNA here is from genome assembly GCA_963638555.1 of bacterium. Classification (GTDB taxonomy): domain Bacteria; phylum Bacillota_I; class Bacilli_A; order RFN20; family CAG-826; genus UBA4951. The sequence continues at coordinate 10,852 of CAVHQU010000019.1, read as the reverse complement.
GGAATCCAACACGTATATGGCAATTCATTAAGCGGTATTTTTAAAGATGACAAGAACGTTAATTACCTTAGCGAAAATGCCGTCAAGAAAAACTCGGTTATAAAAGGAATCACGTTATATAGCTCTGAATACTTTAAATCTTTCGATGTAACAATCCTCCCAGATAAAAAAGGTAACTTAAAGAGTGGTACTTACCTTAATATTTCTACTAAATTTTCTGATCCAAATGCCTTAGAAAACATAATCGGCAATAAGAGTGAATTGGAAAAATACAACCTGATTGATGTCGTGGAAGATTCGATTCGAGGAATGATTAACGCTATTAAAGGGATCAAAGACAACAAATTCGAAATTGCACCAACATGCAAATCATCCTTGAAAGACAAAATGGGAGAAAATAACAGCATGCCGTGTGATTATTGCCAATATAAAGACATATGTTACCACAACATATTAGATAGAAGAGATTACTCAAAAGAAATTAAGCAACATTTCAAATTGAAGGGGGCAAAATAATGGAAAAAGAAGCAAATAAAATAGACATGAATGCCAAACTTGCTGGGAAAAACGCTGCTCAAAAAGAAGCAATAGAATCCCCGATGACAACTGATATCTTGATTTCAGCTGGCGCAGGTTCTGGTAAAACGAAAACTTTATCAACTAGGGTTGCCGTTCTTATCGAGCAAGGCTTAATTGAACCATCTGAACTTTTGATTTTAACCTTCACCGATAACGCTGCTCACGAAATGAAAGAGAGAATCATTCAGGAGATTCATCAAGACGAGGAAAGAGACCACAAGGATTACAAAGGAAACCAAATGTATTCCGCTCACATTCAAACCTTTGATTCCTTTGCCTCGTATTTAGTTAAGAGATATGCCTCAAAATTAGGAATTGGAAATAACGTTCTTAACGCCCCTGAAAATATCATTGAGGCTAAAACAAATTCCATCATCGATGAAATCTTTAACGAGTACTATTCTTCTCCGGAAACAAGTGAAAAAATAACAAGAACATTAATCAAATTTTGCTCGACTTCGGATGAGCCTTTTAAGAAAACCGTGAGGGGCGTGTATGCAAAATTGAAGACTTTCACCCCTAAAAACAAAAAGAATTTCATCGAGAATTATGACAATCAATTTCTTAACAAGGAATTCTTCGATAGGTGTGTTGAAAATTACGTAAACGACAAAAAGAAAATCATTAACAAATGCCTTTATCAAATCTACATCAAAACCAAATTTAAAAATTATTTTGATGAACCGATTGAACACATAAATGACATTAAAAATCTCTTTGGCAATAATGCCCAATTAATTTTTGACAATGACGTAAAAACCGTTAATTACGAAAGTGATGCTGAAAATGATGAATATGTCGTCTCTATCACTGAAGCGTTAAAAGAGCTACTCTCATATGATTCTTATGATTTCTTAACCCATGCTAAACATTTCTATGAAGAGCATGAAGATCTTTCTGATATTGGCTCATCAAGAAAGAAGAGAGTCTCAATTGATAACTTTAAAGCTTTCATTAAAGGATCCGTAATTGCTGATTGTTCTCTCTTTTCTGATTCATACGAGGAAGAACTAGATAAATATCTCTCATTCAAAGATGACATTCATCTTATCTTGGATATCGTCAAAGAAACCGATGAATGCCTATTTGAATATAAAAAGATGAACAATTTCTTCACTTTCTCTGATATTCAAGTTCTTGCCTTAAAACTTTTAACGATGAGCGAATATGAAGAAGTTGCTGAAGAAGTTCGTTCCCGTTTCAAATACATCATGGTTGATGAGTATCAAGACACCAATGATTTCCAAGAAGATTTTATAGAATCTCTTTTAAAGACTAATAAAAAAGGTGAGAGATCACATCTTTTCTGTGTTGGCGATGCCAAACAATCAATCTATGCATTTAGAAATTCAAACGTTCAATTGTTTAGAAATAGGCAAAATGAATATCTAAAAGGTCCACAAAATGAAAGAAAAGTCATCGCCATGAACAATAACTACCGTTCTGCCGCGGAAGTTTTAGATAATATTAACTATATTTTCAAAAACTACATGACTTTAGCGCATGGTTCAATTTCATATTCAGATGATATGGAACAATTAAAATATGATTATGCCGTAGATCTCTATGGTAAAACTCCATACGATGGCTTTGGAATTAAACGTATCGTTTCAAAATCAGGATTAAATGATGACTATAAAGAAGAATATGGCTCAAAAGCCCAATATTTCAAAACATGGGAAGCAATGGCCATCATCAATGACATTAGAAAGAAAGTTGAATCAGGATATGAGGTCTATGATAGATCAGAGAAAGGTGAGAAGAAGACGCGCCCTTGTAGATATTCAGATTTTGCAATTCTTACAAGAACCAAATCGAGCAGCTTTCCTCTTTATCAATCTTTGTTCAACGAAACTGAGATTCCTTTAAATGTCTCAATCGATGCGGATTTAAACTCAATCGAATCCGTAATTCTCTTAGAATCAATCATTAAACTTATAAACGCTATAAAAACAAACGCCTCTAGCAATGAGAAAGCCCATTATTTTGTTTCAGTCGCAAGAAGCTACGCTTACGAATACGACGACCAAAAAATCTATGATTTGTTAAATTATGATTGCAATAAAACATCTCTTGAAAGGAAAAAAGTTGATTTAACTAGAATCAAAGAAGACCCATTATGGAAAGATTTCGAAGAATTCGTTAAGGAAAACGAGAATTTGAGTTTTGGCGACATTTTCTTAAATCTTATAAACAAGTTCCACGTCATTGATAAATTAAACAAAATAGGTGATGTTGCTGATAATATAGCAAAACTCGAATCGTTATATTCTCTTGTTTTGTCAAAGGAAGAATCCGGTGAAGGGCTTCAAGAATTTGTAGAACTCTTAGATAGCATTGATAAATATTCATTAGAACTTTCTGACCAATCGGTTTTTCAAACTACAAATGCTGTGGATATGATGACCATCCACGCTTCGAAAGGATTGGAAAGAAAGATTATCTACATGCCATGTTCATTTAATAAAATGAGCACAGGGAGCAATTTTAACAAGGATGATTTTGCCTTTGATCCACGCTTTGGCATTCAACTTCCAAATTATATCCTACCAGAAGGAAAAGAAACCGAAAGCATGTTGACCTTACCATATGTTTATTCCTCAAACGCTCCATCGGAAAACGGTACTGAAGCGGATGAACATGTTCGTCTTTTCTACGTTGCTTTGACTAGAGCCGAAAACTCAATCTACATCGTTGGCGATGATACTAGTAGCGAAGCAAGTAACATCAAAGCAGAAACTCTCTATGGCATGCTTGATTCTTGCCCTCACTATCCTGCTTTCGATCAAAAATACCTCGATCGTATAGTTTCTAAAGGACTATTAAAAAGAGAAGACATTGACATATTAAACGTATTAATTAGAGAAGTGAAAAATGTTGAGAAACCAACCATTGATTTCAAGATGGATTCCGATACTGAAAAAATCTACGATGAGTTGTATGATTTGGATTTTTCTTCAATAATAAAAGCCGAACTGAATGATAGAATAGATGAAATTTTTACCTGCCTTTATCAAGGATATATCAATAAATACATTTTGGGCGTGGAAGATGTTTGCGAGATAGAGACTCTAAAAGAGATATATGAATTCACAAGAAATTCTGTAATAGAGGACTCTAGCGAGGAAGAAGATGAAGAAACTTCAACTAATGAAAGAAATATCTCTAAAAACAATGAGACTTTGCTTGCCTTTGGAAGATCTTTAAGAAAGTCCGTTTCGGAAAACAAAAAAGAAAATGATGAAGGATGGATTGAACTCGGTTTCAAATCTGCCACATCATTAAAAAGAGCGAATTTCATACGTAACGTTGTTGCCTGTTTTGCTAAATATAAAGACAACTGCGATAACCTTTATAGGACATCATACGCTACCGATGAATATAAAGATGAGATAGTAGTTTCTGAAATATCTTTTGAACCCGAACCAATTGAAGACAAAAATAAAGAGGGCGAAGAGAAGGTAAGAAAGATTAGCTTTAAAGTTGACAATACACAAATCCAATTCAAGGAAAGAACAAAAGCAAGAGCTTCTAAAATGAAGTCAATAGAAGATGAAGAAAACGAAGTTGAGTTGCAAAATAAGATGACATGGGGAATCAAACTCCACCGTATCTTAGAAATGCTAGATTTCAAAAATCCTGATCTCAGTTACATAAAATCTGAGAAAGAGAAGAACATTATTGCAAAGCTATTAAAAACATCACTAATGCAAGAAGCGCTATCCGCTGATGAAGTTTATTCCGAGTATGGTTTCTTTGATGAAGTAAATCATACTACTGGGTTCATTGATCTGCTTTTCATAAAGGACGGACATTATTCAATAGTTGATTACAAAACTAAGAATATTGATGATGAAGCATATATTGATCAACTTCGTACATATCAAAGAAACATCAAAGAAAGATTTGATTTAAGAGATGAAGACATTTCTCTTTATCTTCTTTCAATTGTTGATGCAGAAGTTAAGGAGATTTCAAATAGTGAAGTATGGGAAGCGTAGTTTCATTAAAAATATATTTTCCAATGCCTAGAGGCTGCAATTTAAATGAGTTTTACGATGGTTTTTTGAATTTTTCAGGTGGGAATTTAAAATACATAAAAATGAAAATCCCTAGCAAAACCATTATATTTTCATGTGAAATTCCATTTAAAACTAAAGATTACGAATATTTGTTAAATGTTGGCGAAAACTCATTTGATAAACCTGCTCAAATCTTGACTGATACCTCATTAAGGCATATCGAAATAGAGTATGCTGATGGTGATAGCATAATCACATATACCAATGATGAAAAGTTTTGGCAAATCGCCAATTCATATTTGAAAGGAGTCTGATTTATGAAAATCATAATCATTAGACATGCTGAGCCTGATTACGAACATGATTCTTTAACCGAAAAAGGATTTCGCGAAGCAAAACTTCTTTCCGTTTATCTAAAGAAACATTATCCCGAAATCAATCATTTTTACGTTTCTAGATTAGGTAGAGCAATGAAGACTTTTGAAGTATCCACCGGTGATAATTATCTTCATGTTCCAACTGATTTTTGCGATTGGCTTGTTGAATTTAGAGGCAAAGTAAGGAGGAAAGATAAATTAAACTCCTTTTGGGGATGTTGGGATTTATTGCCATCTGTTGTTGAGGAAGAACAAATTTTATATTCTACAAATTGGCGCGAAGCAAAATTAGTCAATGAACCAGATGCAACAGTCCTTTCGGAATATGATAAAGTTATAAAAGAATTCGATAATGTTTTAGCTTCTAATGGCTATGTGAGAAAAGGCTTTAATTATCAGGTAAGCGACTCCAATCATAAAGTCCTTGTGCTTTATTGCCATTTTGGAGTCGCCTCAGTCTTGCTATCTCATCTTATGAATTGCTCTCCGTATTCTATCTGGCAAAATACAGTTCTTTTGCCATCCTCTGTCACTGAATTCGTTACTGAAGAAAGAGAAGAGGGAATCGCTTCTTTTAGAGCGAACAAAATTGGCTCTTTAGCCCATCTTGAATCAGGAAACGAAGAAGAATCGTTTTTTGCTAGATTCTGCGAATGTTATAATGATGACACTAGACACAACTAAGGTTATTAATAACCTTTCTTTTTATTTCTAAATTTGTAAAATATTCATTGTTGATTTGTGAGGGATTGCTTATGAAGAATAATACATTTAAAAACGATATCGTTAATTTGCCTTTGAAAAAAAGAATTGCTTTGCTTTCTGGAAAAGGAAATTGGCAAACTCATGAAATATCTAAATATAACATTCCCTCCATAACAATGAATGATGGGCCTGCAGGATTAAGAAAACCAGTTGAGACCTTAGAAGAAAAACAATCTAAGAACGTTCAAAATGACACGTTCATTGCTACATGTTTCCCTTCTGCAGCATTAAACGCATGCTCTTGGGATCCTTCTTTGATGGAAGAATTTGGCAAAGCCGTCGCTAGCGAATGCAAAGCGAATAATACCAATGTAATCCTTGCACCTGGAATTAATATCAAGCGTAATCCATTGGGTGGAAGAAACTTTGAATATCTTTCCGAAGATCCTGTTTTAAGCGCGAAAATGGCCTCGAGTTTTGTGAATGGCTGTCAAAACGAAGGAATTGGAACATGTGTAAAGCATTTTGCATTAAATAACCAAGAAACAAGGCGTTTCACATACACCGCAGAAGTTGATTCTCGTGCTATGCATGAACTTTATTTGAAACCATTTGAACTCGTTGTTAAGGAATCAAATCCATGGATGATAATGGCTTCTTATAACCTGATTAACGGCTTCCATGCAACGTCAAACTCATATTTATTGAAAGATGTCTTAAAAAACGATTGGAAATACGATGGCGTTGTAGTTTCTGATTGGGGCGCAGTTGATAAAATAGTTGAATCTCATAAAAATGGCTTAGATTTAGAAATGCCATGCTTCGATTATAAAGACCGTAATAAAGTTCTTTTCAAAGCGGTTAAGCATCATCAATTACCGATGAGTGATGTTCGCGATTCAGCATCTAGAATTCTTAAATTAGTCGATAGGTGTTCAAAAACAAAAATGGGTGAGGCAGCCGATTTAAAGAAGAACCATGATTTAGCGATAAAAATGGCTGAAAAATCCATAGTTTTAACGCAAAATGATGGAATTCTTCCGTTACAAAATTATGATGACGTATGCGTAATTGGTGCTTTTGCTGATAAGAAACGCATCCAAGGTGGTGGCTCTTCCCATGTTGAAACGACCAATGCTCCTTCCTTCCTTGACGTAATTAACAAAGGGCGCGAGACCCCTGTACCATATGAGCCTGGTTATTCTTTAACCAAAGTCACTGAAGATGCTCAAAAAGCTCTCAATTTTGATGCATGTGATCTTGCTTCGACCCATAAGAGAGTAATTCTTTTCCTTGGTGTCCCCGAAACCGACGAATCTGAAGGCTACGATAAGGAAAACATGCGTTTGCCTACTGAACAATATACTCTTTTTGAAAATATATTAGCGATTAATGAAAACATAGTCGTTGTCCTTTGTTCAGGCTCGCCTGTTGAATTATCAACAATTTCCCATGCAAAAGCCCTTTTTATTACCTATTTGCCAGGTGAAGGCGGCTATGAAGCGCTCTCCAATATCATCCTTGGCGAAGTCAATCCATCTGGTAAACTTGCTGAAAGCTGGCCGATAAGGTATTTAGACGTTCCTTCATCGACATTCTTCCCTGGAAATAATGATTTCTCTTTGTATAAAGAATCGATTTTCGTTGGATATCGTTATTATTTAACAGCCCAAAAGAAAGTTCAATTCCCATTTGGATATGGCATTTCCTATACAAGATATGATTATAAAAATATTGCTGTTACAAATGATGTTTTAGAAGATGGAAAACAAATTACAGTAACATGTGATGTCATCAATATGGGCGGTCGAAATGGCGAAGAAATCGTTCAGCTTTATGTTTCCCCGCTAAACTCAGAACTATACCAGCCAAAACGTGTTCTTAAAGCCTTTAATAAGGTTGCAATTAAAGCCTGGGCTGGTAAGAGTGTTAAATTAACCTTAAGTTATGAAGATTTTGCCGTATGGTCTATGGAAAAGAACCGCTTTGTTGTCGAAGATGGGGATTACCTTATTGAAGTAGGCTCATCCTGTGAAGACATTCGTTTAAGCATTAAGGTCCACGTTAAGAGCGATTTTAAAGCGAAATCTGATAATTTCCACTTACCTAATTATTACAATTTGGCTTCAAAGAGACCTTTTGCCCTCGTCGATGACGAGTTCGCTTATCTTCTTGGCAGAGATTATGTAAACGATCTGCCGAATAGAAGCAATAAAATAACTATAAATTCCACCTTTGGTGAAATTGCCGATACAAAGGTTGGCAAAATCATTATTAAAGAATTTAAAAAACGTTTTGCAACTCAAGCGATTAACGATGAAGGCATGGAGAAAATGCTCTCGTCTTTAATGGAAACCCCTATACGCTGTGCGTGCATGGGTGGTGTAAGCGACAAGCAAGCTCTTGCGATTGTCGCTTTAGCAAACCATAAATATCTACATGTTTTGCATGAACTTTGGTTTGGCAGAAGGAAATAATTATGTGTTTGATGAGACACGCTTTAAAGAAATTCTTTTCACGTCGTTATGATGGCTACCCAACCTTACCTTATTATCATGCCGAAGATTTAGGAATCAAGGAAGAAAGATTTACTTTTAAGAGCCAACATAATTGGACTCTTTCTGGTTCTAGATATTTTAAAAAAGAAGGGGGTTTCAAGGGGGTTATTGTGTTTTTTCACGGCTTAGGCGATGGAAGAGCCTCTTATATAAAAACCATTTCTCTATTAGCGAATGAAGGCTATTTAGTATATGCCTACGACAATACGGGATGTATGGAATCGGAAGGAAATAAAATATACTCTCTCGAGCATTCAGCTATTGATCAAGAATATTTTTTTAAATGGCTTGAAAAAGATCCTAAATCTCAAGGTTTGAAAAGATATTCCCTTGGACATTCATGGGGCGGCTATGGTGCAGCGATATCAGCTAAAAAAGAGTATAAAATCGAAAAGGTTGTTGATATCGCCGGATTTGATGATCCTCTTGATATTGTTTTAGAGAAGTTTCCTAAGCCTTTAAAGAAGACTTTAAGTCCTCTTGCATTATTTGATCTAAAAACTTTTTGCTGGAAATATGGTGGTTTAAAATCCTCATCTATTCTTTCTAAAAGCGATGCTAAAGTTCTCTATATCCAAGGCGATAAAGATACTGATGTAAATATCCATCAAGGCTATGAGGCTCTATATAAACGCTTTAAAGATAATTCTCGTTTTAAATTCATAATCAAGGAAGGCAGAAAACATTCGGTTTATAAAAGCAAAGATGCCGAGGATTATGTTTCTAAGATCGTTTCTCAAGGCATCCTTTCAACTCATTCCGACAAAAACATCGAAATGGATATTGTTAGGGCCACAAACGAAAATAAAGAACTTTGGAATGAAATCTTTAAATTCTTGGATAATTAATTTGTTTTCGACAATTAATTCTCTTAAGTGTATATTTTAGAGGCTGCACTGATGGCGGAACGGTATACGCGCTGGTCTCAGAAGCCAGTCCAGAGATGGGTGTGGGTTCAAATCCCATTCAGTGCACCAAAATATTAGTTTATGCGCGAGAGCGCATTTTTTATTGAATTAATTTTTGTTATTTTTCTTCTTTTTTGCTGCTATTGATTTTTTCCTGGGCGGAATCCTTATCTTCTTTTTTCTCTAGTTTTTCATATAAAGCTTTGATTTTTGGAGTTTGTTTCAAACGCTCCGCGTATTCTTTAACGATTGTTGAGAGATCACTAACTTTTGTGGAGAAAGCGAAGAAAATAGGAGATTTTTCTTTTCTCTTTTTTGCATAATCTTGAATCGCGAGTTTCAGCCTTTCCCAATCAACAACAAGTTTTGAATCTGCAACGGCCTTTCTAATTTTTGTGGCCAAATGCATTGAGTAACCAAAATCCAATGTTAAAACGCCGAAGAAGAAACCAACAATCGTAGCCGTAGCTAGACTAGATATATCGTCTATAACAGCACAACTGATAGTCACCATTACAGGGTGAATTAAAAAAAGATAAATTATTCCAATAACTAACCAAATAATGCTAAAAAGAGGGCAAATAATTCCTTGAATATTCCCCCACCTATGAGAATAATCCCAAAGTTTAATTTTCATTCCTTTGATAAAAATAAGACCGGCAACATATTCTAAAAGCGTCATCAAGACCCCAATCGAAAGGATTTCAGTTATTGTTGCTAGCCACGAAATTGATATCCAATCTTTCCAAGGCAATGAGCACATTCCATAAAATCCGACTGTTCCAAATCCATATAGAGGTAAAAATGGACCAGTTAAAAAACCTGGATTAACCCATTTTTTCTGAGAAACAAATCTTCTAAAAAATAACTCGATGATCCACCCGATGGTTCCACCCAAAAGGAATAAAAATGCGTAACGATATATTTCCATAACTAGATTTTATCACCTTTCAATATTCAAAATTTCCAATACAAGTATTAAACCATAAATTTTTCTAACTACAATTATACTGTTTTATATAAAATCAACTTATACCTTTTAATTTGAAAATATTTTTTCTTCAAGCTGAAAAATAATGCATGTATGAATTGACTAATATATAATCATAAAAAGAAAAAGAGGTTTAACTATGAAATATTGTTCTCATTGTGGCGAAGAAATAATGGATGAAGCTGTAATTTGCCCTCATTGTGGCTGCAGCGTTGAGAAAGAAAAGGTTAAGGCCGAAACGGTTACAAACGCAAAAGAAACCATCAGGATGATTGCAAAAGTCTTCATGATCATTGGATGTGCTACCGCTGGTTGGTTCATCATCCCTCTTATTTGGATGATACCTATGACAATCACTTATTGGAAAGCTTGCGATCAAGGTAAGGATGTAAGCGTTGCATTCAAGATTTGTTCTCTGCTGTTTGTTAGTGCGATTGCTGGCATATTGATGCTATGCGATTCTGTTGAAGATTAAAAACAAAATTTAGGCGCTTGAAATAAAGCGCTTTTTTGTTTGATAAGAAGAAATGTAATATACTTTAATGGCTTGTGGTTGTAGCTCAATTGGATAGAGCACAAGCCTCCGAAGCTTGAGGTTGGGAGTTCAACTCTCCCCAATCACGCCAATTATTTCAGCTCTGATAAAAAAATCAGAGTTTTTTTATTTGTGTTTTTTTGAATAAAAACAATCGATTATTGCTACATTAATAAC
>CAVHQU010000018.1:0-17969 GCA_963638555.1 bacterium | reverse complement strand
GCTATATTTTACTATGTTTTTAAGAATTGATTGTTTCATATATAGTAAATATGGTCTTAGATGAGTGATATTTATCTCTTATCTAAAAATTAATATTAATCATATATACACCAATTGCATTATCATCTTCACCGAAAAGTTGCTTCGCATGCGTCCTTATATTCTAAAAAGTGCTGCGTGAATACGCTTTTAGGAACTTATGAGTGCAATTTGCTAAGAAAAAAGGGCATTTGAAATGCCCTTCCTTTATTCTTGAGAGAATTAGATAGATTAGTAAATATATGCTTTATTGATTTTGAATTGGCCTTTAAACTGCTATTTAGGCATTTCAGGTGGGAACAACCCCTTTAAATCGGATTGAGTGGAGGCCTTCTCCCAACCATTCATTCCTTCTTTCCAGACAAGACTATCAGCTTTGAAAGAATTGCTTGCTACCATTCCTCTTAAGGTATCAACGTCATATGGCCCGCTTGGTTGGCCATCTTTGGCAACATAATATTTTGTTGTCGGGACTGGCGGAGGAGTTACTGAAGCATTTGGCGACATTGCATTGTTCAATGTGCTAGCCATTTTTTGACCAACAGCGTTTCCTAAAGTTATTCCAGCCATCATACTCATCGGATTGAATGCGGATCCTCCGCCCATATTAACATTTCCGACATTGTTTTCGCCCATTTTCCCAAGGGCTTCAGCGCCAGCAATACCCACTTGAGCGCTAACTTCAGTTTGATATGCGCCAAGATTGTTTTGCTTAGTGGCCATATGTTGAGCATAACGCCCTTCCTCCCTTTGAATATGGAGAGTTTCTTCGTAATTCTTCAAATCGATGTCAGTCTTCGCTAAAGTGAGATCTTTAGTGATGTGCTTGAGTTCAGCATATCCTTCGCTTTCTTTATCTAATTCGATCGCGTCTATTTCTAAAGCAGTAAGAGAAACGGCGAAGGTTTCTTTTAGTCTTTCTTTTAGTAAGACTTCAGCTTTTTCGTTAATAATATCTATTTTCGATTCAATATTGATTAAAGGGATATTGTTTTCCGCTGGAGCGTTAATCGTTGCCTGTTTTACATATTTTACGACTGTGCTGCTGATTTTATTTCTAAGCTCATCTATGCTAAATGTGGCCAATTGGTGACATTTTACGAACATTTTGTAATCTTCGATCTTAAATGTTAATGAGCCGCGTACTGAAACGGGTACTGAGAAATCTGGATATCGATGATCGGTAACATCAAAATATGGAATTCCAAATCTAATTTGATTGGCTTGATTTAGATTTATGAAAAATACTTCAGCTTGGAATGGGGTATCGCCCTCATACAGTGAACCTATAAATGAAGATAGAACTGGGAGATTCATTGTTTTTAAGGTTTGATCACATGGCCCAACGATATAGTCCATGTCATCAACGCCTTTTTGTTTATAAGCAAAAACGGCAACTTCTCCTTCTTTGACTCTTAAAACAGAGTTTCTACGAATGGCGGTTTCTCTTTTTAGTTTTCCTTCATCGTGTCCATTTGGATGCCATTTCCAAATCAAGTAGTCTTTCGTATCGCAGCGAATTACATCCATGAATCCGCCCACTTTGCGTTTGTTGAAAATTCCCATATCAAGCCTCCATATTACTTTTTATATTTGTTATTGATTCTTGAGACTGCTTCATCTATTTTGTTTTTCTTTATTACTTTCCGCTTGTGTGTCAGTAAGTTTGCTTCCTTTGACCAAACTAAAAACAAGCAGCAATGCTCCGGCCAAAAATGTAAGAGGCCCTATAACACAATATGGCGTAGTTATTTCCTCGTAAGATTTTGGAATAGGGAAGACGAAGCAGAGAGCAATTCCAGCAACGAGTATAACGGCAGCACTTATCACCAAAACGTATTTAAGTTTTATTGTTTTTATTTTTTTCTTCTTAACCTTCTTATACATCTTTTTGATTTTTGCTAAGTCTTTTTCATCACTGATAAAGATCGTTGCTTTTGTATAGCATTGTTCGATCACTCTCATCCAAGCTGTTGCAACATTCTCGCCGAAACTCTTGCTATAATACAAATCATGATCAAAATTCGAAGTGGCCAATATCATCATTTCCATGATGTCTTCTTTATCATTTGGTACGACAAAAGATTTTATGGCTTCGATTCTTTCGGACTCGCTATCAAGGTGAGATAGTTTATCCATGAGTTCTTTTGCGGAAGTGACCGCCTTTCTTCCTCTAACTTCATGGCCACAAGATGGGCACACAAGGGCATCGGAAGGCAATATTTCACCGCAGTAGATACATTTTTCCACTCTCTCTTCGCGTGTTGGCTCTTTCTTCGGAGAAGGAACAACAGGCGGTTCCTCTTTGTGGGTGTTTTGTGGCTGCTTCTTTTCTGTCTCATCTGGACTTTCGATAACTAGTGTTCCACAAGATGGGCAGAATTTTACATTTGGATCTATTTTGGCGCCGCATTTTCTACACTTGATTACTTCAATGACTTTTGTTTTAACCATTGAAGCGCCGCACTTTGGGCAAAATTTGGATGTAGGTGAGCATTTATTACCGCATTTAGGGCAGAGGATAACTTCTTCTACCTTTTCGTAATGAACTGTTTCTATATGTTCGTCCCCAATCATTCTCTCTTGATAATATTCGTCCGCAAACTCTTCAATAATTTTAGAAACCCATGTGTCAATTGTTTTATTTTCATTGACAGTCCCGTTAATTAAGCTCTTCAATTCTTTAAGAACTCCCTGGGATTTCTTCTCTTCTTTTATAGCAAATAATTCAGTCCCTTCAGTGGTTTGAATTCTAAGGCAGTCACCCAACGCTTTATCTATATAGTGATCTACACAAGGTATATTCGATTTACTTCCGTATTTTTCTATATGTGATAAGGGAATCTCAAAAACATGCCCTCTACCATATTTAGCACAAATGATTCTTTGATTTGTGAGAATTAGTTTATCTAGATAAATTCTTCTTCCTTCATTACCAGAATACAAAACATCATGTTCTTGAAGAAGAAGATGTTCTCCATCATAAAATTTAACGTCTGCCATATTATTTTTCCTTCTCTTTCGCTTTTATTGCGTCCCATGTATCCTCGATATCGCAATTTAGACAACTACAAATTCTTAATAATGCAGGGATAGACATTTCTTCGTTTCTTTTAAGTTTTGTTATCGTACCAGTTAAGAGATAAATCCTCTCTTAAATTCGCTGAAGAAATTTTCTTTTCAATGAGTAGAAGTCATAGTTTCTTGTAACTAATTTTCATGTCTACAGCTTAAAGCATACTCAAAAAAATACAAGTATATATCCGATGAAAAAACGCAAAATTGCGAGTTTTTTAAACGAACTTTGCGTTTTAACAATGCGAAAAAATAAGCGTCAAATAGTTGAATGCATGCCATAAGTTTTAGGCTCATTATGTGAAATTTGAAATTTCCATTCTGCTCAATTTGAAAATTCATCGCACTTTATTTGTCTAAAATCTTAATAAATTTGGAGCCGAATTCCAAATTTACACATATTTGATGTCATTATCCTATTGAGTCATAAGCTATCATGCACTAATAAAACGGTTATCCAATAGTAGATATCGTCATTGATATAAATGAAATGATGCTAACAATTTTTAATAACGCTCATGTTTATTTGAATTATTAAAAATCATAATCATCTCTCCCTAACGCAAAGGTCAAATACGTTGGCATTGTGACGATATCGCCAAACTCAGATACGTTATAATCGCCGATTTTAATGAGTTTTGTTTTCCCGTAATGTTCAGGATGATTCATGACCGTTTTGCTTGATTTTGTATTTCCGGTCTTTGCTTTTGCTTCAAGCAAAGTTGCAAAGCCTTTGTAAGAAATCACAAAATCAATTTCTAACCCTGTATCTTTAGCAAAATAGTAAGGGGTTATGCCTGCTTTTATTAAAGAATCAAAGACTAACGCTTCATATATAGCACCTTTCCCTTGTCCCAATTCACCTTCATTCATTGCCCTAACAGTATCAATGCCAAACATCGAAGTCACAATTCCTATGTCTTCAGGAAATAACTTGAATTGAGCTTCAATCTTCTCTCCAGAAAGAGGCAATGATGGTATTGAGAGGTTATAGACTTTCGATATTATGTGCGCTTCTTTAAGGTAATTTATTGCATCATTTTTATCGTATGAAGATCCAGATTGTACTTTTGACACGATGAATCTTTTATTTTCTTTTGATAAAAAGCTAGGAATCAATTCAAACACATTTTGAATGCGGCCAACTTCATAAGGCTTAAATAATGGGTTTCCGGATTTGTCCTTTCTTCTTCCAAAATCGCTTTTCATGTCAAATACGGTGTTATTCAAAACCTTGTAAGCCTCAACTATTCTCTTAGTGGAGACATATTCACTTACAACTTTAGGAAAACCTCCAATGCATGCATATTTCAAAAACAAGCCTTTATATAAATTATGGATGTTTGAAGGAATGGTTTCTTTGCGAACGAAATATTTAACGAGATCGTCAACTTGGTTGTTTTTGTATCCTAACGCCCATAAGAACTCTTCAAAATCCATCGTCTTCATATGGACAACTTCTTCGTAACCGGTAGGTGCTGGTGTGGAATCCCCTGTTATATAACCATTAATTCCTAAATACGATCCGCTTCCTATGACTTTATACTTAGATTCGTTTTTAAAATTTTTAAAAGATAGCCTCGCTCTAGGACATTCCTGAATTTCATCAAAGAAAATCAAGGTATTTTCAGGATCAAAGCTTTCATTTGGAAATCTTAAAGAAATATTAGAAATGATAGTATCTACATCCAATTTCTCATTAAAATCCATAATATAATCAGGATTATTCCAAAAATTTATTTCAATCAATTTTAGATGATGTCTTCTAGCGAGTTCCCTAATACTTTCTGTTTTGCCACATTGTCTAATGCCAACTAAAAGCATAGGCATACGGTCATCTTTTTTTAACCATTCGTCTAAAACGCAATCAATCTTTCTTTTAAAATACATAAACCACGCCTACCAATTTCTTTTTACTGTTAAAATATAACAAATTCCAAGGGAGTTTTAAATGTTTTATAACAAATTCCAAGGGAGTTTTTTTGTTTTTTTAACAAATTCCAAGGGAGTTTTCATTAAATATATTCGATTTGAAAGAGATCAAAATGTTTATATGATTTGAGTTTCTAGTCGCATCTCACTTTTGCTGTTGGCGTATTAACGCCGCGAAATCCAATATTTTTGGATTTTGTGTAGCAATTCAACAAGATATTGCCAATTTAGAATGGTTCGGTCTTTATTTGTGACAACCTTATTTTTCTCGTCCGCAAGAAAAAAAGCATTTTATTTTATTATTTTCCAATAACCAGTTTTTCTTGAACCAATTCTCCTTAATATTCCTGATTTTATGAGATTTTCCAAATGCTTATGAATTGTAGGCTCGGATTTTGTAGTTTCTTTGGATAGCTCTGGAATAGTTATATATTTATTCTCGGTGATTAATTCGATAATTTGGCTATCTAAGGCATTTATCTTATCGTTTATCTTATCATTTATCTTATCATGTCCGCTTTTGATGATAAGATATTTTGCCATCTGCCATTAAAACAAAAAGAAAAACCTCCAACTACGAAGTTAAGAGGTCAATATTTCCATTGGTGCCCGGCGCGAGAGTCGAACTCGCATGGATTTCTCCGAACGATTTTGAGTCGTTTGCGTCTACCATTCCGCCAGCTGGGCAGCCTAACTATTATATATACAAGGAAGAAGAATTCAAAAAGAAAATTTCAAAACATTACTTAGATGGCATTATTAGAATTGACTAACCATTATTTTAGAAACTAAACTAGACAGGCTTGAGGGAGTAGTTGTCGTCACTAAACGAGGCTATGTCAACAAAATGGTTAATCGTTAGATAACCTGGCATGTCATTAATTAACGAGACTTGAGCGGAGAATCCTTGTTGTTTTTCCGCAAAAGTCTCGTTTTCTTTCCTAAGCATCCATTGGAGGAATATTATGTGGTGGATTTATCCTACGTACGCTATTGATTTGATAGCTATGATCGTTCTTTCTTTCGTTTTGGGGAATCTTGTTGATGCATTAGACAAGAAAACAAAGATTTCTGGCGCTTTTATTGGCGGAGTCTTGCTTGCTGCAGTCACGTCATTGCCTGAATTATTCACGGCTTTGTCATCCATATTCTTGGTTAATGAGCCTGAATATGTCGTTGGAGACTTACTTGGTTCAATCGTCTTTGACCTTGTTTGCTTAGCTCTTGAAATCTTCTTGTTTGTTAAGAATTTCCGTGATGCAAAGATTCAAAAGTTCCATATCGTCAATGCAGGTGCAACCTTAGTGATGTTTGGACTTGCCGCTTACGCTTTCTTCGCTCCGCAAAATGCTCAATTAATGCTTGGCGATATCAACGTTATTTCCATTGTTATCTTTGCATTATATATCCTTACTCTTATCTTCCAGCCAAAAGAATCAGAGTCTGATGATGATGAAAAAGAAGAAATTAAGATGTCTTTGAAGAAAATCATCATCTTCTTCATCCTTTCTTCTGTTGCCTTGATCGGCACCTCTGTCGCTTTAACATATTTGACAAAACTGATTCAAAACGAATTACCTGCTTTAAGTGGTTCAGTCGCAGGTGCTCTTCTTCTTGGCATTGGTACTTCTGTTCCTGAAATCATCTCAACTGCTCAGCTCTTCAAAAAGAAGAACTATGATGCAGGTATTGGTAATATGATTGGATCGTGCACATTTGATTTTGGTATCTTTGCCCTTGCCGATTTCCTTACATGGCACCAATATAACAACGCGATTGATTCAACTACTGGCGAATTCATCATCTCTCAAAGAGGCTTGTATATATTAAGCACCGATTCGATGCAATTTGAATTATTCGGCATTGGGGTATGTGCTCTAGTGTTTGTTTTCTTACTCGCTAAATGTTTCTGGAAAGCATTCGATAACAAGAAATGGCTTGCTTACACCCTCACTGGCATTGTTGCAGTTGGTGCTTTAGCAATGTATCTCCTTATTTTTATTCTCTAATATTCAATTGAATGAACATGCAAAGTTTCCTCTTGCATGTTTTTTCTTTATATGCGGCATATATGAAACAGCATGAAAAATGTTTCACTTGACCTATCAAGATCACATCATCTAGTAACGGTTACTAATTAAAAAATACTTCAAAAGGTGGCTTTTTATGGTCAAAGTCTTTACAATTTGAAAAATAACTTGTGAAAGAAATAAAAAATAATTGACATGTATAGGTCTCTTATTATACTCAAGCCACAACCGAGGAAGAATCGGCTGTTATCGCTAAAGGTTCATGTTGAGTGTATCAAGCGCAGAGTGCACTTAACATGACTCTTAAAGCGAAGGAAAGGAAAAAGTATGAAAAAGAATTCAAAGACATTAGTCGCTCTTTCTCTTGGATTCGTTCTTGCTACAACTCTTGCTGCTTGTAACAGTCAAACAGAAGATGATGCAACCTACACTTACAGAACCTATTCAAGTGCATTAGCTACTAACTGGAACCCATGCACATGGGACACAAGCGCTGACTCTGATGCACTCAGCTATCTCGAGGAGGGATTTGTTTCGCTCCAACCATCCGACACGGAAAAAGGCATCTATCAATGGGCCTATGACGCTGCAACATCAATCAAAGACGTCACAAAAAATAACGCCGCAAAATTAGCACAATATGGCTTATTCGAGTCAACCGAGAAGGCTCAAGCCTATATTGATGGACTTGATTCATCTGATCCAGGAAGATACATCTACGAAATCACCCTTAGAGATGATCTTAAATGGCAAGATGGCACAAGCATCAACGCTGATTCTTACGTTCAATCAATGAAATATCTTCTTGAGCCAAATGCTAAGAATTATCGTGCAAACCTTTATGTCGCTGGCGAAAGCGCAATCGCTGGAGGCGCTAACTATTATTATCAAGGATCAACAGTCGCCCTCGATAACTATGACGGCTCTGCCTATACGATTTCATCTGATGATGATATCGAGCTCAAGAATGGCAAATACGTTTCTAAAGCAAGCGGAGAACAAATTTATATCGCCACTGGTGCCGCTCTTAACTATTTAAGCGGATATGCCCTTTCAACGTATGTTAATGCTTATGGTGATGCATATTTCGATACTGAAACATTCGCAAAATTATCTGCTCTTGCCAATGACGATGGCTTAGTTGAATTAACTGAGGAAACCCTCTCCCTTATCAAAGCCTTCCTCAACAACTCCACAGCTTGGGGCGAAGATGGATCATATTGGATCAATTATGCCTACGTCGATTCAACATATGGCGCTGCATCATTCGATTCAGTCGGTATCTACAAAGTTGATGATTTAACCTTCTGCTATGTCATGAATACCCCACTTGATGAATCTCAAGCATTCGTTTCCTTCGAAGAAGGCTGGCTCGTTCATACAGACTTATATGAAAAGCTCTTGGACAAGACCAAAACACCATGGACAACCACATATGGCACAAGCGTTGAAACAACAATGTCTTATGGTGCATATAAGCTCACCTCATTAGAAGCTAGCAAGCAAATGGTCTTCGAAACCAATCCAGAATGGCATGGTTACGAAAAAGAAAACGGCCATCTTGTCTCTTACACAAACTTTGAAGTTAATGGTTCAAAAGTCAGACAATATCAAACAACAAAGATTGTCATCAACCAAATGGAAGACAGCACTGCAAAGCAACAATTCCTCAAAGGCCAATTAACCGATTATTCCCCAACATCTTCAGAACTTTCTGAATACACCTTATCAGATGCTCTTTACCAAGTTGATGAAACCTACACCATGTCCCTCTTCTTCAACACCAATCTCGATGCCTTGAAGCAAATGGATGTCTCTGAAGGCAACAAGAACTCCGTCGTTCTCTCCAACGTCAACTTCAGAAAAGCTTTCTCCCTTGGAATCGATCGTGCAAAATTCGTCACGGCAACTCCAGCCTACAAACCAGCTTATTCCTTGATGAATAACCTCTACTACTACGATGTCTGGAATGATCCAAATTCCTCTTATCGTTCCTCTGAGCCTGCTATGCAAGCCATCGTTGACCTCTATGGTGTTGAATATGGCGAAGGAAAGGCTTATTCAACCCTTGAAGAAGCGTATAACTCCATCAACGGTTACAACTTAACCGAAGCTAAGAACTTAATGAAGACAGCTTGTGATGAATTGGTTGCTTCTGGCGTTTACACCTCAGGCGAAGATATCACCATCAAGATTGCCTATTCAAAAGGTTCAATCCAATCCGATGAGCAAGCCCAACTCTCCTTGTTGAATCAATTCATCAATGCCGCAGTTGAAGGCAGTGGATTCGGAAAAGTCACCCTTGAAGCGGTTGGCAACCTTGAAGACCGTTATGGTGCCGTTCCTTCTGGCAAATACGCCATTGGCTATGGTGCTTGGGGCGGTGCAGCCTTCTACCCATTCCGTAATATGACTGTCTATTGCGATCCAGATCAATACGACATCAACGAAGCCGCTGACTGGAATCCAAAAGCAGAGACCTTGACAATCGAATTCGATTACAACGGTACTCACTTCAAAGACACAATGACCTGGCAAGCATGGTCCAACTGTATGACAGGCAATGGCAAGTACGCCACAGCAGATAATGAAATCAAGTTAAGAATTACTGCTAAAATGGAAGAAGAATTCCTTGGCAAGTACTATAGAATCCCACTTTGTGGAACAACAAGTGCCTTCTTGCTTGGCTATCAAGTCAGCTATATCACCGAAACATATAACATCATGTATAGCTTTGGTGGGATGCGTTTGATGAAATACAACTACACCGATGCTCAATGGGATGCATATGTCGCTGAGCATAATGGCACAATCGACTACAAATAAACTATATAGGTAGTTAAAATCCAAACCAATTAGATGCAACGTGGCTATAAAAGGCTGCGTTGCATTTAGTGGTTATTGGCATATTGAAAAAAGGAGAAAAAATAATGTTTAAGTACATCTTAAAACGTATCGCGTTAATGCTTGTTACGTTTTTCATCATTGTTACTATCTGCTTTTTTCTTGTTCGCATGTTACCGCAGGAAATGCCAACTGATAAAAACCAGCAAGCCGTTATCGCGGCAAGATGGGAGGCGCTTGGCTATAACAAGCCAATCATCGTTCAGTATGGCATCTATTTGAAGAACATCTTCACTTCCTTCGACTTTGGAACATCCTGGAAGATTTCCGTCATGAAACCTGCCACCCAAGTCATGGGAGAGAGAATCCTTCCTACAGTTTTAGTTAACCTCTATTCACTTATATTCTCCATACCACTTGGCATCCTCTTAGGAATTTACGCCGCAATCAGAAAGAACAAATGGCAAGACCATGTTATCTCTACCCTTGTTATCCTCTTTGTTTCCGTTCCTTCCTATGTCTATGCCTTCTTAGTGCAATACATCTTCTATTTCAAATTGAAATGGGTTCCTACTAATGTCATGTATTCCTTACAAGATGCAGGCGGAAGTTATTTCACTTGGAAAATGTTCACAAGCTTGATTTTGCCAATTTTGGCTCTATCCTTTGGCGAAATCGCTGGTTTATGTAGATTTACAAGAGCTGAATTAACCGAAACGTTAACTTCTGACTACATGCTATTAGCAAGAACAAAAGGCTTAACAAAATCACAGGCAACCATCCGCCACGCCTTAAAGAACGCCATGGTACCAATCTTACCGATGATCATCTCGTCCTTTATTGGAATTCTTGGAGGTTCAATGGTCATTGAGCAAATCTTCTCGATTCCTGGCATTGGTTCCTTATACATCAATTCAATCAATCAACTCGACTACGATATCTTTATGTTAGATTCGATCTTCTACACATTCGTCGGTTTGCTTGCCGGTATCGTCGTTGATATCTCTTACGGATTTATCGATCCACGCATCAAGATGGGACAAAAGTAATATGGCTACAGAAAATAATCAATTAGTACAAGACGATCGTTTCACCTTTGTTCAGGAAAATGCAAAGCTCCACGATCAAAAACTCGAGACAAAGCCTCGTGGTTATTTTAAAGACGCTTTCATTCGTTTCACGAAGAATAAAGCGAGTGTTGTGGCTACCATCATCATTGCCGCAATCATTCTTTTTGCCATCATCGTTCCACTAGTCACACCAAGCAACATGCAAACCCTCATGGACACTTATTACGCAAAGAAAGGTCCAAGAAACACAGCCCTTTACGGAATGGGTTTGAATGGTGGCCAGACTAATTCATATGTTGATAGAACATTGATATATGAATATTCCAAGGGCGTAGGAGCTGAATTTAGCGAAGAAACGCCAGTTATTTCTTTAGGCGATTCTGAAAAATCCTACTACAATCCGGTTATTTCTCGTTCTGAGCCTACAATTACAATGAATGGCAGAAGTGAAAGCAAGACTTATACTTGCAATGTCGACCAATATTTATCAGTCGGTTTCAAATACATTTCCATTGAGCAATCTGAATATCAAAAAATCAAGGATTACGAAAAGGAACACGGTTTCAAGATTCTTTATCCTTTGATTGCTAGCAATGAATATACCTTTGGTGCAGGTACTTCCGATGAAGCAAACTATTGGTACAAAACACAAGGAAAATGCGATCCTGTTAAGATTGTTGATGGAAAAGCTGTCACTCAATCTTATAGCACAGATTTAGTTCTCGAAGAAAACTACATGAAGGATTCTGATGGAAACTACGTCTACTATACCTATACGGGTGGAGGTAGCACGGAAACCGCTCAATATAAGGTTCGTATTCTTTATTACAACTACTATAGATATCTCTATGGTCGTGAGCCAAACTATCTCTTTGGCACTGATTCCCAAGGCTATTCAATGATTTATCGTTTAGCCACTGGTGTTCGTTTATCACTTGTGATTGCCGTTCTCGTTAGTGCCGTTAACTTTGTTATTGGTGCTATATACGGTGCGATTGAAGGATATTATGGCGGAACAACGGACTTAATCATGGAACGTATCTCTGATGTCCTCAATGAAGTCCCGTTTGTTATTGTCGTTACTCTTTTCCAACTCCATTTGTCTGCTAAAGTTGGTTCGTTCGTGTGCCTTTTATTCGCATATGTCTCCACTGGATGGATTGGAACGGCGTCTTCTGTTAGAACTCAATTCTACCGTTATAAGAACCAAGAATACGTCTTGGCGGCTAGAACATTGGGTGCCTCAAATAGGCGTATCATGTGGAAACATATCTTCCCTAACACCTTAGGAACCCTTATTACCTCATCAGTCCTTGTCATTCCTGGAGTTATCTTCTCCGAGAGTATGCTTTCCTTCTTAGGAATCGTTAAATTGGGGGATGCTTCAACAACATCTTTGGGTACCCTTCTTTCCGATGCTTCGACAATTTGGACATCTTACCCATCCCTCATCATTTTCCCAGCAATCTTCCTTTCCTTATTGATGATTTGCTTCAACCTCTTTGGCAACGGCCTTAGAGACGCCTTTAACCCACAATTAAGAGGAAGTGAGGAATAAATATGGCTATCTTAGAAGTTAAAAAATTAAAAATATCATTTAGAACGAATAACGGAACAGTTAAAGCTGTGCGTGATATCTCTTTCAATCTTGAAAAGGGCAAAACGTTGGCTATCGTTGGAGAGTCAGGTTCGGGAAAATCGGTCACTTCACGTGCTATTTTAGGCATTTCAGCTGGTAACGCGATTATTGAAGGTGGCGAAATCATCTATGATGGAAAAGATCTCTTGAAATGTTCTGAGAAGGACATGTATCACATCCGTGGCGATAAGATTGCCATGATTTTCCAAGATCCTCTTTCCTCTTTGAATCCAATCGTTCGTATCGGCAAGCAAATTACCGAGGCCATGTTGCTTAAGAACAAAGCCGCAAGAAAGGAATCAAGAAAAGATTTCAACACGATGCTTTCATCTTTGAAGACGGCAATGAAGGAAACCTCTTCTGCTTCAAATCTTGATGAGAAGAATATCGAATACATCATCAAAACATTCCACGAATTCAATATTACTTGCAACAAGCTTGCTAACTCTTACGCTAATGATATGAATCATATCGAGTTTATTGAGTCACAAGTTAAAGATGCCTTGATGAGACTCGAGCATAAGTACAAAGTTGATTCTGGCTCTATCGCAAGATCTTGTCTTTCTCACTTAAAAGGCCTTAAAGATCCTTATTTCATCTCTGGCATCCAAGAAGATATCGAGAGTATGAAGGTTTCATTGAATGAAATCGCTTCTTCATACCCACGTTTTAGGAACACTAAAGATGATTCTGACGAAAACAAAGTTGCTTCAACCATCTCTTCTTTCAAGAAGGTAAATGAATCAATCGAAAAGATTTCTTCACGCGAAGCAATCGATTTCTTCAGACTTGGCTATTATGTGCATGAAAATCGTGGGGCAGATCTCTCATCCTTGTCTTACAAAGAGATTAATGAGAAAGTTCTTTCTTTCTTCGATGAGAAATTCATGCCACTCTTCAATGAATACACGATGGCCGCCCTTCAACATTCAGTCTACAAAACCCTTGAGTATAAGAAGGAAGTCGTTGCCAAACTCGAAGAATTCAAAGAATACCTTCAAAAACGCGAGATTGATCGTAAATACATCAACGAGAAAATCAAGGAGCTTAGGCCTATCATTAAGGCTTCAATCGATCCTTTAAAAACCCAAAAAGATAGCATGGTCTTCGTTTTATGCGATTCTTTGAAAGTCTATAACGATAAATATTTCAACGGTATCAAGGAAAATGCCAAGGATGAGAAGCGTTACAAGAGTCAAATGGCAAAATATAACGCTTTGATTGCCAAAGGCAAGCAGGTTGATTACAAAGTCGTTCCGCAAAAGATCATCGAAATCGATTCTTTCATCGATGATATGATTTCTTCTATTGATGCAGTTATCGTCAAATACAAAAAGACCATTAGCAAATTTGATGACCACAAGTATCAAAAGTGGGAGAAAGTGTCTCGTTTGTTGGTTGATTATCTTAAGGAAAAAGCCAAAGACATGGTCTATAGACTTACAAAGACCATGGCAAAAGAGAAGGCCATCAAACTTATGGAAGAGGTCGCGATTCCTGAGGCAAGAACCCGTTTTAACCAATATCCATTTGAGTTCTCGGGCGGTATGAGACAACGTATCGTTATCGCTATTGCCTTATCTGCTGAACCTGAGATTCTTATTTGCGATGAGCCTACCACAGCCCTTGACGTTACCATCCAATCCCAAATCCTTGAGCTTATCAATCAACTCAAGAAAAAGCGCAATCTTTCGATTATATTTATTACCCACGACTTAGGTGTTGTTGCTAATATGGCAGATGATATCGCGGTCATGTATGCAGGCAAAATCGTCGAATATGGAACGGTTAACGACATCTTCTATTCGCCTGCTCACCCATATACCTGGGCTTTGCTCTCCTCCATGCCTGATTTAGACACTAAAGAGAAACTTGAAGCAATTCCAGGCACCCCACCAAATATGATTTACCCTCCAAAAGGAGACGCTTTCGCACCTAGAAACAAGTATGCAATGAAAATAGACTTTGAAGAACAGCCTCCAATGTTTAAGATTAGCGATACCCATTATGCTGCAACATGGTTACTTGACCCTCGTGCGCCTAAGGTAGAAATACCTAAGGCCATTCAAGATCGCATTGCGAGGATGAAAGCGAAAAAGAAAGGAGATATTAAAGATGGAAACGAAGGAAAATAAAGAAGTCTTGCTATCCGTAAGACACCTTTGTCAGTATTTCAAAAATGGTCATAAAGACTTCAAAGCTGTCGATGATGTCTCTTTCGATATCTACAAAGGCGAGGTTTTCGGCTTAGTTGGCGAATCTGGATGCGGGAAAACCACGACTGGTCGTTCAATTATTAGAATTTATGACATTACATCAGGTGACATCTTCTTCAAAGGGATCAGAATTGGCGCAGGCATTCGTTCTTATCAAGATGAAATGAAGTCTTTGAAAGAAGAATTAAAGGGCATCAACTCTTCTCTTAAAAAGAAAGATGAATCAATTGATGAAAGTGCATTAAAGGCAAGAAAAGACGAGATTTACAAGAGAATAGATGAATTGAAAATCGAAATTGACAAAGCTCGTCACGATCAAAAGAATTGTAATAAAGACTATTCTGAGCTTAAATGCAAGGAAGTCAAAGAGAAGTACGAGAAACTTCTTTCGGAAGAAAAAGATCCCGCAAAAATTAAGGAACTTAAAGCCGAATACAAGAGGGAATATCACGTTGCCAAAAAGACCAAGATCGTTACTTCGATTCAAATGATTTTCCAAGATCCTATCGGCTCTTTGAATCCTCGTATGACAGTTGAAGAAATCATTTCTGAAGGTCTTATCGTCAAAGGTATCAAAGACAAGAAATACATTCGTGAAAAAGTTTATGAGGTACTTGAACTCGTTGGCTTGGTTAAAGAGCATGCGACAAGATACCCTCATGAGTTCTCCGGTGGTCAAAGACAACGTATCGGCATTGCCCGTAGCGTTATTATGCAGCCAGACATGATTATCGCGGATGAGCCTGTTTCCGCCCTTGACGTTTCAATTCAAGCTCAGGTTATCAATCTTCTTAACGATTTAAGAAATCAATTGGGTTTAACCATTCTATTTATCGCCCACGATTTGTCGGTTGTTAAATACTTCTCCGATCGTATTGGCGTTATGTATTTTGGCAAAATGGTTGAGCTTGCTTCATCAGAAGAGTTATTCGCTCATCCACTTCACCCATATACAAAATCTTTGTTGAGTGCTATACCTTTACCTGACCCTGATTATGAAAAGACTCGTGTTCGTATCACCTACAACCCGATCGTTGATCATGATTATTCAGTAGATAAACCGTCTATGAGAGAAGTGTCTCCTGGCCACTTCGTCTATTGCAACGATGCTGAAGAAGCAAAATACAAAGAGATATTAGGTGCAAAATGAATCAAAAAGTTGTCGCATTAATTAAATACAGCGTAGCATTCTTCTTCGGCGTGGGAGTCTTCTTCTTGGTGGTTGGTTTAAGAGATATATATTCTCAGACATCTACTGCTGAAATCATGAGATTTCTCTCTGATGGATTCATAATACCTGGTATATTGTTACTCTGTTTTGGAGCGTTGGTTAGCGTTGCAAACCTTGGTTCATTCAACGGAATTGGCTATGCGCTAAAACATGCCGTGTTAATGCTGGTGCCATTCTCTAAAAAGAAGCATCAAACATATGCTCAGTATCTAGAAACAAAGAAGCCGATTCATGGTTATTACTTCCTCTATATAGTTGGTACAATATTCACGATTGTAGGCGTTGTCTTTGTAGTAATTTGGTGCACTTATCAATAAGCTAAAATGTTAAAACACCCCAAAGTCTTAGTGCTTTGGGGTTTTTATATTAGTTAGATCACTCTCCAAATTTAGAAAGAAGAGCGACTTTTATCTTATCTTTCATATTTTCGACAATGTTATCAATTTTATTTACAAGATATCTCTCATCATCGGTTGGATTAATCTTTCCAATAGTGAGGTATTTAAATTCAGCGTTCAAATAATCTCCTAAATAATAATGGCGATAAACGGATGAACCACTATTTTCACCAGTCCAGTCTATTGTGGTTGGTATTTTTTTTAATTGGATTTGTTGGAGTGGCTTCACTACTGCATTCGAAATTTATCGTGATAGCAAGTTCATTTGACACATAAGGTGAATCCCATTCCTTGATCGATCGTTAGAACATCGCAATAATATGCAGTATAATCCCAAGTTAAAATGTGACCGTTATCTTTTTTGCATTCCTCATTGCACGGAACACATACATCCACTCCAGAAAGTTTATATGATGGGTTTAAAACAAATTCCGAATCGAAAATGTTAGAAACGTCAAACAGGTAAAAAGCGTTGTTGTTTTTACCATTTTGTTTGGTGAAATCAGAAGCAAATGAATCATAATCAGAATATGTATTAGTCGAGAATTTGCAACAGTAATTTAAAGAGTCGTTGCAAGAAGTCAAAGCCAGCATCAACAACACAAAGAGAATACTTTTCCTTTTCATAATAATCATCTTCTTCAATCCATCTCTACACAAACATCCGTAATAGATAATTGTTGATGCTGATACTCTACATAGTTAGAGGCAATTCTAACGGCAGTGGTACCATTTGGCAAATTCATACATCTAAAGTTTATGCTATTATCGCTTAATTTTTCATTAAAGCCAAAAAATTTTGTAGCAAATAAAATATCCAGCATTTTTCCTCCTTGTTTTAATCATGTTAAATACCGGCTCAATCAACGTGTCAAGGAAGAAAGGCAACGCGATAAAGAATAGATTAATTTTTACAAAAGATTTTTGTTGGTTGGTTAGATATGCCTATCTATATATATCCTTATATATATTATTTGAACTTAGATCAATTAAAGTTTGTACAAGTTCATCAATTGAGTATTTACATGAATCAAAAATCCAAACGCGATAAACTGAAACAACACCTTGAATTAAAGATGTTTCCAAAAATTCAACATTCGAAACTAATCTATTACGCTTTTTAGCAGGAACAGGAATTAAATAGTTTTTTCCAAAGTCTTCAATTTTGTTATTAAATCTGTAAGTTGATGCATTAAGTACGGATTTTGATAATTTTTGGTTGTTTTTTAAAATTTCAAAAATTTTTTCAAAAAACACATATCTTGAAACATTTGCAGAGAGTTCATTTAATCCTACTGTCAAAATTGAAATAATTTCATCTTCCAATGATGAGACTAAAAGATCCAAAGATTGGTAATGTAAATAAAAGGTGGATTTGTTGATATCAGCTTCATAAATCAAATCTTCAATTTGAATTTGCTCTGCATTCATTTCGCATAGCAAATTTATCATAGATTTTTTAATTACCGCTTCTGTTTTTATGAATCGTCTATCT
>CAVHQU010000017.1:0-20398 GCA_963638555.1 bacterium | reverse complement strand
ATACCGCCTCCCGGCAGGTCGCCCCGCGTGGTCAGCGAGAAAGATTATACACTTTTAAAAATGCCTGACAAGAGTTTTTTTAAATTTTTTGTATTTACTTATAAAAGCATGATTACCACTTACTTATATTTATAGTTAATACTGTGATTATATACATATGTTTATATATAAATAAGTAAATAAATAAGGCGTTAACTGATGCGTGAAATTTAAAAACCACTTCTTATCTCAAGAAACTTTAGGATATTCCTCCTTTTTCATTTAACTGATAGGTATGATAAGTATTGATAATAATCTATATTGGATTGTTACGTTGCTTATCAATTAAGTTCCATGTTCAATCATGCCAAATTTATTGTTTTTTGAATGTTTGTTCTTGTTCGGTACTTTCATAAAAGCATAGAGAGCAACGTATCAAAAGCGCAATTCGTCAGAAACAATGAAAAACAAAGCGGCATTAAGCCAAGCTCGAAGCAGAATGTATCAACAAAGCATCGGCTTATTCTGTATACGTTTTAGCTAAAACATTAAATTGCAAGGTCGAAGATGTTCTTGAATTGATTTAATAAAAGTCCATGGCCTCTAAAAGGTTCATGGACACTAATTGTTGCCGTTTGGATAATTTTAAAATCAATTCAATATCTTTGAACCCCTGAATATGCAATCATTGCCGAGAATTTTAATAACATCTTCTTCAGTATATTTTTCAAATTCGCATGTTTCCGTATCGGATATAACCATAGGTAAACCCACCGTGTCTCTAACAACGCTTGCAGCAGCTATCGCCATAAGTATCCTTGTTTTTGCGGGTCTTCCCTTGCTTGAGGCTAAAGACCCTAGAGCCACGCTTTGTCCAGAGCCGATAGCGAAATAATCATCATGCGATACAATTGCTAGGTCATTGTCCGTTGAATATATCTTGTCTTTTATAGCAAACATAAATGGAGAGTCTATTTTTGCTCTACCATCATCAGAATTGCTAACAAATCCTGCGTTTTTGAGTATTTGGTATATCGTTGGCACAAACTCGCATTGAAGGAATTCCATATCGATATTATCAATTCCTTGAGGAACGCAATATTTATATTTGACGAAGTTCCAATCGACGAGTTCTCCGACTGAACCAAATAAAGCATGGTTAGTTCCTTTGATTTTAGCGATTTTGTAATTATCTTCACTTACTGGGGCTATCAAACCGTTATCAGTCACTCTGCAATCCGCTCCCAGATAAACCCTTCCATTCTCTTTTATTGCAACAATTACGCTCATAATGTTTTACCTCTTGATTATCTCCATCTCGCAATCTTCAGTGTTTGAAAGGATGTATGGTGAAGAAACGTATCTACTGAATTTATTTGCCGCTCTTAAAGCGATGAGGATTCTTTCTTTAGGATCTACCGCATCATATGTTGTCAAAAGGCTGCCAGTCAGAAGTCCTTTAGATTTGGTATCGCCAATAGCCAAGAAATCATCTCCTTCGATAACGGAGAAGTCTTCAGAGATTAGAAAAATCTTATCTTTTGTGGCGATTATTATTGCCGTACTAGAAGAGTTTGGATTGTCGCCTTTGCCTAAGCACCCATTTTGTTCCATCGCATCATGAATAAGAGGAGCTATTTTTGAACGAACACATTCAAAATCAACCTCTTCTCCTTCAGACATGATTTCATCGAAATTGATTGATTGTATTACATTGTGTTCTAAAATGTTTCCTCCATCATCAAGGATTAGAGCATTTTCAATGCCTTTAACTTTATGAATATATCTAGTTGACTCATTCAAGCCAAAAGTTATATCTCCGCTGCTATTTACAAAACAGGAATCCGATCCCACATATATTTCGTTGTTTGATTTTAATGCCACCAGTGCCGGCATATCATTCTCCCTTCACAATTATTCAATTTCAGTTCACACAACTTTTCTTAACGCCACTATAGAATAAGCTAAATATACAATAAAGGATTTTAGTAAAATCAGGTAAAAACTCATTCACCAAAACCTGTGATAGCCATAATTATTAAAGCCACACCTGGGACAACCAATAATCCTATCCCAACAAAAAGTAAAACGCCGCCAGTACAAGCGCCAATGATCGTAAAAATAATTCCAATTAATAGAAACACTAAAACTAAAAAAGTCATAAAGCTAAAAATTTTTCTCCTTTAATATAAAAAAGCCATTGTAATATCCTTAAATTTATCAAATGACATCTTTGGGTTATGCGCAATGTAATACGCATAATCATCAGCATCTCTCATACGGATGTTTCTGCCCGCATCATTTGACAAAATAGAAAGTTGTCCATCTATTTCTTCAAAAAAATGTTGTGGTTCAAGATGTCTTTTACCATACAATGAATAAAAAAACCTAATTAGATAATATCTTGCAAAAATAAAGTTTTTGTATGTTTCTGCGCTATTTGCAAACTTTTTTTGATATTTGTCCGAATGGCCATTCACGAACTTTAAATAGGTTTCTATGTCATAAAGTTCATGGACAAATTCGGTTTCTTCAAGGATTTGGTCTTGAGAAAATCTTATTTCACCATGTTCATATTCATTTTTCAAATAGCCCTTTGAACCAACGAACAGTTTGGTACCATTCAAAAACAGGAATTCTTTTTTATGCTTTTTTTCATCCTTGAAATTCAGTAAATCTTCACCCTTTAAAACTATTAGGTCATCGTTCAATTCACTTGGCATCAGCTTCTTGCGGCCATTTTCGTCCAAAGCAAATAGTTCTTCTCCACATTGTTCAAAATAATGTGCAAAACCACTATAGGTTTCTAGAGAAAAATTGCCTTTATCACATAAAACAAATAATTCTTTCATTCTAACACCCCATTCAATAAGTAATAGCTCTTCAACGCATATTCTGCATCACGCATGTTCAATTTGTTATATGAATAAGGTATGCAAGTTTTTACGTCGAGCTGATAAAATGATGCGCAATTGTGATATGGAGAAAGAACACTCAATAGGTCTTCGTCTTTTATTGTATGATCTTTCTGACATGAAATTTCAACGCTTCTAACTCTAAAATCTGGATTCCCATATTTTTTCGCTTTTTTAAATAAATCCTTAAGGACCTTTTGAGTTGGCGTTACAGCAATAAAAGAATAGTCAGAATCATAATAATGACTCTTATTTTTAAAATGTTTTATTGCGTAATCATCGACTTTTCCAAAAGGAATCCAAAAGTTTTGTATCATCGGAGATTGATAATTCTTGATGTAATACCCCGAATCAAATGGATACAAATTTGTAACCTCGTTTTGATAATATTTGCTAACAATATAAGTTAATCCGAATGGATCATTGAAATCTTTGTACGAAGGTTTTAAAACGAATGCGAAATTATAATCAGACTTCAAATGGCTATTGTAGGTAGATGAAATAGTACCCCTTCTCAATATTTGCAATGAATTTTGAGTCGATGTTCCATGAACGCCAATTAAAAAATCATTATGTTCTTGCGCATCCTTATTGAAGAATGGCTTTCCGAAATTGTGCTCATATTTAAAGTTCATTGCTTGATGAAAATTAAATTGTGACCAATACGCCAGGCAACCGCCTTTACACCATTTTAAGGAAGTGCACGCCTTACATGAAACATGAGGCAGTGATCTTAAATGTTTTAGGTTTTCCCCTGGATAACCATTTTCAAATAGAGTCTTGAATTCTTCGAAATTATTAAAATCCTTGCCTAGTTTAGCAAGTTTTAAATCATATGTCGAATTGCAAGGTATAACCGATAAATCCGTGTTGAAAACTAAACCCCATCCATCAATTAATTGGCAGCCAACGGTTGAGTGTTCCTTTATGATTTCATAATCTTCATCATCTATCAAACATCTAGGTATGCCATTTTGCAAGTTCCATTTGCCATCGGTGATACGATCAAGCTCTGGAACCGTTTTCAAGAATCTCTTGATTAAGTCGAAATAATCATGCTCCTTAAGATAATCACCAGTTTTGTTGTTCGTCTGGTTGAAATCATAGCAAATGCTCAACCCAGTGTAATAATTTCCGGAAATTTTAATAAATTCACCAAGCCCATCAAGGTATCTATCGACATTCTCAGGAGTAATGACAAAACTGAAAGAAGATGGAATATTCAGTTCTTTCATCTTTTTAAATGCCTTAAAAGTTGTTTCAAAGGCCCTTTGGCCAGTGACTTTTTCGTATAAGGTTTCGTTTGTTTCCTTAACAGAAATTGAAACCATTGAACATTTTGCCAAGCCGTTGTCTAGTAACGTCTTCAAATATTGTTCGTTCGTTAAACGGATTCCGTTAGTAACGATGGTAAATGTGAAATTCTTTTCGTTAAGCAGTTTAATGCATTCGGGCAATCTTTCGTAAACTGTTGGTTCCCCACCAATCAAGGTCACATGAGTAATACCTGCAGAAATGCAAAAATCGATGACTTTTTCAAAATCATCAAACGACATACAATCGGATGTCTTAAAGCCTAACGTATTCGTATAGCAAAAAGAGCATCTGAGATTGCAGCTTCTATTTAGTGTAACCCAGCATGCTTCTATTTTTTTCATAATCGATTAAATATGTAAATTAAAGATTGGTGAAAGTGCATTTAACATGACAGTTGTTGCAACAATCTCTGCTATGGCCGCAATCGCATTGGCAATTGTAATTGCATGCATTTTCCATGTTGATTGCATCACCTTCTATTTCAGGCATTTCAACATCACTTTTGAAGTAAATTTCATTGATTTCCATAAAGATTTTCCTTTTTGCAATTTGATTTTAATTCATAGAAAAAAAAAGCAAGAAAAATCGGTAAAAATATATTAATTCAATATAAAATATACCAAATATCAATAGCAAAAACGACCCAACATACTTAGATGAGTCATGTATGTTTTTATTGTCGCATGATTTGAGCTCTTTGGGCCTTGCATGAATTGGACTTAGACATTATCGTCTTCAAATTTATGAGTGAAATTCAGTAATGAACAATCATTATTCAAAGGATGGCGAAAGAAAGATAAACCCAGTCTTCTTGGCGATATTTGCCATATCATTTTCCACCATGGTTGGAGTTCTTTGGGAGTTTGTCGAATATTCTATAGACGATATATTCGGAACAAACATGCAAAGCTTCCTTGTTAGTGGATCGATGTTATCAAAAGGTGAGGCATTAATTGGCCATGCGGCAATTACAGATACGATTAAAGATTTATTCTTAGGCTTTTGCGGATCAATCGTTTTAACCATTCCTGCAAGTGTACAGTTAGTTAAAAGAAAGAATGGATTTGCATATTCATACTTCAAAAAATTAGATTAAATTCAAACACATTAAAAATCTTTAAGTCCATTCCAGTTTAAATGCGTTTTACACCTTCAACCATTTTTTCTGTTTGAAAAAGTAAAATTTGCTTGTTACTTGGTTAAAAATAGCACTTTCACGATGAAATTTTTGCGTGAAGGTATATTTTTCAATATTGGATTTCACTTCATACATGTATGTTTTATAATATTTCAGCGAGGCAAAAAATATGAAAAAACTACCTGAATTTAAAGATTGTATTTTTTATGAAATTTATCCTAATTCATTCCTTGATTCTAATGGAGATGGATTCGGTGATTTAAATGGCATTATCTCCAAATTAGATTACATTCAAGAACTTGGCTGCAATGCCATTTGGCTTAACCCAATATACGATTCCCCATTTAAAGATGGAGGATATGATGTCCGTGATCCATATAAGGTTTCATCTAGATATGGTACAAATGAAGATCTAAAGAAATTAATTAACGAGATGCATGATCGTGGAATGAGATTATTTCTTGATTTAGTTCCAGGCCATATGTCTATTGAAAACAAAGATTTCTTACATTCAGCAGAAGGAAACCCAAACGAGGACTACGATCTTTTTATCTGGAATGATAATCCGTGGAACTTAGAAAATGGTTATCGTCTTATCTCTGGATGCTACGATAGGAATGGTTGCTACATGGTTAACTTCTTTGCTCATCAACCTGCAATAAACTATGGGTTCAATAAAATTGAATATCCATCGTGGCAAAAAAGCTATAAAGAGGCTAAGCATGGCAAAGAATACCTTGAGAAAATCATGAAATATTGGCTTTCATATGATATCGATGGATTCCGTGTTGATATGGCCGATTCTCTTGTTAAGAACGATGGAAGAGAAAAAGAAGCCACGATTGAGTTATGGCAAGAAATTCGTTCTGACTTAAATAAAGATGGAACAAAAGAATTCTATATGACATCTGAATGGTCATTGCCTCATGAAGCGCTTAAAGCGGGCTTTGACTCAGACTTCTGCTTAGATTGGCAAACTAATTGCACGCATCGTTTATTCAGACAAAAAGAAGATGGATTTGAATATCCTCTATTCCATAAATACAACGAGAAACTTTACGATCTTTTCTTGGAGAATTTTAACTACTGGATCTCTTCATGGAAAGAAAACGAAGGGGGACGCATGTCGTTTATCTCAGGAAACCATGATACGACACGTATTGCGAATTTCTTAAATACTGATGAACTTAAACTGGCCTACATCTTCTTATTCACTATGCCTGGTGTTCCTTATTTATATTATGGCGATGAGATTGGCATGCATGCAGACTTATCTCTTCCTTCATTTGAAGGAGGATATCAAAGAACAGGCAGCAGAACTCCAATGAGATGGGATTCGAGTAAGAATGCTGGTTTTTCTATTGCTGACAAGACTTTCTTACCAACAAATGAAAAGGATTCAACCGTTGAGAAAGAGATGAATGATAAAGATTCTTTATGGAACACCGTTCATTCCTTGATTGAGATCAGGAAAGAATATGAAGAATTGCGCGGAGATGAGTTTAAGCTATTAGATAAGAAACTAGCATACAAACGCGGCGACATTCTTGTAGCAATAAATATTCTCGACGAGGATCAAACATTTGAAGTGTCATCAGATGCAAAAATCATCTATTCTGCTGGAGATGTGTGTTTAAGCAAGGGAAAACTAATCCTTAAGAAACACGCAGCAGCGATTGTTAAATAATAAAAAAGTCTCTTTAAAAGAGGCTTTTTTTGTCAATTTATTTTTAAAATTGCATTTTTCTAACCATCTAAATGCAAAAAAATTAGGAATTATGGATATTTTTCAATTTTAAAAAACGAATAATTTATTTTTCATAAAAATTATCTAGATACCATTGTACTTATTTTTGATGAAAATTCTTATTGCCGTATCAAAATTAGGCAATAAAAACCTCCTATCAAAGATAAGAGGTTAATTGATTTTTAAAGTTTGTATGCATCCAATCCAGGTGTCGCATTCCCATCGTAATCAAACAAGCATTGATTTGCCCATTCATTATGAGTAGGCTTGTTAGTTTCACCTGTGTAGGCTTCCCCTTCAATGGTTGCCCAACATAATCCAGGAAGAGGTAACCAGAATGGTTCCCAATAATATATTGCTTCTATTCCGTGTTCTTTGGAAAGCTTTATGAGATTTGTTAAGAACTCTTTTTGGCCTTCCTCAGAAAGAGGATATGGGCGATAGACATTATCTTGTTCAAAGAATTTTTCAGAAATAAGATTGTCACCGTAATTACCGTTTGAGACGAATGGAGCCATCGTAAAGCCGTATCCAGTCTCAACTATCATGATTGGCTTATGGAACTTCTCCTTAAGGTTATCAACGTTTTTGAAGAACATCGGGAATGTTCCGTGCCAATATGGATAATAAGACAAGCCAATGATATCGAATTCAACTCCACGTTTGATTATTTCACGGAAATATTCTTCGTGAAGAGGAACGTCATAACTTTTCTCGAGGTGAATTAGAAGTTTGCTAGAAGGTGAAACCTCTCTTGCCGCTTTGATGCCATTCTTAAGAAAGAGAGCAAGATTATCGTAATTTGAACGAAGACCATCTTCTCCTCTTTCACCTAATTGTCCTAAAGGCCAAAGCATGCCATTGGTAATTTCATTGCCAATTTGGATATATGGTAAATCGATTCCTTCCGCTTGGATATCCTGAAGAGTCTTCTTTGTGTATTCGTAGACTTTGTTTGCTACTTCGCTAACAGAGAGACCTCTCCATGATTTCGGCATTAATTGTTTGCCAGGATCACACCAAAAATCGGAATAATGAATATCAAGCATGACGCTATATCCATCTTTTTTGGCGCGTTTGGCAAGCTTGAGCCATGCTGGAAAATCAACCGTTCCTCCGCCATATGGATGGCCATTTTCATCATACGGATCGATCCAAAGACGTAAACGCATAGATTTCACATCGTTGTGCTCATGGAGGAAAACCCATGGATCAACTTCTTTTCCATCGTAGAAATAATGGGGATTTTTTGCATCAACTTCGATTTGCGTTGAGGCGTCAACTCCTAAAAACATTAAAGTTCTCCTTTTTTATATGGGTGCCAAGTGATTGACTCGTTGTCTTCATTCATCGAGGTGATTCTATCAACGATATGACCATATTTGAGTTTGATCATTTGATTCCATTCTTTGACTTTCTTTTCATCACCATGGAAACAGCAACGAATGCAATAATATTCTTTCTTTTCTTCATCGTAGAACATATCGATATCGATATCACGCATGAAGCATTGCGGGCAACGATAGTTTAGTGCACCTTTTTTACTTTGAGCCATGAGCTTAATTCTCCTTCCTTGGTAAATCTCTTCTTGATGCTAAGACGGAACATAGGGGAGAAGGCAATTCCTTCTTCAACACGTCCTGCATATCCTTTATCAGATGAGCCCATTTCCACGATCGTATTAACTTGTGGAATGATGGCCCTCGTTGTTGATTCTTCCTTTTCGATGTTTCTCATCTTATAGGCATATTCAATCTTATCAGTTGTTTTTCCTTCGACTTCAAGAGTGACACCAGTCATATCATCAGAGTATTCATCAATACCATAACATCCAACAAGATAATCTTCGATTTCAATTCCTTCATCATCAAGTGGGGAAAGGATCTCTCTTGTAGTAACGATTTCACCAGTTCCTTTTTTGAAGAGGAATTTTGATCTCATCTTAACTGTTAAATCGGAGAAGAC
The DNA here is from genome assembly GCA_963638555.1 of bacterium. GTDB lineage: Bacteria > Bacillota_I > Bacilli_A > RFN20 > CAG-826 > UBA4951. Next base: position 11,337 of record CAVHQU010000017.1, on the reverse strand, counting down.
AACATCAAATTCGTTTGTGGTGATAAGGATATCTTCGCCAACTTTTGAATAGGAAGCCATCGTGCGTTCGAGTGCAAGATCCACTTCTTCATTATGACGTTTGATAACTGCACTCTTGAGAGTTCCTTGTCCTGCATAATGGGTAAAGAATCCAGCACGATAATTCGCTTGAATGATATATGGGTAAGAGCAATTGTAGGCATTACCAGTGCCAATTCCGACTGGCAAATCAAGTTTTCCGACATATGGATTGAGACAAATCATTGCCCCACCTTGATTGAAATCAAGACATGTTCTCATGAATGGGTCATAATACCAGAAATATTGTTTGTTTGAACCATAGAGAACATCTTTCCATAAAGCAACTTCTGGTTCCATATATGATGGATGTTCTGCTCTATAATAGTCTGCATATTCACTCATTGTCATATCAACGAGTTTGCCTTCTTTTTTGAGTTTGGCATAGTAGTCAAGACCATCGCAATAGGATTTGCGAAGAAGTTCATATGGTTGTTCCCATCTGCCAGCTTTGTTTAGCCAGCCTGGTCCAACGAACATCATGTTATATGAATGACCAGAGTTGTATTTTCCTTGTTCACGATACATATCAACAAGGTTAAAGAAATATGGGAGTTCATTGTCTTCGTAAATCATGCCACGAAGAACATTTTGTGGGTGGGTGCCAAAGTTAGAACCGTTTCCGTCAAAGCAAGCCATAAGGTCACGAGATAAGTGAGGAATTGCGACGATTCCTGAATCATCTTCTTTAGAGTCTGCTGGTAAACATGAATTCACCTTTGAAGGAATCCATGGTGCCCATGGACCGCCATCGATGAAGGTATACCAGGAGTTATTTGTCGTATGATAACACTTAACCCCTTCTTCCCAACATGTGGCAATTGCGCACTTGACCATTGGGTACTTCTTTTTGATGTAGTTGATTGTATAAGCATCCATATAATACGATCCAGTTGATTCTGGGTAGAAGCCAAACTTCTCGTAGAATAAGCCAAATACATCATCAACTATTCTTTCTTTGTCTTCATTTGAGAACATCCAGATGCAGAAATCTTTTGTCTTATATTTCTCATAGAATTGCTCACATGGAAGGCCAAGCAAAGTTAAAGCGATTTCATCACCATATTGTTCGTGATCGCGCTTAGCAAGTTGAACAACTATGTCAGAGAAGAGGGAAGCATAAGTCATTTCAATCGTCGTTTTAAGACCACGCTTATGAGCTTCTTCTTGTTGAAAGATGAAAATCGAGAGAGACTCATCAAGCAGAGCAGTCGATGTTAAATCATCAGCTTGCCCGCTTTGAGTCGTCTTTTGAGCATACTCAGGCGCCATTTCTGGGCGATCGATGAGTGTGAGTACAAATTTGTTTTCCATTTATATTACCTTTCTATTAGTTTGCTCTAATGAATGACCAATCATCATTATGTCCCCAGGTTGTTGCACCTGCTTCGACAATCAATCCAATTGTGACATCACTTGTTTCTGAGACTGTTATTGAAGATATGGACCATTCAACTAAGCCTGAACCATACCCTTTACAATTTGAGAGCATTGAAGCTTCAACCTTGTCTCCATCACCAATTTGGTAAAAGAGAGAGGCTTTAGTGTATCCACCATATTCATCTTTAAGGTGGGTGAGAACATACGTTGAGAGATTATATGTTCCAGCAGGAATGTTGCTTAGCTTTTGCGAAAGAGTGAAATTGAATGCACTTGAGGACCACCAATGGAAATATTTCGTTCCTGTACGGTTTCCTTCAGATTTAGATTCAACGCGAACTCCATTGACCGATGCAGTTAAATTCCATGGAGTTTTAACGGCATATTCATTGGCATTGCTTGCTTGAAGAGTGTTTTGATTCTCAAATGAATTGTCTTGAACGTAATTGTAGATGACGAGAACATCACACGTGACATCAAATGTAGACAATTTTCCATGAATTGTATGATGACCTTGTTCAGCTGTTTTTAAAGCTGCAAGTTCATCAGCATCCCAATCGATTGAACAAATTTTCAAACGATCAAGATTTGTAGTTATTTGAGCTGTTGTAGGAATTGAATCTGAACCATCAGAGAGATTGAATGTCGCAGAGAATGCAGTTTTAGCAGGAGAAAGTTCTTCCTCTACTTTCTCATTTGCTCCCGATTGAATGAGAGAATATGTCTTATAGGATGGTAAAGCTTTGCCTGTGTAATCAAATAAGGCTTGGTTTGCCCAGGAAGAATAACAAGATGAATCGGAATAAGAATCCAAATCGGAGGCATCCGTGTAGTCATATCCGTGGTCATTGTAATAATAACCACTCTTAGAAATCCATCCAGAATTGGCAGATGGAAGCCATGCTGGCTCCCAATAGAAGATACCTGTGCCTTTAGAATCTGGAACTTTAGAGAGGCAATCGGCAAGTTCACTTAATTCGCTTGCTTGGGCTTGATAGGAAGTAAGATAACCGCCTGCTTCATTGAATTTGCTTGATGAGAATTGGTTATTGCAATATTCTGCACCAGTATCGGTGTATCCCCAGCTTGTTTCAACGATCATTACCTCTTTGCCGTATGTTTCGGCGCAATGATTCATTACTTCCTGGAGATTATCTCTTCCTCCATGCCAGAACGGATAATAGGACAGCCCACATACATCCCAATCAACTCCACGTTTTTTGAGATTATCATATACCTTATATACGCCTGAAGGATTGTTAACGTTTGCAAGGTGAACAATGGTTTTAACATTTGGATAGATTGCCTTAGCAGTTGTAACGCCTGCCTTAATCATGTCAGCAAAATATTTAGAAATGGCATTGTCCGATCCGGCCATACCATTATTTACTTCATTGCCTATTTGAACTGCATCAATTGTAAGCCCAGCATTTTTAAAGGCATTCAAGGCGTGGGCCGTGTAATCACCAACTCTCTTATACTGAGTTTTGTTATTGATGGTCGGCTTGCCATTTTTTAGATACATCCACGCTTTAGGCGACCATTTCTTTGAAGGATCAACCCAAGAATCGGAATAATGGAAGTCAATTAAGATTTTCAAGCCTGCCGCCGAGGCACGTTTTGCAAGGTAGATATCAGTTGAGATGTCATTACTGCCACCACCATAAGAGACGCCATTTTTATCATATGGGTCAACCCAAAGGCGGAAACGAGCATAGTTTGCCCCACCATCTTTTAAGATTTTGAAAACATCTTCTTCTTTGCCATCTTCACCGTAGAATCTTGTTCCGTCTCTTTCAACTTCATAAAGGGATGAGCAATCAACGCCATAAGCAAAATCATCCCCTAAGGCGTTTGTTGGCTTATTAACGTAGACAGATGAGTAATCATATGTTGTGGAATTAGTTTTTGTACCAACTGTGTATTGAGGAGATACTTCTTTTGTTTCTAAAGCAACCCCATCATCACGGTCAAATATTTGATCATCTTCATCGATTGACGAGGAGGAAGATGATGATGAACTTGATGATTGTTCTGAGCTTTGTGTTTCTTCGGACGAGTTAACATCATTATCGCTTTCAGAACTGTTAGTTTTCGAACATCCGCCAAGAGCCATTGCAAGAAGAGATAAAGTTAACGCTACTTTATGTTTCATGTTATGTCCTTTCAATATACGCAATTAAGGGGATACCACATGGCATCCCCTAAAATGTTTAATTTTATTAGTTGTTGATGAGAGAGACTCCAGTTTCGGAATCGAAGAATTGCATGACTTTTCCTTCAAATGTGAGTTGAAGTTGAGCGCCTGCGACCATCCCTTCTCTTTCCTCTTCTGTGAGTTGGATTGTTGGAACGCGAACAACAAGTGCCGTTCCATCATCTGTTAAGACGTGTAAATGGAGTTCGGAACCCATCATTTCGTTAACTTGGATTGTAGCGTGGATTGTATCTTCGCTAGCTTTGTTAGAAAGAACGACATGCTCAGGTCTAACGCCAAGCGTGACTTTGAGTCCCTCTTCTGGAACTGTAACTTTTTGATTAAGAAGTTCAGCCTTCTCTCCTTCAACTGGAAGTTTTCCGCCAAATGCAGAAACATAATATTTTCCTTTTTCAAGAGTTAAAGTTGCTGGGAAAGTATTCATCTTTGGAGCACCAATGAATTCAGCAACGAATAAGTTAACTGGCTTATCAAAGACTTCATGTGGGGTTCCGACTTGTTGAATGAAACCATCTTTCATGATGACAATTCTATCACCAAGGGTCATAGCCTCAGTTTGATCATGGGTAACGTAAACGAAAGTTGTTTGAATCTTCTTTCTAAGAAGGATAATTTCAGCTCTCATTTGGTTGCGGAGTTTTGCATCAAGGTTTGAAAGAGGTTCGTCCATAAGGAAGACTTTACAATCCTTGACCATGGCTCTACCGATGGCAACACGTTGTCTTTGACCACCAGAAAGAGCTTTTGGTTTACGTGTTAAAAATGGTGTGATGCCTAAGATTTCAGCTGCGTTAGTAACACGGGCATAGATTTCATCTTGGCTCATTCTTGGGCGAACAAGTCTAAGAGGGAAGGCCATATTTTCGAATACGGTTAAATGTGGATATAACGCATAGTTTTGGAAAACCATGGAAATGTGACGATCTTTTGGTTGGAGATCATTGACAACTTCTCCATCAATTTCGACTGTACCATCAGAAATTTCTTCAAGACCGGCAATCATACGTAAGGTTGTTGATTTACCGCATCCAGAAGGTCCGACGAATACGACGAATTCTTTATCAGCGATTGTAAGGTTGAAATCATGAACAGCAACTACGCCGCCTTGATAGACCTTTTTAACATTAGTAAGTTTAACTTCTGCCATTGTTTTTTTCTCCTATCCTTTGACGGCGCCACCAGTGACACCTTCAACATAATACTTTTGTAATAACATGAACAATATTGCGACTGGAAGAGCTACTATAACGCCACCTGCGCAGAATGCGCCATAGTTAGAGTTAAGAGATGAGTCCGTTCCAATCATGTTTTGAAGACCTACAGCGACGTTCCAGCCCGCTGGGTTATTTGCGGCAATGTATTTTGCGAATACAAAGTCACCCCATGGAGCCATGAATGCTGTAAGTAAGGTATAGATGACGATTGGCTTAGATAAAGGAAGAATAACCTTGAATAGAACTTGGGCATTCGTTGCTCCATCAACTCTTGCCGCTTCATCCAAACTCTTTGGAAGAGTATCGAAGAAACCTTTAGAGACATAATATCCCATACCAGAGGAGGCAACATAGACAAGAATCAACCCTGGAACAGCGTTCGCACCAGTCAATCCCATATCAGCCAAAACGCGGTAGAGAATAATCATCGTAAGCATTCCAGGGAACATTCCAAGAACAAGCATGGCGTTCATTAAGAACTTACGGCCTTTGAAACGAAGACGTGAAAGGGTATAAGACATGCAAAGAACGATAAGGGTTTGGACAATAGCCGTCACAACAGCCATGATAAATGTATTCAAGAACCAATGCACGAATTGAATGTTATCAGTTTTTGTGAATAATTTTTCGTAATTATCGAAACCCCATTGTTTTGGCCATAAATAGCCATGAGGAGCAGTCGTAGCACATTCGAAGCTATCAAGAACTATTCCGATGAATGGTAATAGCCAGATAACTGTCATGGCAACAAGAATGATATAAATTCCAGTGTTTGAGAGGGCATTCTTCATATGAAGGCCCATATGACGTTTCTCGCGTTTTTCAGCAGTCATATCCAAAGAACCGTCATTACTTTCATATTTCTTTTTCATTATTGATAGTCCTCCTCATGTTTGTTGGATGGCATAAGGTTGTAAACGATGATAGAAATAACAGCTGATACTACGAAGACTAAGATGCCAACGACTGAAGCCATGTAATATTTAGAGTCTGTATCTGTAGTGATTTTGAATAACCAGGTAACAAGGAGGTCGGTATAGCCTACAGATCCTTGGGCACCTGAGCCATTTGGATTGGTTGGTCCACCACCAGTGAGAAGGTAAATAACGTTAAAGTTATTCATGTTTCCAATAAATTGAGTCAACAGGTATGGACCCGTAACGAATAACATATATGGAAGAGTGATTTTTGTGTATTGTTGGAATGCGTTAGCACCATCAATTCTTGCGGATTCATATAAATCCTTAGGAATGTTCATCAAGATACCAGTGGCAACAAGCATGAGGTAAGGGATACCGATCCAGATGTTGATGAGAATAACCGTGACTCTAGCAGAAACCTTATTGTCATAAAACGAGAAACCTGTAATGCCAAACCATTCTTTAAGTTTAGCAATGATGATGCCGTTATTGGCAAACATCTTTGAAACATATAAAAGAGAGATGAATTGAGGAACAGCAATCGTAAGAACAAGCACGGCTCTCCAGAATTTTTTGAGATGGATGCCTTTCTTGTTAATCATCATAGCAACAATCATGCCTAAGAAATAGTTTGAGAATGTTGCGAAGAATGCCCACATAAGTGTCCAAGCTAAGATTTCGCCAAATGCGGCTGAATAAGCTGTATTGCCACTATTCCAATTAAGCATAGTATTGAAGTTATCCCAGCCAACCCAATGGAATAGGTTGTTAGTGTAACCGTTATCTAAGCCTGAATAGTTGGTAAACGCGACAAGAATCATGAAGACAATTGGCAAGACCGTGAAGACAACGATGCCAAGAACAGGCAAGGCAAGCAAAGTCTTATGGAATTGATTATCGACCAAGGAGCGAAGGTCATCCTTCGTACTCTTGATTGGTTTTCCTGAAGCAATGATTTCTTGGGAGATTCTATTTTGTTTGACATTCAATCTCCAAGTGTAGATGAAGGCGATAATGAAGAAAATAGTTAAGACAGCATATAAAAGAATGCGGAATGAGTTATCGTGATAAACGGTTGTGTAAACGTCTAATTCCTCATTGTATTCTTCTGTTGGGCCTTGTTTGCCGAGGCATCCAAGCATGCTAAGCCAATATCCGCCACCGGAAGGTAAGCACATAAATGTAATAAAAACAGCTTCAAAGATGAAGAAAAGGAGACCTCTCCCCCATTGTCCTCTCAAAACTGATCCGAAACCCATAATCACATACGATATACGAGTTTTCCAATCACCATGGACAAATGTCATTACCAAATCTACTACGTTATCCTTGATGGCAATTCCGAATTTCTTGATATAAGACCAAATCTTAATTCCTAAATTCTTAAACCATAGAGGGATACCACAGAAGAAGGCTAAAAACTTGTATCCAAATCTTTGAAACTTATTTAGTTTTAAATATTCCAAACTACTGTATTGTTTCATATTTTCGCCTTTCCTATCACTTTTTATCTTATTTACTCAAAAAGGCGGGGCTTAAGTGACTAAACCCCGGCCTTTTGATTTTTTGAATGTTGTTTAGTCAACTTAGGCAGCAATTAAGCTAATTGTGCCACCAGTGACTTTGCCATCAGCATCGACTGTTGTGACGAGTTGGATCTTCTTTGAACCAGCTTCATCAGCGGAAACAACATAGTTTTCATTACCATCGCCAAATGAGACATCCCAGGATAAGCCTTGACGAACTTTGAATTCATCACCTTCTGCAAGAGTGATAGGTTTGGATGTCCAAGTATTAGTTGGATCTTCTGTCATAGCAATATCTGTATCCCAATTTGTATTTTCAGAAGCAATCTTTCCTTGAATTGTGAAGGCACGTTTGACTTCGTCAGTCATTGTGAGAGTTGCATCGATTGCTTTCTTGTATGTATCAAGAACTGCTTGGATGCCTGTTACATCATCTTGTTCAACGTCCTTTAAGGATGTGCCAATGACTTTGGCGATATCCCACCAGGAACCATGGATTTGGCCTTGAGCGGTTGCATATTTATTTTGATTTGCAAGAGCTGCTAACGCTGGGTTGTTCTTGAAATCATCAGTTTGTTGAGCTTTGGAGTTAGATGGTCCCCAGCCAAAATCCTTTAATCTGCTAACTTCAGCATCATATGAAGTGAAGTATTGAACAAGAGAGTTGAGTCTTGAAGCTCTTGTTGCATCGGATTGTGGCTTGACACCCATGAGTTTGTAGCCAGAGTAAGAACCAATGTGATACTTATGGCCATCAACTGTGTAATATGGAAGTTCAGCAACGCCCATGTTATCACCTAAGGCTGCTTTGACATCGTTATATGCCCATGTGCCAGAGACTAAGATGGCAGATGGTGTAGCGGCTGTGAAGTCAGCTGCTTTAGAAGAAGATTCGTGAGCTTCTGATTTAACGAGATGTTGGATGCCTTTACATGCAATGATACCATTTGCGGAATTGTATGTATCATCAACACCGATGAACTTACCATTATCATCTGTTGTCCAGTTGGAGTGGCAAAGCTGAGTGTTGTTTTCATCATATGCCATGAAGAATCCACCTAAATACCAAGCGGATGTGCCCATTTCCATAGAGAATTTCTTGCCAGCATCTTCGCAATCTTTAACGAGATCTTCAAGGCTTGAGAGATGTGATTCATCAGTGATGACGGACTTGTCATAATACATAAAGTATCCGTTATCAGCTGTTAATGGATATGCATAGTAGTCATCGCCAGATTTACAAGCACGAGCAGAATCGACTGTGTTGTTATCTGTAACGAATGTGGCCGCTTTCGCACCAAGTTTTGCAAGAGCGCCGCCTTGGACTAAACGGGCAAATTGGTCTTGAGCAAAACAATAGATATCAGCACCGGCAGAAACGTCAGTTAACATTTGTGTTGCGGATTCAGCTTCTGTAACGCCGACAACATTGAATGTGTAATCATAGTTGTTTTCTTTTGCCCATGCCTCGGCTAATGCCTTGAAAGCTGTTGAGACGCCTTCAGTTTCTGAAACCCAGATGGTAACAGATTCACCTGTTGTGCCAGCTTGGCTAGATCCTGTTGTTCCGCCTTTGTCACTAGAATTGTCACTTCCACCACAAGCTGCTAAAAGAGCTGCTGGAGCAAGTAAAAATGCGTACATGATTTTTTTATTGAATTTCATATTTTTCTCTCCTTTCAATAATCCAGGAAAACGCTGCCAATTTTTACGTTATGAATAATTGTGTTTAGCGTATTCCTTAAATCAGTTCGTTAGTATTTTATAGATAGTTTTAAAAAAAGTAAAGCGCTTACAATCAAAATGTGAAAACGCTTACAATTTTACGTTTGTGAATGACCAAGAAAATATTCCTTTCCTTATGGAAAGAGATAAATATTGACTAGATTAATTCGATTTAATAATTTTTTATAAAATAAATAAAAAACGAGAGAAACTTGCGTTTCTTTTGTTATTTTTAAGGCATTTTTAATGAATTATTCAAGAATTACGCTGTTATGAGCGGCAATTCTGAGTTTACCGTTTTCAAGTTCCGGAAGACGATGAGTAACGTTGATTTGCTCAACTATTTTATTTCCTGGGGAAGTTAGTTCCATATTATGTCCAGAGAAATTATGAACAACGATTATTTTCTTATCGCCATATTCCAATGAATAAGCCATCGCAGAATTCTCACTGGTTTTTAGTGAGCTAGTAAGATTCTTAAAGGTTGCATTCTTTATCCAGGAGTATTTGTTGCGTAAATGAATCATCATCTTGTAATGATTTAAAAGAGAGAATCTCTCTGTACGTTGGTCTTCCACTCCTTTAGCTACTTGAGCATTGTTTTTTAATGATGGATGATCATAATCAGGGAAGGAACATTCACCAGTTTTATCAGTCTCAGACCAAATTATCGGAAGACGGCGACGAGCATCGCTTTGATCATCAGGATTGGTTACTCTAGTCCCTTTAAGAGCTATCTCTTCTCCATAATATGTATAGGATGTGCCAGGCAACAAGGTATAGAAAGAGCAGGCAGATTTATATAAATCATCAGTCGTGAAGTTTTTAGCAACTCTATCTTGGTCGTGATTACTTAAGAAATATGACGAATATGAATTTGGATTATTCTTCTTTCTTATCTTTTCGTGCGATTCTATTGCCGAGGCAAGATTATCACATCTGCCATATCCTTTTATGTAGTTGATACATGAAGTATCTCCACCTGTTGCAACAGAAAAATCAAAGAAAGAATCACACTCTGATTCGAAATATGAATCAAGCGCGCCATCGGAAGTCCAGCATTCACCAACCATATAGAAATCTTTATCGTATTTGTGACATACATCGCTTAGCCAATTGAGGAATTCAACGTTTTTTGCAGCGTTTTGGTAGTAATAGTACAAAACTGCATCAAGTCTGAAACCTTTTACACCATGATCTTGGATCCAAAATTTGCAAATGTTTTCCATTTCAGCGCGGACTCCCTCTGAGTCAAGGTTGAAATCAGGCATGGAGGCGTCGAATTTGGATTCATATTGAACCCCTTCATATACATTGTCTCCGCTTGGGCCATATGTAAACCAGTCCTTTTTGGAATCTGAGCTTGTATTGTTGTTTTTGTAATCAGCAAAAGATTGAGTGAAATACGATGATTTGATTGAACAATGGTTGAGGACCATATCAAGCATGATATCAATGTTGTATTTCTTCGCCTCGGAAACTAAATCATCAAAATCATCCAACGTACCATATGCGCCATTTACCTTGTAATAATCAATTACATCGTACCCATGATACGATCCAGAAAGGAAAATAGGCATGAGCCATATTGTTTTATAGCCCATATCTGCAATATATGGGAGTTTCTCTTTAACGCCTTTTAGATCACCTATTCCGTCATTATTGGTGTCATAAAAAGAACGAACAAAGATTTCATATCCCATTGAACCATCCTTGTTGCTAGATTCAGCATACGTGTAATCTTTAGCAGGATCTCTTTCTAGGAATATAGGATCGTCTTCAAGCCCATCTGGTTGAATGATTTCCTCTTCTGAAGATTCTTGAGACGAAGAATTATCACATCCAGAAAGAGTTAAGGCAGTTAAAGTTATTAGGCCTAATAGGCAACTTTTCTTTTTCATTTTTGCTTTTTCCTTTCGTTTCTTTCTACTTCTTCTTTTTTGCTTAATGTTGGATTTTTAGCGAAGATAATTGGGAACAAAAAGAAAGCTCCCCACAAAACAATAAAAAGAAGGCCCGCATCAATCATTGAATATTTTGTGGTTATTGGGAAGTTGAAATCACGAATATCGACAGGAGACAAATAGAGAATTCCTAAAACCACTAAAGCAAGGCCCAAAATAAATCCAAGAACGGAAACGACGCGAACAGGCATTGAAACTCCTTCGTATGAGGAATAGGAAATATTTCTGAGGAAATAAGATCCTCTTTTGAACGAGTTAATTGTTAGCATGATAAAGAAACCGATAACGATTAAATGAATAGCCATATAAATC
>CAVHQU010000016.1:0-34856 GCA_963638555.1 bacterium | reverse complement strand
CCGTGCAGGTTCGAGTCCTGTTGCCCGCACCAAAGAAATCATGGGCTGGCGAGATGCTGGCTTTTTTTCATCTTGACAAAAACGGGGGGGGTAAAATTTAAAAACAAGGTAAAAAAGGAGGATTGTTTATGAGTTACCCTGGTTTCGACACTCATTATGCTGGTGATGTGAGATGGGAGGTCCGGCACAATACGGGCACAACTCTCGTCTATGCGCCAAGCGAGGCGATTGCCATTCAAAGATTTCTTGCTAAGTATCCAGACAAGATCGTAAAAAGAGTCGAAAGAAAATAATATTAGGAGACTATTTATGGATAAGATGGACATGATGAAGGCCTATGAGTTGTTCGAATACTGCAAGAAGGCCGTTGTGAATCTAGGCAGAGGATTCGAAATAAAAAAAGAAGAATCGACCTCAAATGCTTTTTGGTTCTCTGCAGAGACAAAGAATGGGCTCGACGGCGCGCCTGCAAGGACCTGCTATTTCGTCGGTGAAACTTTCGTCTCCAACGGAAAGATTGAGATGATTTTTGATTTCTCCGAAAATCATATTATTTTCAATTATTTATTTCCGGGATTTGGTGGCGGCGCCCTTTATAATTCCAAAATCGGCGTGGATTCTAACGGTGACCCCGTTTTCAAAAACCCTCTAAATATGATCGGGCTGAACAAACTCAAAAGCGACTGGGAAGCCGAGCATATATGGCCTTGGCTCCACTGGCAAGCCGGGAAAGAAGGTTTTTCTGATGGACCGGTGCGCTATCTAGAATTTTTCATGAACTGTGGTTGGGATTTCAATGAAAACGATACCTTCGACGCATTTAAGGATGAACTTACAAAAATCTTCGATAACATGGGATCTAATGATTTCTTGAAGCTTGTGCAAGAGATTCAAAATAAATATCAGGTTCCTGAGCAATTCCTTTGATGAGGCGTTCCGCTTCAGCGAAACGGCGTATTTTGCGGGGAAACTGCGGATTTTGCAGACCTTTTCGGTCCGATGCTTTATCCTTAGAATTTATTGGGTAACTCCGTGCATGTTCGAGTCCTGTTGCCCGTATCGCTTGATTGAATGCCCGGCTTTCATTGGCTGGGTTTTTATGGTAAGAAGAACCAAGAAATAGTAACCGCTTTCACAGGCTAACAATGTTAAAATGCACTAGACTACTAACCGCGAGGCTTATTTTTATGAAATCGAAAGACATGACGGTTGGGAACCCATTTAAAATCATATTGTTATTTTCAATTCCCTTAGTTTTATCGGCTACATTGCAACAACTTTATAACTTAGCGGATAATTTTATTGCCGGGCATTTCATTTCGAACCTTGATAGTTTTAATGCTGTTGGCATTGTCTATCCAATTACTGTCGTATTTTTAGATATCGCAGTTGGATTTGGAGTAGGGTGTGGAGTCGTCGCGGCAAAATTTTTCGGAGCCAAAGATACTGAAAATCTAAAAAAGACCGCAACCGTAGGCTTGATTTCAACCATTATTCTTGCTTTGATTGTAACCGCTGTCGGATTAGCAATCATCTACCCATTGCTTAATGGGATGATTGGAAAAGATAAGAGTTCAGGATGTTTTGATGAAGCTTTATCTTATATGTTGATTTATATTGGCGGGGTTATTTTCCTCTTCCTATATAACTATTCGATGTATATGTTCCAAGCCTTTGGCAACTCAAAAACCCCACTTTATTTTTTAATTTTCTCAACTCTTCTCAATGTGGCTTTGGATCTGTTATTTGTCATGCCGATAAAAATGGCATCGGCTGGTTTAGCCCTAGGCACGGTTATTTCAGAAGCGATAGCAGGGGTTTTGTCGGTGATTGTTCTTTTTAAAAGCATTGAAAAACTAGATTCAAAGAAATATAAGAAATTTGATAAATCAATTTTGAAATCGATAATTAGCATAGCAGCACCATCTATTTTGCAAGGATGTTTTATTTCAGTTGGTGGAGTTTTAATTACGGCAATTTTGACTTCGGTAGGAGGGAATAGTGTTGCTGGAGGTTATAGTGCTGCATATAAAATTTGTTATATTGCAATCAATATTTTCACGGTCTTGTGCAATGCACTCTCGAGTTTCATCTCACAAAATGTTGGTGCGCAAAAATACGATCGTATTATGAAAGGATATTACTCAACCTTAATTATCTCCGCCATTTTTTGCGCTATTGCCATGGTAGTTATACTCCCGTTCCGCAAATTCTGGGTGAATTTATTCCTCAATGATGATGCTGAAGGTGACGTTGAGACAATCGTTAATGCTGGTACCTTATTCATTCTTTGCGTTGTTCCTTTCTTTGTCTTCATGGTTGTTAAAATACCTCTTGATGGAATCTTAAAAGGCTCTACAGACATGCTCGGTTTCACTCTTGGCACATCCGTAGATTTAGTTTGCAGGGTTGTCGCGGCATTAATCTTTGGCAAATTATTCGGTTATGAAGGCATATTCTTCGCTTGGCCAATTGGCTGGGGCGTTGGAATGATAATCTCAGTAATAATGTTTTTTAGCGGCAGATGGAAGAAGAAGTGTGGTTACACTTTAGAAGATAAAGAAAAATGCTCCCTAAATTGAGAGCATTTTTTGTATGTCTTTTTTCTTATTCAGCCTTAGTTTCTTTTTCAACGATGACAACTGTGGTTGGGATGTTGATAAATGTTCCTAAAACCATGAAAATGCCATAGATTGTGACTAAGATGCCAAAGATGATGAGTTGGGCACCGCCGCTGATGACATCAGCTAAGCATAATGCACCGAGAACGATAGCAGCTGCAGCAATAATGTATCCAACGATGACGGATGCTAAAGCGTGCTTGATGTTCTTTTCCGTGATAGCAGACACCAATTTGAATGTTGAGTCGATGAATAAGATTCCACCGATGACAACTAAGACATAAGGAACAAAGCCGAGTAAAAGCTCGATTAATCCGAATGCTGTTTTCTCAACGACGAACCAAATGCCGATAGCCAAAGTGATACCAGCAACTCCAACGCCTGATGCGAATCCTTTCTTTGCAAAGATTGATCCGGCTAAAGCTAAGACAACACCAAGTGATCCAACAACGATGAATGCAATGCCCAAAGTAATGGACATGGCGTTAACTGTGTCAGAAACACCTGAGCTAGCGTTAGAGAATTGAGCGCCTGCGACGATGCAGAGAATGCCAATTACCATGACGATGGCGGCCGTGATCCATGTGCCAATAGATTTTTTAACAAATTCCATTTAATTAAATTTCCTTTCCAAGCAAAGATTATAGTTCTTTTGTTTAAGAAACTGGTATGAATATTTGGTGTTTTTTATTAATCATAAAAAAGGCCCCAATAAACTGAGGCCAATTTTATTATTGATCTAGAGTTCAATTCCATTCAGTTTGAGTAACTCTCTAGCGGAATCGACTGAATCAACGCCATGAAGATTCTTGATTGGAGCGAATTCTTTATTCCTATCGACTTCAAAGGACAAACATGTGTTAAGAAGCTTAATCATATCAAGAACTAACATTTCATATTTGAATGCGTTAGGCTCTACTGGATTGATTAAATCACCCTTTTCATCAATGTAAGCGGCTTTTTTGAACGCTTTATGAAGAGGGAAGGAAGCATCGACAATCTTAACGAGTTCTGTAACTTTGAAAAGATAGTTGAGGATGACGCCGAAATTATAAAGATAGTCGCCGTTTGCATCCTTTGCATTTCTTAACTCATCGGTTAATTCATAGTATTCAGTGATTGATGGATGACCATGATCGTAACAGATAACTCCGACTTTCTCATCTGGATTAGCTTTTCTAATGACTTTAGCACCACAATCACAGTTTCTTCTTATTGTTGCGCCAACGAATACAGGATCGGCAATTTGTTGTAAGACGTTATCTACTGCGTAAACGTTGATGTATTCGATATGTTCTTTCTCAATGATTTTATAAAGGCCAGCGTTGCATAAAGATGTGAACCAACCGCCATTTCCATTTGGAGAAGAAGCAATTGTATGTTTCCCTTCAAGTAACACCTTGCCATTTGCACCAATGATTGGAGCCATATCTTGAATGAAGAAATGAACGTATTCAGCTTTATAGCCAAAGTAGTTCTTTTCTTTGAAGAATTCTCTTGTTTTAGCATCATTCTTCGGAGAAGTCATGATGAAGAGATGAATGTAGCTTCCACATTCATTTACTCTCTTAAGAAGTGTTTTTATTTGACATTCGAAGATGTATACATCGTGAGTTAAACCAACGTTATACATGCCTTTGGGATTTTCGGAACCAAGTCTAGTTCCCATTCCACCAGCAAGAAGAAGCATTGCCACCTTGCCATCTTTGAGGGCCTTGAGCCCGATAATTTTGTCTTCTTGTTCCTCTTTTGAAATTTCATCCAATGTTAGAGTCTTCATGGGGGAAACATCAGGTTCATTGTGTTCTTTTGCTGCCGCTTTCTCCAAAACGGAAAAATCCGTTGATTCAACCTGCGCAAGAAGATCTTTTTTATCTTCATCACTTAATTCATCATAAAAACGGAGAAGCTGGCTTTGACCATATTTCTCGAGTTTTGCTTTAGCCTCATTATAATTCATAACAATATTCAATCCTTTCTAAATTGTTTTAAAAATGGCATTAACATTATAATAAACGTTTTTTATAATAAATGAAAAAGAATAACATCTGGCTTTGTTAAAAATAAAAAAAGCACCAGTTCAATGGCTGATGCTTATTTCATTCGACTTCTATCTCTTTGATGTTTTTCTCATTACCTTTGATGAGATAAGTATGCTCGCTGCCGCATTTTGGACATATCTTGGCGTATTTAACTGTTTCATAAACACAACCACAATCTTCGCAATATGTTTCAGCTTTGATAACTTCGATATTGAGTTTGCAATCTGTCATCAATTCTTCTTTTTTAACTGCCCAGTTCCAAACATCCTCCATGTAAGAAGGAATAAGGGTTGAAACTTCGCCAATCTCCAAAGTGACTGAATTAACATGCTTAACTTTATTTTCGATGGCTATTTCTTTAACTTCATCAATGATATGGAATACGATTCCAAGTTCATGCATTAGTTGCTTGCTTTCTTGGCTTCTTTTTTAGCCTTCTTTTGAGCCTTTTTGTATTGCTTGTGCTTCTTTTCAGAGGCTTTTTCTTCAGCTGTATGCTTGCCAAACTTGATCTTGATTCCACGTTTGATGGCGTATGGTAAGATGGCTTTGAACTTGTCTTCGGACTTGATCATGTGCGTTGCTTCTGGGTGATCTCTTGTTAAGGAGATGGCATCAAACATGCACTTGGTCGTACAAATACCGCAACCGATACACTTGTTAGGGTCAACAACTGAAGCACCGCATTTTAAGCATCTTGCTGTTTCTTTCTTAACTTGTTCTTCAGTTAAGGTTAAGTGAGCATCTTTGAATGAAGTATGTGTATCGATAGAAGCATCAATACCAGCTTCTTGTCTTCCACATGTATCGTAACCTTCAAGTTTGAGATCTTCTTTATTTAACATAACGAAGTCTCTTCTGTTTCTACCAATCGTTAGGGAAGCGCCTGGTTTTACAAATCTATGTAAGGATTCGGCTGCGCACTTACCTTGTTCGATGGCATCGATTGCAAATTTAGGACCTGTATAAACGTCACCGCCAACGAAGATATCATCTTGAGCTGTTTGGTATGTTAACTTATCGGCGACTGGGTAATTTCCGTGCCAATATGTAACTTTGCTGCCCTTAAGCAAATCACCCCAAACGATTGATTGGCCAATAGCAAAGACAATGTGGTTTGCCTTGACTTCGATTGTTTCATCTTCGTTATATTTAGGGCTGAATCTCTTTGTTTCTGGATCGATAGTAGAAGTGCATCTCTTGAAAATAATAGCGACAACGTTGCCATTTTCGTCTTTCTTGACTTCTTTTGGACCCCATCCGTTGTTGACATCGATGTTTTCTTCAAGGGTTTCTCTGATTTCATCTTTGCTAGCAGGCATTGTTTCTCTGCTTTCAAGAGAGAACATAGAAACTTTATTAGCGCCAAATCTCTTGGCAGTTCTTGCACAGTCGACTGCAACGTTACCGCCACCGACAACAACGACATCACCATCTAAGTGTTGGTCGTGATTTTCACTTGCTTTGTGTAAGAAGTTAACAGCGATATCGACACCATTTGCGTCTTCGCCTGGAACTCCTGGGAGTCTACCACCTTGACAACCGATAGCGATATAGAAGGCTTTGTAACCTTGGGCTCTTAATTCGTCGAGGGTGATATCTTTGCCGACTTCAACGCCAGTTTTGATTTCAACGCCAAGTTCTCTGATGATATCGATTTCGGCTTCGACAACATCTTTTTCGAGTTTGTATGATGGGATGCCATAAGTTAACATACCACCGCATTTTGGATTCTTTTCGAAGATTGTTGGCTTATAGCCTTTAGTTGCTAAGTAATAAGCACAAGATAAACCTGCTGGGCCAGCGCCGATGATGGCAATCTTTTCTTCCCAATGATCTAATCTATTTGAAGCAATAACAACTTCTGGAACGTAACGAGTTTCTGCTTTTAAGTCTTGTTCGGCTAAGAATTTCTTAACTGCATCGATGGAAACGGCTTTATCAATCGTTCCACGAGTACAAGCCTCTTCACAACGTTTATTACAGATACGGCCGCAAATTGCTGGCAATGGGTTATCTTTCTTGATTAAAGCTAATGCCTCTTTGTATCTTCCTTCGCCTGCAAGTTTCAAATAACCTTGAACTGCGACGTGAGCAGGACAGGCTGTTTTACATGGGGCAGTACCGGTTTCATAGCAGTTGATTCTGTTGTTATCACGATAGTTTTCATCATATTTATCTTTGCCCCAGCTCATATTGTCTGGTAATTCATGCTTTGGATAAACGACTTGGCTGCCATCTTTCTTGCATAATTTTTGACCGAGTTTGACGGCACCTGCTGGGCAGTATTCGACACACTTGCCGCAAGCGACGCACTTACTTGCTTCAACGTGGGCAGTATATGCGCTTCTAGACATGTTAGGTGTATTGAATAATTGAGAAGTTCTTAAAGCGTTACAAATGTTAACGTTACAGTTACAAATACCGAAAATCTTATTCTCGCCATCGATGTTTGTGATTTGATGAACGAAACCATTGTCTTCAGCAATCTTTAAAATTCTCATGGCTTCTTCGTAAGTGATGTCGTGGCCTTTTCCTGTTTCACGGGAATAATCGGCAAAATCGCCAACGCCAATACACCAGTTGAATTGATCATCTGCACAGCCTTCATCTAAAGCGGCACGAGAAGCTCTACAAGAACATTGGCCGACGCCAATATGCCCTTCGTATTTCTTTAACCAATATGATAAATGTTCTAAATCAACGGACTTGTTTTCCATTGAAATGGCTTTTTCAACAGGGATGACGTGCATGCCAACGCCTGCGCCTCCTGGAGGAACGAGTTGAGTGATTCCATCAAGTGGAATGAATGTCATTCTCTCGAAGAAAGAAGCGACTGTTGGGTGTTCTTTAAGTCTCTTGTTTTCCATCTTCTTACCATCTGGAGTAACGAACATTTCTTCCATGTTGAATAATTCGGCACTGCCTGGGACGAATAATGGCAAGCAATATCTTCTTTCGCCTAAAGGAGCTGTTCTTCCATTATGGTCATAATTGTTTCCGTAATCATATTCAATAAGGCCGATATATGACATATCATCAAGCAACTTTTGAAATTTTTCCTTATCGGCTGCTTTTTCCTTATTCATCTTGCAAAGTTGCTCGAAAGTATAGTGATGTCTCACTTTCATTGTTAAAGCAACATCAGCCATCTCATCTGTGACAATTTCAGCAAGACCCCAGTATTCTGGATCTTCTATTTTGACTGTTCCAAGTTTGTGGGAAACGACATCTGTGATCTTTTTTCCTAATTTAACGATCTTTTCGTTTGCTACCTTGTCACTCATGTGTGGCGGAATGACTGCTTTTGACATTTCTGGCATAATTTTCTCCTTTAATTTTGTTTTAAAACGAAACAAATAAAAGCCTTTAATAAGAGGTTCATGACGATCTTTTCGCGATGACAATTAGGTTATTCCCCTGTGAATTGTCTACTTTTAATCAAAATAAAAAACCTCATACAACATAAGTATTTTACTAAACAAAGACTATTAAAAAAAGGAAAATTAATCATTTTAATAAGTTAAAATTGACTAACCTTTTAATAATTAAGAACTTAAAGTTTGAATGCAAAACAGGAAAACGCATAATTAAAGAAGAGCCCATCATCATTTACTTTTGACCATTTTTTTAATTAATTATCGGTATTTTAATACCATCCAACGATTGATTATCGGTTATGGAATACCGCATTTATTCAATTATAAATATAGGGAGGAATTTCTTTTTGCGCTGCCCCTTTTGCCTGATGTGCCTGAAAAACGACATTCCGTGCCAAAAGAATGAAAACGCTTACATCTATTTTTATACTAGCAAAGATATTTTTTCTAGGAGGAAAAAACAACATGAAAAAAATCAATTTCGTTTTCTTGCTTGCAGCTTCTGGTTTATTAGCTTCATGTGGGGAAACAACCACAAATTCATCAAATGAGGTTAAATCATCTGAGACTCCAACCGTTGTCTCATCATCAAGTGAAGAAGAAGCCTCTTCATCAGTCACGCCAACTACCAAAGCTAAACTCATTCGCAGTTACATTGGTACATTCGAAGGTGGTTACTATATCCCAGGATATAAGATGGTTCAATCTGGGTATGATAACTATGTCGTTGACTTATATGACGATAACACCTACGTTTCCAACCGTGTCACATATATGGATATGTATGGAACAAACGGTTCAGTCGTCATCACTACAACAGGCTCTTACGCAGAATCCGAAAATGAAGATGGCGATGGCATCATTTCTTTATCTGATGCTGCTTCTATCCTTTATACAACATGCGGCATGTTCAACATGCAATATTCCTGGAATAACGAAGGCATCGAAGATACAACTTTCCCAGTCGCATTGATGGGCTCTTCCTCCGCTTCTGACACATTTGATTTCTTCAAATCTGAATATGGCTTCGGCTATAGCTTCTTAACATCCGATTCAAATAGTTTAATCAAAGAAGTATATCTTCCATCGGATTACGCTGAGCATTTCCACACAGCTGCTCAAGATGCAACCGAATCAACTGAAGCAGTTGAAGAAAAGACTCCATACAAACTTGATGGTGTCGTCAATCCATACAAAGGCGAAGTTAAAGCACATGATTTCGGCAAAGAAATCGAACATGTCTACATTGGCACATTCGCTGGTGGATACTACATCCCAGCTTATAAGATGCTTCAAGCAGGATATGACAACTATGTTGTTACAACATTCGCTGATGGAACATATAACGCAATAAACGTCAAATATATGAACATGTATGGCACAATTGGCTCTGTCGTCCTTGAAACAGAAGGCAATTACAAAGAAAGCGAAAATGAAGATGGAGATATCACTATCAATATTGATGCAGCGTCCTCTATCCTTTACACAACGTGTGGTATGTTCAACTATCAATATTCTTGGGGCGTTTCTGGAATCAAAGATTCTGAATTCCCAGTCGCATTAATGGGCTCTTCCTCCGCTTCTGATACGTTAGATTTCTTCAAATCTGAATATGGTTATGCTTACAGCTTCTTAACAACTGATACCCAATGCACAGTAGGTGAGCTCAATCTCCCAGAAGATATTGCTAACCATTACGTTACAAGTTCTGAAAATAACTAAATAAAAATTAGGAGGAAAACATTATGGCTAAAAAACCATTTGCCCTCTGGAAATGCTTAACTGTCGTAGCTGTAGGAACGGTTGTTTCTATAGCTATGGGAGTCGGCACAAGTATCGGCTACAATTACGAGAATCTTCTTGATGTTTATTTCTCCAAGAGTGATTACAAACCTCTTGATGGCGAAAAAGACAAATGCGAAGAAGTGGCTCGTGAAGGCATCGTACTTCTCCAGAACAAAGACAATTTATTGCCTTTAAGCGTTGAAAAACAAAATAAGATTGCTCTTTTGGGTCAAGATAGCGCGGATTTCGTCTATGGCGGAGCAGGATGCGGATCTGTTGACACAAGCAGCGCACCAACTTTGAAAGAATCCTTTGAAGAAGCAGGTTTTACAGTTGATGATACAGCCTGGAAATTCTACACGGAAGGCGCAGGCAAGGATTACCGCAAATCCGTAAAAGATGCGCAAGGAAGTGGCACATTCAAAGTCAATGAAGTTCCATCTGATAAATACACGGATGAATTGAAATCTTCCATCAAGAAAGATGATGTCATCGTTTGCTCAATTGGCCGTTCAGGCGGAGAATCTTATGATCTTCCTATCTCGACTGACTCAGATTTGTACACCATCACTGGTGGCAATTATCTTTATCTCCAAATTGACGACAATGAGCGCGACATGCTTCGCCTTGCTTGCCAATCTTCTAATAATGTCGTTCTTATCGTTAATTCCAATAATGCGATGGAACTTGGCTTCCTTGAAGACGAAGAATTCTCCAACATCAAATCGGTTCTTTGGGTTCCTGGCGTTGGACAAGAAGGGCTACGTGCCGTTGGAAAGATTTTCAGCGGAAAAGTAAATCCTTCAGGACGTCTTACAGATACTTGGGCATATGATTCAACTTCAGCCCCAAGCTTCAAAAACTTAGGTACATTTACCCTTGATGGAATTGCCTATCCAACTGCCAACCATGAATCTGAATATCAAAAAGGCTCAAACTATATCGTCTACGAAGAGGGTATATACGTTGGCTACAAATATTACGAAACTCGTTATGAGGACGTAGTTCTAGGAACAGAAAATGCTGGCGACTATGACTACTCAAAGGCTGTCCAATTCCCATTTGGCTATGGTTTAAGCTATACAGATTTCAAGTGGTCCGATTTCAAAGTTGCTGAAAAAGAAGACTCATTCGAAATTAGCATTACCGTTGAAAACACTGGCGATTATGCTGGTAAGGATGTCGTTGAAATCTACATGCAATCGCCATATACCGACTATGATAAGGAAAATGGTGTCGAAAAGAGTGCGGTTCAACTTGTTGGCTATGCGAAAACCAATGAATTAAGAGCTGATAATACTTCTTTGCGTAAGCAAACCCTTACTGTCACAGTTGACAAAGAACAACTTGCCTCCTATGACTCTAATGGCGCTAAGACATATATAGTTGATGCTGGAGAGTATTATTTCTCCGCTGGAAGAAATGCTCATGATGCATTGAATAACATTCTCACTAAGAAAGGCGCTTCAACAAGTGGAGATTCTAGCCTCGTCGGTTCTTATAACCAAACGACAATCGACTTAACAACATATTCAAAATCTAAAGCAACAGGATATGCAATAACAAATCAATTTGATGATTGCACGCCTGAATATTATGGCGAAGAAAAACCAACGTACGTTACACGTTCAAATTGGAAAGGAACTCTTCCAACTTCATCCTATAAAAATGGAACTTGGACCGTTAATGAAAAAATGAACGCTGCTCTTGCCTGGAATCGTAGCGCTGACGTCGTCGATGCTACTGGCATTGAAATGCCAACAAATTCTTCAGGCTCTGGCGTTACAATCCATGACGCAGTTGTTAATGGGGTTGCTAAAGATTATTCTGATTCTATTTGGGATGATCTCGTTAACGCTGTTTCTAAGAAGAAGATGCTCGAACTTGTTAGAATGGGCGGCTATGCAACAATCGCCTTAAAGGCAATTGATTTGCCTGCAACGCAAGACAAAGATGGGCCTTCCGGAGTTTCTGGAACCTTAGTTGGCGGAACTTCTTGCATGGCATGGCCTGTTGAAACCTTAATGGCTGCCACTTGGAATGACAAACTCATCGAAGAAGTGGGCGTCATCATTGGTGATGATTCAATCCGTGTTGGGGTTGCCGGCTGGTATGCTCCAGGTGCTGATATCCATCGTTCTCCATATTCCGGACGTAATTTCGAATACTATTCAGAAGATGGATTCTTATCGGGCAAGATTGGCGCTGCGGAAGTCCGTGGCGTTCGTTCTAGAGGCGTTATCGCCTATGCTAAACACTTTGCCTTAAATGATCAGGAAACCGGTCGTGGTGGCGGAGTTGTCATGGCAAATGAACAATCAATCCGTGAAAGTTCCTTAAAGGGCTTTGAATACATTGTCCGTGAAGGCGCTTGTACAGCCATGATGGCTGGCATGAATAGAGTAGGTGCTACATGGGCTGGCTCAAATAGACATCTTATGACCGAAGTCTTAAGAAATGAGTGGGGCTTTAAAGGAATGGTCATCACAGACCAAGCCTCTGTCTCCGCTATGTTCTACGAAGATATCATTTCTGGCTTATGGGCTGGAACAGATATGTGGCTCAACACAGGCTCATCATATTGGGATCTTGATACTTTCTATAGCGGTGCCACAAGTAATGCTAAGATTATGCAATCAGTTCATAATGCCGCTAAAAACATCATATACGCAGTCGTTACATCTAACGCTAACGCAAATATGGGCTTCGCAGTCGGCGATGAACTTGAAGGTGCGGAAACGAACACGACCATTCTTCCTTGGAGAACATGGTTGTGGGCTGCTGATATAACTCTTTGGACATTATCAGCTGCTGGCATTGCCGTTGCTACATTCTTCTATGTTAAAGGCAAAAAACAAAAACAAGCCGAATAACAAACAATAAGAAATCCCTAGAACCTCATGGCTCTAGGGATTTTTTTGTTAGATATATTCAGAAATCAAGATCATCTTTTAATAGAAAGTCTTACAATTTCATATGCTGGACAGTTGATGTTGAATAATCGATTAAATCTGTTGTTATTAGGATTTTTTTATTCCTGTTGTCTGATTTGTCGAAAGCTGAAAATTCTCTTTCATACGCTTTTTTGCTTGCCACGCTATTCGCAACTTGAACGAAATAGATTTTGCCATCCTTTTCACATCTAAAGTCTATTTCTCTACCATTATCGTTGTATAAGCCTATCTTATAACCCATATATAAATTCGTTACAGACAATGTTTTGTTATAGACAATATTTTCGAGATTGTGATCAATGCCGTAATGCCCCTCTTATGCTTAAACGATTTTCAGTGAAAAGTTTCGCCAAAACAAATAAAAGTTTTCAGTCATAGCGAAAAGTTTGGAATATATCAAAAACATGGCCTTTGCGAGACTTCATTCAACCGTTATAATTAAAGATATTAGAAAAAAGAGGGGGTACGTGTATGAGTTATGCCGTTCAATGTATCGAAGAAAATATAATTAGTGCCGGTGGATATGCTAACGAAATTGAAATAATTAACGGACTCAAAATCAATCAAGACTATGTGTTTGTTGCTTTCTTTGAATTAATGAGAGATGGGTTTCTAAGTAAAGAGTTCTACCAAAATAAAGGCCATAAGGTCTTAGGAAGATTTATCAAAGGAACAAATGGTTTCGAAATAAATCCTGAAGTTGAAATGGATTCATATGATCGTTCTTATTTGCTAATTTTCGAAGATATCGTATGGCACGAGGGAATAAAGTACATAATACCTGACTTGAAACAAATTTTTGTTGGTGACTACAAAGGGGCTTTGGCTCATGCTAGAGAAATTAAAAAGATCCTTGCGAATGATAAGTATCCACCTAATGTTATTTTCAAAATAAAAAGATTGGAGAAGATGAAGAAGTAAAAGCTGTTTTCTATCTTAATGTTTTTTTCTAAAAAAAGTATAAATGCATGGAAGACACTCGTTATATTTCCTCTAAGTGACCGATGATTGAGATATACCTCGAACCATCTTCAGGCCATATAGCCATCATTTTAGCGTGAAATGGTACACGTCTCCCACCAATTAGAAGTTCAACATCTAGTTCGGCATATGGTTTTTCACGACTTGTGGTTAGCAATTTGTCGGTCATCGTATCCCAACATTCTGCCGGTAGGATGTTTTCTTTATCGTTTTTAGAGGCAAAGACGATCTTATGCGAAGAAACCCCTTTTTCATCAACATAAACTAATGTTGCCTTTTCCAAAAGTGCATCGTATTCAAATTGAATCCCCTTGGTGCATGTCATAAAGAAATCCTTCTTGAAACGCTCATTGTCCATCATGCGTCTCATACCATTTGCCTTTGGAAGTTCTTTTTCAACTAAAAGTTCATCGGCAACATGGGCTGCTTCATCTTGATAATCGTATGGTTTCCCTGATTGCTTAAGCTCTTTAAGCTCTTTTGATATCAATTTAAGGCATTCAAGAAGAAGAGGATTGAATTGCCCACATTCTCCATTGAGAATCATTTCAATGGATTTTTCATGAGAGAAAGCTTTCTTATAACATCTTTCAGAAGTTAAGGCGTCATATACGTCTGCAATGGAAACTGCTTGAGCACTGATTGGAATTTCATCGCCAACAAGCATATCAGGATACCCTTTTCCATCATATTTTTCATGGTGATGACGAACTATTTCTCTTGCCGTTTTAACGAATTCACTGTTTTGATCCAAGTAAGGACTTGAAAGAATCTTGTCTCCCTCTGTCGTGTGGGATTTCATTATTTCCCATTCCTCAGGAGTTAACTTGCCTGGTTTGTTGATAATAGAATCTGGAACTTTGATTTTTCCTATATCATGGAGGGCGGCAAGAGATGATATTAATGCAATCTGTGACTCCGTTAATTGATACATGTCTGTCATCTTTACAAGATTTTGAAGAAGAAGCTTAGTGATAATTTGAACGTTTAATGTATGACTGCCAGATTCATGATTTCTCGTCTCGATGACATTAGAGAAGATGTTAACCATTACGTTATTAACCTTTTCTTTCTCGTAAACCTGTTCGTTGATCAAACCAATCAATTTTTCTTGGTTTTGATACATGGATAAGGTATTTTCGACACGACGTTGAACGACGATTGTTCTAAATGGGCGATTGATATAATCAACAACGCCTAAATCATATGCACGATTTATCGACTCGGAAGAATCGTCGGCGGATATGACGATAACAGGAATTTCCTCAATCCAATGACGCTCATTCATGATTTTAAGGACCTCATATCCATCCATGGTTGGCATATTTAAATCGAGAAGGATTAACTCAATAGTCTTGTCTCCGCGAATCGCGTCGATTGCTTCAATACCGTTTGAAGCGTAAGCAAATTCATACTTGCCTCCAAGCATTTCGGTAAGCATCTCTCTGTTTAATGCTACGTCATCGGCTATAAGTATCCTGTTTTTCTTCATGATTATCTTCCTTCAATTTATATATATATATATATATATCGATTAGAAATTATTTCTAGCTTGCGAATATTTTGTTAAGCGCTTTAGCAATTGTTGCCATATCGATAGGCTTAGCGATATGATCGTTCATTCCCGCCTCTAAGGCTTTTTGCCTGTCTTCATCGAAAGCGTTTGCTGTCATGGCGACAATCGGTACGTTAGCTTTTCGATTGTTTTTGAATGTACGGATTTCCCTGGTGGCCGTATATCCATCCATCTTTGGCATTTGAATATCCATTAAGACAACATCATAATGGTTTTCAGGCGCTTTAAAGACCATAGAAACGGCTTCCGTTCCGTCACAAGCGACTTCAACCTCCATGCCCGCATCAGTAAGAATGGCTGTAGCGATTTCACGATTGAGTTCATTGTCTTCAACCAAAAGAACGCGTTTTCCATGGTAATCGTATTTAACTTCAGTTTCTTTAGGAGTTGTTGCAGTTTCTGTAGGTTTGGTTAAAACTGAACGCAATTCAGACATAAAGATTGGCTTAGAAACGAAAGCAGTAACGCCTGCAGACTTTGCTTCTTCCTCAAAATCAGTCCAGTCATACGCTGTTAAGACGATTATTGGGGCCTCATCCCCAATAACTCTGCGAATTCGACGAACCGTTTCAATGCCATTCATGTCAGGCATTAGATAATCAATGATGAAAGCTTTGTATTCATCCTTGATTTCATTTGCTTCCTTTGCTCTGATAACTGCTTCCTTACCAGAAGTTGACCAATCAGGACGCATGCCAATTTCACGAAGCATCTTAGAAACGCTTTGACAGGTGTTGATATCATCATCGACAACCAATGCTCTCGCATTCATCAATTCAGGAATTGGTTCGTATTTTAGCGCTTTATCGGCTAATTTGAAATCAAGAGTAACGATGAATTCGCTACCTTTTCCGAGTTCGGATTCGACATTGATTGTTCCGTTCATCATATCAACGATGTTTTTCGTGATGGACATGCCTAAGCCTGTTCCTTGAATGCCACTGACTGTTGATGAACGTTCTCTTGTAAACGCATCAAATATTGTGCCTAAGAATTCCTTGGACATACCAATGCCATTATCTTTGATACTAAATTCATATGTTGCATGATCTTTTAAAGAACACGGTTTCTCTTTGACGCGGATAAAGATATTTCCACCGATGTTTGTATATTTAACGGCGTTGGAAACAATATTAAGTAAGACTTGGTTGAGTCTTAATTTATCCGTAATGATATCTTCGTTAACGACATCCAACGTGTCGATATATAGATTTTGCTGTTTTGCTGCGATTTGACCTTGAATCATTGTGCGTAAATCATGAAGGACATCTGGCAAATGAACGATGTTCTCTTCTAATTTAACCGTACCAGATTCAATGCGGCTCATATCGAGAATTTCGTTGATTAGCGAAAGCAAATGCGTACTAGATGTGTGAATCTTCGTCAAATAGTCTTGGACTTGGCTAGGATTATCAATGTGCGTTTGCGCTAAAGCTGTGAAACCAATAATAGCATTCATTGGAGTGCGGATATCGTGAGACATGTTATTAAGGAATGTCGTTTTAGCACGTGAAGCGTGTCTTGCGGCCATAAGGGCGTCCCTTAATGCTGCATCTTGCTTGAGCTCGGCTTCTTTTTCTTTGGTGAATTCACGAGCGGCATAAAGCACTTTCTTAACTGTCCCATCGGCATTTCTATGTTTGACGATGAAACGAGCTTGGAACCATCTTCCTTGCGGATCTTTATATTCGGTAGCAATTGTGTTGATATTTCTTAAACGTTCACCAAGGGTGCTAAGATCAAGGAATTCCCTCATCTTATCTTGCATATCAGATACCATGAATGCTTGAATGATCTTTTCTTTAACATCATCAAAGTTTCCAACTTTTGCGGCAATTTTTCCCATAAGAGGAACGCTATTAAGGACTTCGTATTCATGAGTTTCTAAATCGGCTCTGAAGATTGTCGTGTAAATGGTTGCCAAAGCAGATATAACTTCTGATTGTCGTTTTTCTAAGGCCAAAGCGTTTTGAAGAGCGGCTTCTTGCTCTTTTTGCTCTTTGACTATCTTATCGACATCGTAGTGATATCCACTAAGAATGTATCCGCCATCGATTTTTGTAGCAGTTCCACCGCAACGAACATATCTTTCGCCTAAGGTTGGATGTTTCCAGAGATATGTATTTTCGGAATGGCTTCCTTGTTTCATCTTTTCGACGGAATCTAAAACTGATGGAACAGCTTCAGGAACGATATTGGAGAACCATGCATCATATGTTTCTTCAGGCGTAAGTTTCTTTCCTTCAAGGCCAAGAAGTTTTTTCATTAATTCATCAACTTCCATTGTTCCTCTCTTGCCATCAATGAGAGTAATTCTCCATGTACCCATGCCTGAAGCAACGAATATTTGATGCATCTCTTCAAGCTTCTTATAGGATTCATCGATTTCTTTGCGGAATGCTGCTTCCTTCTCTCTTTCTTGCCTTTCTCTTGCTTGATGCTCCTCGATAATTGCATCGATTATACGGAAAGCGGCAATGACGTGTGTCTCATCAGCTTTGATAAGATTATATTGATAGTTGTGATATGCACCGTTGTCTAAACTGCGGTAATTACCAACAAGTTCGTTTTGCTTAGAAAATATTTCACGAAGGTTTGAGAGTTTTAAAGCGTTCGATATTTTTTCTTTATCGTCTGGATAGACTCTAACCTCAATCCATTTTTGAAGAAGTGCATCAAATGGGAAATCTTTGTTTTTGAGAGCTGCGACGGCTTCGAAGTCATAATCGCCATCCATTTTTAGAATTCTTGCAGTGCCATCTTCAAGATTGGCCATATAAACGGTACGATAATCTTTCAAAAGGGCAGAGAATACGGATTGGTATTTGCTTTCTTCAGAGATTTCTACTGCGAATACGACATGGGAAAGATTTCCTTTTGAATCAGTATCTTCTTTGATGAAATGGAGTCTACACATACCTGCAACCTTTCCCTCAAAGTTGGTTGTGATATGTTTCTTGCCTTTCATTCTTTCGTTCAAAGTTGATAAATCTAAGAATTCTAAGGCAGACATGTATGAAGTTTCCTTAGCAAGGCCTTTGATAATGCTGCGGACGTTTTCATCAAATTTATTCGAATTTGGAACGCTGAATTTCAAGATAGCGTCAGTTGTTTTAATTGCTGCATATGTATTGTGCTTAACATCAACCCTATGCATGGAAAGAAAAATGTCAGAGATAGCGTTATATGCTTCAGATAAACCTTCATTTTTCTTTTTTTCTTGAATCGAAACGATCTCATCAATGTTTCTAAAACCTGCGACGATTTTTAATGGTTCGCCTTTCTCAGAGATGCGGGTGAAAAGTCCACTAAAATGATGAAGAACTCCGTTAATATCGACACGATAATTGACTTCAAGTCTTTCTTTACCATCTTTAAACGCTTCAATGAGTCCTTTAGGCATGGCTAGTTTTAAAAATGCATCTTTATCTTCGGCGCACACGCGGTTTCCAACGTATGTTTTCAAATATTGAGAATAACAGAAGTCATCCGCATATTCTTTGATATCGTTAATGACGTATCCCTTAAGTTCGGCAATACATGCACGATCAATTCCCGGATCAATAACGTAGACGTTAAGATAATCGGCAGCAAGAGCCTTGGCAACTTCAGAATAATCAATCATGATTTTTCCTCCAAAAAAACAGCGATAGCTTGATTATAACAAAAAAACACCCAGTATTTAATACTGAGCGTCTATTTAAGCGATTTCTTTAATTAAATCGCAGGTTTGATTGTATTCTTTTTCTAACCGCGGGAAAGATTCTTTTGCTTCATCCAACTTTTCTGCTCGGAGTAATTCGGTTGTTGCATAGGCGATCTCATAGAGTTTTTCTAAGCCTAAGGTGGCCGCGACTCCTTTTAAGGAATGTGCACCTCTGAAAGCGGACTTTACATCATTGTTTTCCAAAGATGTTTTCAGCAAAGAAAAACTGTCGTCATCTAAGAATCTCTTTAAGAAACGGCGAACCATATTTTCATTTCCGCCAAGTCTTCCAATGACTTCATTCAAGTCGCCTTCAACACAGGCATATAGTTGCTCTAAAGTAATCATAAATCACCTTCTTTATGCCTTATATTTTATCACGAAATCAAAAAAAACGCTTCTGAAAATGACAACTTTTACAGTTTGAAAAGCCCCCGTTCATTTCTGAATAGGAGCTCTTTTATTAATTAATTATTGCCTTTACCAGTTGGCACGGAATGTAGTAGGACCTATGCCATTGAGGAATTCTTTGTAGTGGTACCTTAAGGCAACTGCTTCCTCGACTGTGAATTCTGAATCCCACATATATGTTTGCTTATATGCACCATCTAATGCGTTACATCCACCATATTTGCGGCTGAAGCAGAGATAGTAGTTGGTGTCGTTTTCTCTTATTTCTGTGTGATCGATTCCGCCCCACCATGTGTGATAGGAAGCGACTTCGTAAGCATTTGTTCTTGTGAAGTTACATTGCTTATCATAGTAGGAGATGGTGTAGTCGAAGTCATCATGCATGAATCCGTGTTTATCAACATACATGTTACCATAGAAGAGACCGGCTGCTTTTCTATATAAGTCATCGTTTGCAGCATAGAAACCAGCGGAATCAAGATAATCTTGAATTGTGTATGAGGATGAGCAATAGTCACCAGCGAAGTCTTTGAAGTCGTTTGCAACTGCATCAATAATATCTGTGTTTGGCTGATAGCAGTATGCGACTTGATGGCAGCCATGAACTTTGTAATCGTTATAGTACCCTACCGTTAAGGCTTGTCTGAGACCTTCGTTGAGGTCATATGTCAATGTAGCAACTCTTGTGCCATAGAATTCGTTTGTAGGAAGGTACTTGTTAAGGCCTTGTTTCCATTCGTCTTTTATGTAATTGAGTTCATCAAGCTTTGCAGCGAATTGAGCGTTAACGGCGTTAACGGAGATGGCCATTGTATCAATCATCTTAGAATATGTTAATCTCATTGCATCGTCCGCATCTTTGTATTTGTAGTAGATTTGGAACTTAGCAAGGTTAGAGAGAAGAACCAATGTTGAATCGATATAAGCGATGAAGTTCTTAACGTTTCTATAATGTTGAATGCTCCATCTATCTGTTAAACCAATCGTATTGTCATAATAGAAGAAGATGTCTTTTCTAGCATCGGATTGGTTTGGAAGAAGGATCTTGTTGGCTAAGTCAGTGACGTAAGTGGCAAATGGAGCGCCATCAATCATAAGAAGGTTGATGCCATCCTCGTATGCTCTTTGTCTCTTGGCTTCTATTTCGTCATCTGATAACGTTCCATCGTTTTCTAAACCTGCAAGATACGCTAAGGAACCAGTGACGTAATCCATATATCTAGCATTTGCTGTTGCATATTGATCAAGGACCTTATTAAGGACGTCTTCAGAGTGATATTGAGCTTGCTTAGCTGCAATAGCGTCGATCTTTGTTTCGATGATGCCTAATTGTTGTTGCATCTTCTCCAAAGTCTTTGTTGTAGCGTCTCTGAAATCGAGGCCACATTCTTTAAGAAGGTTGAGAACGATATATTTAGCATATACCTGGACGCCACCCATAATGGCTTCCCCACCTTTTGAAATAATCGTATCTATGAAGGTGTCAACCGTACTTTGATCTGTTGGTTCAGAGTTCAAGCGGACATAACCTTCATCTGTTGTGAGAGAGAAGTTGTTTTTGTTTGCTTGCTCAACAATGGTAGTTTCAAAATCAGAATTGGAAACGTTATTTTCACTCTTATTGCAGCTTACTGTACCAATTAATGATGCTGGAACTAACACGGTGAGTAATAATTTCTTGTTAATTTTCATAATTTTTTACCTCTTATTGAGTTACATTTTGCAAGCCTTTGTATCTCTTGCACATATATATTTACACAATTAAATATGATTTGCAACATTTTTGTGAAATAAAATTAATATTTTTGTTTCTTTTTATAATATTTAGAGAAACAAAACTGATTTAACTGTTATTGATATATAGATATATAGTGAAAAAATTAGCAAAAAAACAAAACATTGCAACGTTTAAATAGAAACACCAGTAATGCTTTATTACTCGCTTTTATTATTTCAAATTGTGAAAAAGAAAGAAAAACCTCCAAGCTTTAATGAACTTGGAGGTTTCTTTTATCTAGAAATTGATCTTGATTCTATGTACATGATGATATCACCGTTATCAGCTGTATAAACATAGTAGTAGAGAGTCAAACGAGCATAATCCGTAGTATAGAAACAATACATATATTCAAGATCAGAAGGTGTGCTTGTTTTCTTAGCCATCTTGGAAATAGGAGAATTT
The DNA here is from genome assembly GCA_963638555.1 of bacterium. GTDB lineage: Bacteria > Bacillota_I > Bacilli_A > RFN20 > CAG-826 > UBA4951. The sequence goes on along the minus strand of CAVHQU010000016.1, from coordinate 13,218 downwards.
CCGACAGCTTCATTGCTTATTGAATCATCCTCATAAGACGCGTTAGACCAAATGCTTGAGATGAAGTTTTCAGGAAGTAGATCATTTTTTGCCATACTCTTGACTTCGCTCTTTGTGAGTGAAGTGCCAAAGTTAATGGTTAACTTCTCACCAACGACCTTAGTGCTTGAACCTATGGCATATATATCTTCTTTAGTGTATGTATCGTATCCTTTTCCTTTAAGAAGAGTTTCAACCTCTTCTAAAACACTCTTGTAATTAAGCCCTTTGACAATTTTGATAACGCAAGAAGCGGAATGAGTGACCCCGTCATTGTCGATGCATGAGGCGCTTATTGTTACTTCATCCCCGATTGTTGCATCTTTGGAAACGGAAACTACGCCATCTGAATCAACGCTCACCTTCCCACTCGTATCAGATGAGGAATAAGTAATATCAAATGGCAACATATTGGTATTAAGATTTAAAGAGAGCTTGTTTCCAGCTCCAACCTCATATGTGTCTTTAGAGAATTCAATTACTGGCGAATGAGCAATGCCGCTGCCTTCAGTAAAGGTGATAGACGTGTACCCATTTGAGGAATATGGAGTGTTTAAAACCTTTATCGCTACCTTGCCTGTTGGATCTTCATAGACTGTTTTATCATCTGACATCCTATACCAGCAGGATTTGTAGAGAAGTTCTTTATATGCCTCGTTTACTTTGTATCTAACGATGTAATCTTTTTGAATGTCACACATGGAATCGTATACAGAAAGCGTAACGCCCCTGGAAATAAGGCTATCGACATATTCCTTTGTCATCTCAATGATGGTTTCTTCACTATATGTACCCCCGTAATTTGTTTCAAAGAGACTCAAATAATACTCGTAATAATATTCATAATCGTTTTGAGAGATGGAGGAATATTTCATTTCTTTTTCCAGATTGAAAGAAGAAACATCTAATTCTGGAATATCGACTCCTTCAATTCCTAAAGAGTTCTTTAAACCTTCTTCGATGCCTTCTGTTGGCCAAGATGATGTAAAGGTGCTAGAAGGAGAAGTAGGTTCGAAATAAACCATGAAACCGATTTCGTTATAATCCTCATCCGTAAGGATATATGCAGAAAGACTTAGATTCTCTTCCCAAGAGAAAAGATAGCTTCGAACATCGTTGATATAACCACTATAGTCAAAACTTGAATCCATATCGTATGTGATTAGATAAGTGACCCCGTGCTTAGCGTATTCGTAATATGTTCCTCCATCTTTTACTGGGAAGGTAGGAATGTTAACGCTAGTTTTTTCTTCAATTGGAGTAACGATTTCAGTTGGCCATGAAGTAAATTGATTTATTTTTGGCGTGTAATAGACGTAGATGTTATTCCCTTTAAAATAATAGAGGCATATCTCAATATTTGAACCATCTTCAAATTCTTTAGAAAGATAGTTGATGCCTTGTTGGTTACTTTTATATTGGTTAAGGACGTATCCATCTTTCTTCAGAATAGAGACATATTCATCAGTGAGATCTTTGGTGTAATAATCATATATGTCTAGTTCATTTGCGCTTGAAGCGTACAAATAATAATTATCCCCTAAAGCAAGATAAGGTAAGGTAGTTGTCGTAACATATTCAATAACCTGATTGTCTTGTCTATTCCAATTCGTTTCCTCCCTAGGAGAAGAGGAGTAATTGTTAAAACAGGAGATACAGTTATATGAAGAAGGAGAAGATGTTGAATCAATAGACGTATCTTCAAGGTGGTAATACATGATTTCATAGCCCGTTTTGCCATCTTCTGAATTTTTCGTTAACTCAACGTAGGTAGTCCCGTTTCTTCCTTGAACTTTGTTCTTTTTGTAGCCTGTTATCGTATTCCAGCCAGACTCTTCTAAAAACTCATAATAAGTTTTGATACTAAAGGTTTCAGACTCATTAAGAATAAGGAGACACATCTCGCCATTGCTTTCTTGTTCCTTGAAAATGAATGAACCAGTAACCAAACCCGTTGGATAAGGCAACACCTCCCCACAATATTTGATCATCAATGCTTTTTGTTCCTCGTTCCACTCTTTATTTTCTTCGCTAGAAGAGGAAGAAACGATGGACGAAGAAGAAGTGTCATCGATAGAAGATGTGATAGTTGAAGTGCATCCTGCTAAAAGAGATGCAGCAGAGCAGATGGATACGAATAATGTCTTTCCTTTCTTCATAATTGGTCTCCTTCAATAAATAATATTTTAGTTTTTTATCTCTTTGTAAACAATGAATCGCAATATAAAAATGAAGCCAGATTTGGCTGGCTTCATTTTCATGCGCTTATTATTTGGCTGATAAAGCGAATGTAGCGTCAACAAACTTATCTGTGGTGAATGTTAATGTGGACATATCAGAGCTAAGTGTTGCTTTTGCAGGCAATTTGTTGAACCATTCGTTATCGCTATCTTCACAGAAGCCATCATCACAGAATGTAATGGAATAGCTGCCATCTGAATTTACGTCGATTGTATATTCACAATTGAGATAGTAATCGATGTCGTCTTCGTCTACGAATTTGCCAGAGACAGTGCCGTCCATAGCGAATTGAAGCTTCTTCATCGTATATTCGTAGTCATCGTCATCTGTTGCACTGCCTGTCCAGCTCTTTGGCATAAGGTAAGCGACTGAAGTCGTAAGATAAAGGGGGAAATATCCTTCTCCGTTGCCGAAATCGATATATAGTCTGTTGTCTTCGCTGATAAAGAGACCATCAAATGGAACAGTTTCTTCGAAATCAAATTCGTAATAGTCTTCGTCATCGACTCTAGAGATTTCGTATGAACTTGTGATCGTTGTGCTGCTTTCAACGTCTTTGATTGTGACTGATCCATTCATTTCATCACTTGTCGTGAAAGAGAATTCATACTTCTTTGCACCAGTTCCATTGATACGAACGCCGTATGACGCATCAGAGAGAAGGTCTTCGAAATTACTGTTGATGACATTAACTGTATAGGTTTGCTTGATGTTTTCATCTGCGGCGCAATAGATAGTGAGATTGTATATGCCTTCAACAAATCCAGTGAAGGAGATTGCTTTACGTTCAAGATCTTCATCGCCACTATAGAGTGTATCGTCGTTATCGATAGAGAAACTATCTTCATCAACTTCATTGCCATCTGTATCAGTTACTTTTGCCAAATATGTCTTATTTGCATCACTTGGCAAGACATTTGCAGCGAGGTAGTAAGTGATATATGTTGTTGCATTGATGCCATCGCCATCGTCTAATTTGCCTGTGGCATAGTTTCCATTCATATCATATGAATAAAGGCGAACTGCCATGGATGTTGGTTTGATTTCGGTAACGGTTACCTTAAAGGATGTGGCTGCACGAGCTGTTGTGACGCTAACTTCGTATTCACCTGCTTCATCGCCATAGATTGTAAGAGTTTCTTTTGTTCCATCTTCTGAACGAACGAATTCATATCTAAGACCATTTTCATCACCGCTTGTGACAACGAAGCTTGGCTTATCGAAGTTAAGATTTGCCGTGCTTGGGGCTGAAGAAATAGTGAGTTCAACTGAATCACCCTTCTTCATACTTACGCCGTTTGCGTCATCAACTTTGTTTCCTTCAGAATCTAATAAGGATATAGATTGATATTCAAAGGAAGAAAGATCGATATCGTTTGTATATGTTCTCTCTCCGATTGTTTGAGTGATTGCATATGTGTCTGTTCTAGACGCTTTAGCTGTATCAGTTAACGTGACTAAGCCAGTGCTCTTATCGTATGTATAGTTTGAAGAACCTGCGAATTGAGCAATTGTCAAATCAAGGCCAGTAAGAGATGCTTCAGCAATGGAGAAGCTTGCGTTAACAACGTAATATGTCCAAACTCTATCATCTTCGACGAGGAAATAACTAAAGGAGAAAGAAACATCATCTCCATCAATGGTTCCTTTGAAATCTTTGTTTGGGTTCTCTTTTGCTGCTGAAACGATATCATCTAAGAATTCTTCAACACCATAGGCTTCTCTATTTTCAATATAGCCAGAGAAGTATGGAGCGATAGAAGAATAGCTATCGTATGAATCAGCTTCAACGTAGTCGCCATAATAGTTCTTTTTGATTGTAAGAACGTCTCCGGAAGAGTTCTTCATGACGTATGTGCTTTCATCATCTTGCGTGACGCGAAGAGTGTCACCATTTGCATCTTTACCATATACAAATGCGGATGATGTCGTATCTTCACTATATGAGTCTTCTGATTTCTTAGAGATGCTTCCGCCAGAGATTGCACTCTTGGTGACGACGAATGAATAAGCATATCCGTCTAACGCTTCAAGGCTAAGTTCAACTGGAGCAACGCTGCTAGATGAGCTGACTTCTTCAGATGAAAGTGAACTTTCACTTGATGAAGATGTGACTTCATTAGAAGAAGAGGATGCTGACGATTCCTGACTTCCTGTGCCACAACCTGCAAGTAATACCGTTAAGGCTAATGGAATGATAAATTGATTTTTCTTCATAATATTTTTTTAAAACCTTTCATATACGTGAATTATTTTCTTGCTAAAGAAAAATATGTCAATAATTGTTTTTAGTTTCATATATTCTTCAGTTAGTTAAAATTCAATATGAAGTATTGACAGTTAATTGGGGGGGCTCTAAAATGTAAGCGTTTACAAGAAACATTGTTTATTTTTATTTGGAGGCAATATTCATGAAGAAATTAATGATGCTTTCTGCTTTAGCTTTATTGGCGTGTCCGTGTGTGAATGCTCAAAAGGCTTTAGCAGTTAAAGCGGAAGATACTAGTTCGACTTATACGGTTTTCTTGGAGGATACTGATTCTACATTAGGAGATAATCCGGTTTGTTATCCATATTCCAACGCTGTTACACTTACTAATTATTATATGATTGGTAATTTTTCCGGCGTCGCCAGTTGGAGTTACGATGGGAGCAAATCTTTGCGCATGATCGCTAATGGTGGCGATAAAGGCATGCTTCAGCATATAAAACTAACAGAGGGCGACCTTTTTAGATTTGTCGAGCCGACTCAAACTCCTGTGTGGGAGTATGGTTTTACGCATATAAAATCTGCGTCTACAGACTATTTTGAAGCCGAAGGAAAATATAACAACATTAAGGTTAAAAAAACCGGTTGGTACGATTTTTATTTAAATTCTAATTCGGAATTATGGATTTCAGTCAGCACCGAGACGGCTACTGCCTTTGACTGGGACAATGTGGTAACTGGTATTACCCAAACTATCGACGACAAAAAAGTTACGGCTTTTGAAATAGATGCGACAAAATATAGCAAAGCATCTTCATATTTAATCTTTAGTTCTTCAAGCAATCTTGTTAATGCGAATAATGGTTTTGCTACAAATGATCTTAGCGATACTAGAAGTCTTGCTTTTAGTAGTTCCAATGCGGTTAGCTCGAGTTCAAACGTTTATAATACGATTACTTATCATTTTAATAACGGATCTGATAATGAAAAAGTTATTATTAAAAGTGGTGATTCTATCGATTCTAAAGATGCAAAGAAAGCTTCTGATAAATTCTATGATTACACTTTAGAAGGATGGTACACAGATGCAGGATACAATAATAAATTCACATTTGGAAGTGCAATAACAACTGATTTGGGTTTATATGCAAAGTGGACATATACATCAACGGCAGCCCTTGCTAATATTGAAAAATACGAAACCAAAGCCTCGCTCTCCTATACGTATTCGCCAACAGAATCTGCTGATTCAGAAAATTCTACCGTTACGAGTTCATATGACATTAGCAATGTTGCATTGCGTTTTGGCGGAGTTGTCGCAAAGGATGACTATGAATATTTCAATGATGAAATTACAGTTTTTGGAATTTTCTTGGCTACTGATATCAAAGAATATGGAACTTTGAAAGCTGCCATAGACGCGGGAAAGCTCTCTGAATGCAAGTATCAAGAGCTTTATTATAAAACGATTAAAACAGACGCGGAAAATGGCAAAACTCCATATTTTGATGAAACAAACTATATCTTCAACGCTTATATCTCGGTATCTGAAGAAAATTATGACAAAACTGTATACGCAATCGCATATCTTAAATACGGCAATAACGGTCCAACGATTACATATTTCGGTGAAAAGAGTTTCTCAGTAAAATCAATTGCCAACGAATATTACACCAAGCATACTGGTCTAACAGATGAACAAGTGAAGGATACAAATCTTATGGGTTCATTAAAACAATTGGCTGGAATCACTGAATGAGGAGTTAACATATGAAAAACGAAAATAAGTATATAAAACCTGCTATGAATATCATTGTTCTTCAAAATGATGATATTGTTTGCACAAGTGCTTCACTTGGTGACCCAAATCCGAATGAGAGCTTAGGTGATCTTTGGACGCCGAAAGATTTATTTTAACAGCATATAATTCAAATCCCGGCCTCACTATGAGACGGGATTTTTTATAGCCAACGCATAAATCCTAACCTTTTAAAGCTTCGATAAGCATGACATTATAATGATACATTCTTTAAAAAAGTAACATCACGATGATACAAATGCCACAAGGAGTATCATTCTAATGATCTAGAACCCTAGATTGCTCAATGGAAGATTTAATGAAGTAAATTTCTTTACATTTAATTTTCTAGTGATACCCTTAAGAACGTATTTTAGCGAAAGGAAAAGAAAATATGAATAAATACAAAAAACTATTTGTCTTAGCCGCCTCAGCCATCCTTCTTAGTGGATGTAACGATAACAACAATTCTTCTGTAAATAATTCATCTAGTGAAATTTCTGAATCTTCAGTTTCTTCAGAAAGTTCAGAATCATCCACATCTGCATTAGACTGGAATGATAGCGCAAAAGATTTACTCAACGAATATTGCGGAGAAGTCCTTCCATATCCAGCTGATTTTGTAAATGATGCTAAAGCAGAAGAGGTTCTTGACGATGATACAAACACTAAGTATCTTCAAATAACGTATTCATCTGCTGAATTGATAATTCCAGATTATTACAAAGAACTTGAAAATAAAGGCTGGAATGGTATCCGTAACTATAGTGGAAACATCGCTCAATCCGATTCTAGTGGAACAACATATTATGAATTAATCAAAACTTCCTCTGATGGAAAGACTGGCTACGACATTATTTATTTCTATTCTTCTTTAGCCAAATGCACTGTTATTCAATGCTATAACGATATGAGCGTTGAACTCGATGATAGAACTTCCTGGGATGATTCAGAGAAAGAGATGTTCACTCAAACTCTTTCTATCGTTCCTGCTAAAGTTAAATTAGGGTCATCTCCTGACGTATATGCTAGCAATGAAGATTTCTCATATGCCCGTGATCAATATGCGATAAATCTCACGCAAAATAATGTCAAAATCTTAGAAAACGACGGCTGGGTTTTAGATGAAGCAACATCTAAAGCGAATGAGAAATGGGTTTTAAAGAAAGACGCTACTGATGGTGCGCCTATTTACGCCTCCGTTTATTATTTCTCGGGAAACTATGTCACATTCTCTTACACGGCCGACGTTAAAGAATCATCTTCCTGGCCTAGCGAATTTGTCTCATCTTTTGAAACAAGCATGGGCTTTAGCATCCCTCAATTTGAATCAACTGATATCAACAAATATTATTACTGTACAAAAAAAGGTATTTCTTATATCTACGGCTACACAGATAACGACTCAGACGTATATTCAGACTATCTTTCTTCCTTAGATGATACAACAGCCGTATATGATAACGAATATCGTTGGTATACAGACTGGGAAGAGAATTGGTATATCAAACCTGAAGCAACGCTTGATTACACGAACTACGAAAAGATTTTTAGAATCTCTTTCAAAACATTGGATACACCATATGATGAAATTTCTAAATCCTGGCCAACTGATAAAGTGAGCACATTCCTTTCTGATAATGAAATGGGTGGCGTATCTGCTCCAAGTTTCCCTATAACTTCTTTATCCTCTTATAGTAGCCTAAGAGTTAATGCTACAAATTATTCTGATGCATATAAGCAAGCCTATCAAAATATCAAAAAAGATCCAGATTATTACGATATCGAGGATTCAAGTGATGAAGATGAAATAATCGCTAAAGCACAAGAAATAGCAAAAGAGAATACTAAAATCTCAATCAAAGCATACGATCCTGAAACTGATTCATCCTATAAGGTATTTGACTATGTGAATGCTTCATTAAAGAATATCGGCTGGGCGAAGGTAAGCAGTGTTGCCTATGATGAGGCGTATGAAGACCCAACAGGAAAAGTTCTTCTTGGTTTAAGTAAGGCGAACAATGTAACAACTATCACATATACTCATGGTTCAGGAAAAGCGCATGAAGCTGCATTCTATTTTGAAGCCACAAACGTATCTGCTTCGATTGGGGGAACAGTTAAACTCAATCTTGTGTGCGATATGATTTCCGGAACGATCACATATTCATCAAATAATGATAAATTCACTGTCGATAATAATGGAACAGTTACAGTTTCTTGTAACGCAACAAGGGGTGATGAAGCGACAATTATTGCCACAATCACAACAAGCGATGGAAAAACAATGACTGCAACATGTAGAGTCTCAATTCCAGTTAACTACACTTCGGAAACGGCAATTAGCAAAGTTGCAAGCCTTTATAATACTTATTATTCCTTAAATGAAGGCGATGCAGGATACGTAACTCCAACTATTGCCAGTAAGGAATGCTCTCTAACTTTTACTCTAAGCGGAATTAGCAATATTTCTGATGTAGAAAAGCTCATCATGCAAAACTTCATTCCAACAGACTTTGCCAACACAAGTGAGGATGAATGGAGCGAAGAAACGTCCAAAGGTGTCACATATCAAACAATTGAATATATCGTTTGGAATGATGATGACGAAGGTAGCGCAATCCAATTAATCTTCAAGATCTATACTCAAACTGATGGATCGTTTAAAGTTGTCGCAACAACCTGCTTATATTAATTGATTTAATGAACGTTTAGAAATCCCCCTGTTACAAAGATGGGGAGATTTTTTAAAATAAGGGGTACGTGTAGTCATTTAGTGGCAAAAATAAATTTTAATTGCATGTTTTGATGCCAGAAATATGCAATTAAACTTTCTCTACGATTTTATTTTTTATTTTTAACAATCTATAACGGTTATATCGTTGAATCAAAATAAATGGCAAATCTAATAAAAGAGAACAAACTATAGAAGTGGCTATATAAATCCAAATCTCTTCAGGAGACAATAAGTATCCGAATAAGATCGCTAGAAAACTAACGAAGAAACAAACCCAATGAGTGATCTCTGCGTTTATATTGTTTTTCAATATAGTCTCAACTCTTTCTTTACTCATGTTTCCTTGCATAACAAACTGATTTTTGTATAAGGTTAAGACGTGTTCTTTCCATTTCTTGATTTTGAGTTTATCTAATCGTTTATATTCTTTTAAAGAAATCACAAAACAATCTCTATCGACATTTATCCATTTCTTAAAGATGGAAATTATTAATCCAACAAGCAATCTAATATCTGCATGGTATGCAAACATAAATAAAGTGATAAATATTGCCACATAAGGCTGAGTGCAATCGTATATAGCAAATAAGATTGCTGAAACTATAAAAGAAACATTAATGATTGCTGAGATGATAATAACTTGCAACAATGTCTTGTTCTTCATATTAATATCTTACTTAATTGTCGTGCCTTAAGGTAGTTTGAAACATAAATAAGGCATACGTGTATTAATAAAATAACGCTATAGGAATTTTTAATTTAAAAAAGCAAGGATAATCTCCTTGCTAATTCTTTATTTTTCGAATTCTTTTGCTACATCTTCTAGTAACTTTCTTATTTGAAGATGCTGAGGGCATACTTTTTCGCATCTGCCACATTTAAGGCAATCTGAAGCTTTTCTGCCGACTGAGGTATGAACGATGTTGTAATAGTAGTCCGCATTCCTATCACGATACTGAATCTTTGCGTTGTATGTCACAAACAAATCGGGAATGGATATTGTCTTTGGACATCCTTCAATGCAATATCTACAAGCAGTGCATGGAATTAATTTCATTCCTTTGAAGACTCTTCTAATTTTGTCTATTGCTTCAAATTCTTTCTCGTTCAACGGTTTGAAGTCTTTCATTGCAGAAAGGTTATCTTTCATTTGCTCAAAATTGCTCATTCCAGATAGAACCATCATCATTCCATCAAATGAGGCTGCAAATCTAATGGCCAATGAAGCGGGGGTCTCACCAATTTCATCAACGATCTTTTTTGCTTCAGGAGGAAGATTAACGAGATTGCCGCCTTTAACTGGCTCCATAACTAATACAGGCTTGCCATATTTTTTACAAACTTCATAGCATTTCTTGGATTGGATTGCCTCATCTTCGTAATCCATATAGTTGAATTGAATTTGGACAACTTCGACTTCAGGATGATCTTTAAGAATCATTTCTAATATTTCAGGCTTATCATGGAAAGAAATGCCTAAATGTTTAATCTTTCCCTCTTTTTTCAACTCTGAGGCAATTTCATAAGCGTGGCATTCTTGATAATGAGGATAATTAAGCACTCCTTGAGCGTGCATTAGATAGAAATCAAAATAAGAGACACCACACGCTTCGAGTTGCTTTTCGAATAATGGACGTATATCCTCCTCTTTATTAAAGTAAACTCCCGTTAGTTTATCCGTAAGAATATATGCGTCTCTTGGGTATCTCTTTGTGAGACATTCTCTTACGGCAATCTCACTCTTTTTATCGAGATAGCCGTGAGCTGTATCAAAATAGTTGAATCCTTCAGCGATGAATTCATCAACCATTTTGCTTGTTTCTTCAAAATTGATTTCGCCATCAACCATTGGCAATCTCATCATGCCAAATCCAAAGTTCTTTTTAATTCCAAACATATCTTTTCTTTTGATTTACTCGTTTAGTGTAACACTTAATTTATTCTTGGTGAATAATTGAGTATACCGTTTATACTAATGCGGCTAAATTTATAACTTTTAGATTCTTTTATAACTCTTTATAACTTTTTCATATGTCGGCTGCTGATGCCAAATCAACAAAAAATGCCCCTCACTTAGTGAAGGACATCTTTTTAATTTTTAGTGGATACTACCAGCAATCATGTAAGTACCAGCCAGTCTTGTTAGCTTCGGTAATGTCGTAGAAGTATTTTTTGTAGAAGACTTTATCAACGACAGTTGACATGACATCCTTCATGTAAACGTCTTTGTATTGTCCATCTAACTTTTGTTTATCGCCGTCTGGTGTAGCGAAGCAGAGATAATAGCTGTCATCAAGTTGAGTGAATACTGTTCTAGTAACATCGAAGTTCCAGTTATGGTAAGAATCGACTTGGTAGATAGGCTTCCTTGTATACTCACCTGCATCGTTATAGTAGGTTGCAGAGTAGGTGTAGTCTTGGTTGAGGAATCCAGCACCATCGGCATACATGTTAGCGTTATATAAACCTATTGCTTTATCGAAGAGATCGCTATTGGATGCATAGAATCCAGCATATTTTAGATAATCTTTGATGGTATATGTTGATACGCAGAATGCACCAGCATATGTCTTGAAGTCACTTGCTACTTTAGCAACGAAGTCTTGATCTGGAACATATTCCATCGCGAATTTATATGCATCGCCACGTGTTCCATCACTGTAGTAATAGTAATCCATCAATAAGCCTTGACGTGAATCGCCATTGCCATCGTTATCGTTAACGTTATATGTCAATGTTGCCATACGTGTTGAGTATTCTTTACCTGTTGACATATAGATATTGATGCCAGCATCTTTCTTATCCTCAAGCTCTTTGAGAGAATCAAGTTTTGCTTTGAATAAGGCGTTAACGGCATTGACTTTTGCAGCCATTGTATCCATCATGCCTGAATAAACCTTGATTGTTGTGGAGTCCATTCCAAGTGCTTTGTAATACATTTGGAACTTAGCAAGGTTAGCACATGTGACAAGTGTGCTATCAAGATAAGCCATGAAGTTTTTGACATTCCTGAGATATAAAGTCGACCATGTGTCGTAGACGCCTATTGTGCTTGTGTAGTAATCAAATACTGTTTTTGATCTATCGGCTTGGTTTGGAAGAAGGATATAGTCTGCTAAATCTGAGACATAAGTGACGAATGGGTTACCATTGATGATGAGATTTGAAACAGTGTTGTCATAATAAATTTTTCTTTTTGCTTCAATTTCATCTTCGCTCATATCGGAGTTTTCGTAATTGGCAATATCGCCAAGACCATCGACGACATAACCTACATAGTTGTTGTTTGCTACACTAATGGCTTTAAGAAGATCGCCTAATATTTTTTCGGCTTGATATTGTTCTTGCTTTGCGGCCATTGCATCGACTTTCTTTTCAATGACGGTAAGCTGTTCTTGAATCTTTTCTAGTGTCTTTGTTGTAGCATCTCTGAAATCAAATCCGCATTCTTTAAGAAGATTAAGAACGATTGATTTGGCATATGTTTGAATACCGCCAGTGATCAATTCTCCACCTTTTGAAATAAGGGAATCGATGATTGAATTAACGATTTCATCGCCTGGTTCAGCTGCTAAACGTGTGTACCCTTCAGATGTAAATGTGAAGGCATTATCATCAAAAGAGCTAACCTCTGATGTGGAATTTTCGTCCGTAGAAGAGCTAGCGTTGTTAGAATTACATGACGCAACGCCAAACAATGTAGCTGGGACTAATGCTGTAAGTAATAATTTTTTCTTTTTCATAAGTTTTACCTCACTTTTTAAGAGTTACAAATTCTTACGTTGTGTATCTCTTGCATACATATAATACACCTTCTGAATACAATAGCAATAGAAAAATGATATAAAAATATAAAAAATGTATCTTTTTAATAAAAAACACCATACAAACAAATGGTTTTGTATTTAAATCTTTATATATAGATACAAATTTTTAATAAAAAAACTTATTTTAGAATGGATTTTAAGAAACTTAATTCGTTTTCTAACAAGGCTCTTACGCCAAAAATCATCGACATCTTTTTATTGTCGAGAAGAGGATATAAATTTGCCTTTCACTGCATTAGATTTAGCGTTAAAACTTATACGATCTTTATAAAATAATATTTCCGAATCGCTTGGCTTTAATGATTTCTTATAGTATATAAATGGAATAAGTAAATAGAAAAGACAAATAAGGAGGCTATTGCAACTC
>CAVHQU010000015.1:0-35901 GCA_963638555.1 bacterium | reverse complement strand
GTTTAATCAAAGGCGTTTTTGAAGAAAAAAAGGTATCTTTATTAGTAAAATCATCATTCAACCATTCGATATCAAAAACCATCCCATTAACTTATGGCGAAGTTAAGCCTACCGGGATGAATGGTATTTATGTTAATGGTGCTCCAACTTACATTGATGAAGAAGGAAAGCTAAATGTTAGCGTGCCATCCGATAAAGACTTAACGATTAGAGGAGCTTTCTTAGGAAAAAATCGTTCAGTTAGCTTAACTCAAGAGAACATTAGTTTGAGTATAAGTGGAAGAAACGTAACAATTTCAAAAAACGATACTTTAGATTGTTCAATTAAATTCGCCACGATTGGAGATTTTGAAGGAACGATAACGTCTTTGTCTGACCCAAATTTGAAGCTTGAGGTAAAATTCACAACATACGATAGTAAAACGAATGCCCTAAAAGTATTTTTGACATTGGTTCGTAAATCGATAGGCCATTTCTCTTTGTTTATGGTTGAAGCGATCTTTATGTTCCTTTTCCTTTATAATGATATAGACGATAAATTCACCTTAGTTAGTGCTAGTTCAACGGTGTTTTTTAATTTTGTTATAGCTGGCTTTTCCGAACTTATCCAATATTACACTCCAGGAAGAACCTGCACATGGAAAGATGTAGGAATTGACACATTGGGCGCAACTTTTGGGGTCGCCTTATGCCTGCTTGTTGTGGGAATAACTGCCTTAATTAAATATATGAAAAAAAGGAAGGCAAAACAGAACTAACGTAATTTGACGCGCTCAGCTTTTTTCAATAACTCAGCTGTCTCATCTGAAACATTTTTTAAATGAATCGTTTTAAATTCTTTTAACAATGCTTCGCCTAAAACATGTCCTTTCTTGACGTATTTTCTTTTTGTGTACGTTATATCTCCGTCATTTTGCGAAGAATTGATCAAACAGATTTCACAAGCAACCCTTATTTCTTCATCATTAGGATCGTCTTTTTTGATGATTACATGGGAACCACTACGGCCTGATATATGAAACCAAAGATGTTCTTTTGAGGTATCGTACATAAAAGTTAGAAAAGTATTTTGTTTCGCACTTTTCCCGAATAGAATCTTTGTTCCGTTATATGTGACGAAATAAGGAATGCTATCACTGGATAATCCACATGAATCAGACTCTTTTTTCCTTTCTTTTCCGGATGGAATTTTTAGTAAACTAGCATATGTCTCCAATGAATTTTCGTTTGCGACGTCAATTTGTAAAAGAATGTCGTTAACGTTTTCCAATTCTTTTTGACTTTCTAAAATGAATTTAGCCGTGTTTGCAATCGTTTCTTTCGCTTTTTTACTACGTTTATAGTAGCGCTCTGCATTTTGTGACAACGACTTAGATGGATCCAATTCAACTCTTAGCCCCTCATATTCGAAATAACCTTGTCGATTGTTGATAGAAGAATAGCAAATGTAAATGGCATCTCCTTTAAGATTGTCATCGATGTGAGAAATTGCTTCATTTTGGTCTTTTTCTAGATATTTTATCTTTCTTTCTAATAATTTCTTCCTGTTTTTATAATGAGTTATGGCAAATCCAAATTTTTCAGCTTTTCTTTTTTGAAAAATATCAATTTCGGCTTTTTGACAGTTTTCTTGGTATGTTTCTAAAGAAAAATCAGAAGGCAAAGTTTCCTTGAATGAGTTTTCTAATGGAATGTAGTGAAGCCCCCTCACAATAGGACGTTTTGCATCAAAAGAAGATGTTTTCAGAGCGGAAATGATGATGTCATTGCTGTCTGTTAAAATTAAATTCGGATGATGTGGCAGAAGCTCGATATATAAAAATTTCTCTTCTTCCTTAAAGATTGCGTTCATTGCTAGAAAAACGATTTTTAATACACGGTCCCCATTAATTTGCAAAATTTCCTTAACGTAAGCATTAGAAATTTCTTTTTTTAGAATGCTATAAAATTTATCGTCAAGTGATGATCCATCGAAGTTTGAATCGGTAAGATATACTCTAGGGAATTCACCATTCAAACATAAAACAAGATTTGAAAAACCTTTACCAGAAACATGAAAGACAAAGGTATCCTTTGAATACATGATTGGTGAAGAAATATGCCTTTCAACTAATTGCTTAGCCAAGATTTCTTTATATATAGTGATGTCGGATGAAGATAATACTTTATTTTTCATATCAAGAATTATAACGAAAAAACACGGAAATATTGCCCATTTGTTTAAAAAATGTTAAATTTAAGAACATGAAAAAAGGTTTGCTAATTATTATTTCTGGCCCTTCGGGTGTTGGAAAAGGCACAATTCGCCAAAAAATCATGGAAAACAATGATCTTAATCTTTGGTTTTCTGTATCGATGACAACGAGAAATATTAGACCTGGAGAAAAAGATGGCCGCGAATATTTCTTTGTTAGTAAAGATAAGTTCCTTGAAACCCTTAATAATGGTGGCCTTTTAGAATCAAACCAATATGTAAACAATTACTATGGAACGCCAAAAGAAAAGGTTGAAGAAATGCGCGCTAAAGGATATAACGTCCTTCTTGAAATCGATGTCAATGGTGCCGAACAAGTAATGAAAGCCATTGGGAAAGATGATATATGCTCTATCTTCATTCTTCCTCCGTCAATTGATGAATTGGAAAAAAGAATACGTGGCAGATCCACTGAAACAGAAGAGACGATTGCTAAACGCTTAGCCCAAGCAAACAAGGAAATGGCTTTGGTTAAAGACTACCGTTTCTCTGTTACGAATGATGATTTAGATAGATGTGCAAAAGAAATATCATCAATCATCAAGAACGAATCAAATAAATAATCAAAAAACGTTATAATATTCTCGTGAAGATATTAGAAGTTTTAACAGAATACGGCACAAGGTCATTAGATAGGACTTTCTCTTACCTATATAAAGGCAATAAAGAAATTGGCCCTCGTTTTCGCGTTAAGATAAATTTTAATGGCCATATAGCCATGGGCTTCGTTTTATCATTAGTTGAAACAAATAAAAGCGAAGATGAAATTGCTCAAGAGATGGGCTATTCGCTTAAAGAAATCCTCGATTCAGACATCGTTGATGAAGAGCCTTTGATGGACGAAAAAATGCTTGAGATAGCAAAGAAGGTTGCTTCTTATTACTTTTCGCCATTAATTTCTGTAATTCAAGCAATGCTGCCATTAAGCCTTTCTCCTAGAATGTCTTCGGAAAAAGGGCCAAAAATCGCTTACGAAAAATATTTAGAAATTCTTGATAAAACAGAAGAAGGCCTGACGGATAAACAAATAGAGATATTAAGATTGATTTCTTCTAATTCGCCAATCCTTAAAAAAGAAGCTGGATCCCCTTCAATTGTTGAAAAACTCATACAAAAGAAGAAAATTCGCATTCTTTTGAAAGAAAAAGAGCGTTATCAAATACCAATTTCTGAAAGAGAAGAAATTCACGAAATGAGCTCAACGCAAAAAAGAGCATATGAAGAAATTCTCTCCTCCGATAAAAAAGTGATTTTGCTAGAGGGCGTCACTGGTTCTGGCAAAACAGAAGTATATCTTCGCCTTTCGGAAAAAATATGTTCTGAGGGAAAAACAGTTTTAATGCTCGTTCCTGAAATAAATTTAACTCCACGAATGGTTGAATATTTTTCTCGTCGATTCGGAAATAAGATCGCGATTCTTCATTCTGAATTAACTCCTGCAGAAAGATACGATGAATATAGAAGAATAGTCCGGGGAGACGCCTCAATAGTCGTTGGCGCAAGAAGTGCGGTTTTTGCACCATTGAAAAACATCGGCTTAATAATTCTCGATGAAGAACATGTTGAATCGTACAAACAAGATAATGTCCCTTATTATCACGCTAGAGAAGTGGCTATCATGCGTGGAGAACAAGAAAACTGCAAGGTTTTGCTAGGCTCTGCGACTCCATCATTAGAAACTAAAGCTCGTGCATTCAAGGGGGTTTACGGTTATACGGAAATGAAAGAAAGGGTTAATAAAAAATCCTTACCTCAAACTGAAATAATCGATTTAACTAAACGCGCTAATTTCTCGAAAAATAGTGAAAAACTATCAACCCCACTACAAAACAAAATTAAAGAAAAGCTTGATAATCACGAGCAGATTCTTCTTCTTATCAACCGCCGTGGTTACTGGACTGGTGTCAATTGTCCAAAATGCGGTTATATTTTCGTATGTCCTAATTGTGGCGGAAATCTGACATATCATCAAGAGGATAACATGCTGAAATGCCATCATTGCGGTTATGTTTTGCTTTACCCTGATCATTGCCCAGAATGTGGAAACACGAAATTAAGAAGAATTGGCTACGGGACTGAAAGAGTCGTTAAAGAACTAGAAGAACTTTATCCTGGCGCAAGAGTTGCAAGAATGGATTCCGACGTTTCAAAAGTTTCAAAAAATGTTGAAAAAATTTTGAAAGATTTTCATGATGAAAAATATGATATTTTAGTCGGTACTCAAATGATCGCTAAAGGACACGACTTCCCTTCTGTAACTTTAAGCGCGGTTGTTTTAGCTGATATAGGTCTCGCTCTTCCTACTTACAGAGCATCAGAAAGGACTTTCCAACTGATTGCCCAAGCTGTTGGCAGAAGTGGCCGTTCAGAAAAGACTGGCGTTGCCATGATTCAAACTTTTAACCCTCAGCATTACGCTATAAGGCTTGGAGCAACTCAGGATTATGAAAATTTTTTCATAACTGAAATGAAACAAAGGAAAATAACCAAGTATCCTCCGTACTATAATCTCATTACATTAGAATTCAATTGTTCCTCCGAAGATAAGACAATGCAGGCAGCATACGAATTCAAGAAGAATCTTCAAGAATTAAACATAGAAAAGCTGGAAATAGTAGGGCCAATCACACCATTTTATTCTTTAAACAATGGTAAATACAGACGCGTGCTCTTACTAAAATTTAAAGAAAGAGAAGTTTTAAATGAAAAATTGAAAACTCTTGTAAATCGTTTCAATGGACTTTCAGGAATTGATATAAAAATCAATGTCGATCCGTTAGATTATTAATTTTCCTTTGAAAGTGTTCTTCCTATAAGGAAGATGTGGTATACTTTTTTTAGAAGGAAAATAAAATAATCAAATGATAACAATCCAAATTCTCGGCTTAGACCAATATGTTGTTGGTCATTATTCAAAAGATACTACAGCAAACATTGCTAATCTTTTGGAAACAAATGAGGAAGAAATTAATTTCTACTCTCCATATGAATCTCTATTATTCCACAACGGCGTTGAACAAACGTCATGGAATACTTTAGTCTATGTCAAACTCCCAAGAAAATATGAGATTTTTGAGCATAAACTTGCCGATTACCTTATAGAAACATTAAAAGATTTCACTATTAACGTTGAAATTAATTTCGAATACATTGATGAAGGAAAGACCTATTTATTCATCAATCATGACTATCCACGTTTCTTAACCGAAGAAAATATTAATGCTGATGAAGAAAACGAAGATGAAAACGATGAGCATGAAGAACATGAATGCTCATGCGGGCATCATCACGATGGAGGATGCTCATGCGACGATGATTGTGACTGCGATCCACGCGATAGAGCCGATTTAGACTATAACGATCCTGAGCAAATCTACTTAGGAGATGCCTTTGAAGGTCACAAAGAAGAACTAGAAAAACTCGACAAATTATCAAAATAACAGGAGATAACCATGCAAGAATTTGACTTATCCGAAAAAATATTAGAAGACATCGTCGTTAATAACACTCAATTCAACGAAGCCCTTAGAAAAGTTTTCCAAGCTGATGTAAACCTTCGCCCGATGCGCACTTTCGTTGCAGGAATTGTCGGTTGCGAGCTTCGCCATCATCTCTTATTCGAATATCTTTTAAAAGATCATCAAGATTTGTTGCCAGAAGAAAAACGTGCAGTTTCCCTAGCTTTGGCCAATCTTTGTTTCTACAAACACATTTCTAAAGATGAAACAATGGCGATTTTAAATAAAAAAGTCGACGAAGCTCGTTTGAAATCACTAAAACCATTATTCGATAAAACAGACAATGATGGACCATTCATCCCTGACGATATTTCGAAGGCAAGCAATCGTTATCTTTCCTTGCGTTTCAACACTCCGGAATGGGTTCTTAAGATTTTTGAACATTATGGTTATGGCGTTACTTATAAAGTTCTTAAAAAGAATAATCGTCCATTTACTTCTCATGTTCGTGTAAGAACATCCGTTACATCCACCGAAAACGTCATCAAACAATATCCAGATTTTAAGGCGACAGGAATCGATGGAATCCTTACATATGAAGGCAAATCTTCTCTTCGCAAGAATCCTTTAGTGAAAGACGGAACCATCTTTAAAGAAAAGCCAATCACAAAAGAAATCATTGATAAATACGAAATAGAAGAGCCAAAAGAAATCTTCGTTTATGACGGAAATGCCGATTCTTCAATTCTTAAAGAAGTCATAGAACACTATGGCTCTTCCGTCGGAATAAATTTGGGTGTTAAGAGTCTTGATAAATACGCCGATGTTACCCGTTTAATTCATCAAAAAGAATTAAAGAACGTTAATTTTTTCGCGTCATCATTAGACTCATTGATTGTTTCAATTTCAAGACAACAAGATTTAGTTATTGCTGCCCCTGATTCATCTAATTTTGATTTGATCAGAGAACAACCTGATTATCTCTTGCATTTCGACAAGGGCGGAATGGACAAACTCTTTGCTCAAGAAAAAGAGACCCTCAACGAATGCTCTAAATTTGTGGCAGAAGATGGCACATTAATCTATATCATTTATACACTCTCCAAGAAGGAAGGACATCAAACTATTCTTGATTTCTTAGCAAATCATCCAGAATTCCATTTCGTTTGCGAAGAACAACGTTATCCTTATGAAGATGGAGAAACATCTGTTTATTATGCAGTTTTGCATAAAGACAGCAATTCCACAACGGTTGGAACTCCGTTAAACGTTCTCTTTGGCAAAGAAACCCTTTCCCAAAAAACAAACATCATTAGCCGAAAATAAGTAATTATGAAGAAAAATCTATTTGGATACACATTAAAAGCGTTAGAGGAGGAAATGGAATCTCTTGGCGAAAAGAAATTCCGTGCAACTCAACTCTATACCTGGATTTATGTTAAAAAAGTCTACAATTTCGATGAGATGACAGATATCTCAAAAACTTTTAGGGAGGCTTTAAAAGAAAATTATTGCTTAACTTTGCCAACCATTCATACCGAGCAAGTGGCAAGTGATGGCACGATTAAACTTCTTTTGGAAATGGAAGATGGTGCGAAAGTTGAAACCGTTTTAATGAGATATGATTACGGAAATGCCATTTGCGTTTCATCGGAGGTTGGTTGCCCAATGGCTTGTGAATTTTGCGCTTCAGGCATCTTAAAAAAGGATCGTGCGTTAACTGCAGCCGAAATTGTTGGACAAGTCATTGTGATGAATCAAAGACTTTATGAAGTCGGAGAGAACGTTTCTCACGTTGTCGTTATGGGCACGGGCGAACCTTTTGACAATTATGATAATGTCTCGGCTTTTGTGCATATCATCAATGAAGCGAAAGGACTAGCAATTGGTGCAAGACACATCACTGTATCCACATGCGGAATAATTCCTGGAATAAAGAGATATGCCCACGAAGGAATCCAAATTAACCTTGCAATATCCTTACACGCTTCCAATAACAAAATTCGTTCATCTTTGATGAGGGTGAATAACGCTTATCCTCTCGAAGAACTAATACCGGCAGTCAAAGAATATGTAGAAATAAGTGGCAGAAGAGTCACCTTCGAATACATCATGATAAAGGGTTTGAACGATCAAATCGAACACGCAAAAGAATTAGTCGAACTCTTAAAAGGAGTTTTCTGCTATATAAACTTAATTCCATTAAATCCAGTTAAAGAAAAACCATTTGAAAGAAGCCCAAAAGAAAACATCAAACGTTTCTCTGAATACCTCAATTCTCATGGTTTAAACTGCACCGTTAGAAAAGAATGGGGCACAGGCATTGATGCGGCTTGTGGCCAACTTCGTGCTAAAACTATCAAAGGAGAAAAGTAATATGAGCAACTACCATGGCACATATGCCTATAAAACCGATATAGGAATGGTCAGAAAAACAAATGAAGACCAAGCAATCATACTCATGAATTCCGACAATGAAGTTTTCATGGTCGTTTGTGATGGCATGGGTGGGGCCGAAAAGGGTGATGTCGCCTCAAAAATGGCCATCGATCTTTTAGCGGATGCCTTTAAGAAAAAGAAGAAACACCGTTTCCATTTAGCCGATAAAAACTGGATTACAAAAACTTGCAAGTCCATAAACAAGAAAATTTATACTCTTTCTGAAAAATTAAGAAAGTCTGAAAAGAAAACGGACTCATTGGGAATGGGCTGCACAATGGTAGCGGCCCTTATTTCCGACAACCATTTGATGATTGCAAATATCGGCGATTCCCGTGCCTATATTTTAAAGGACGGTAATTTGGAACAATTGACAAACGATCAAACTTATGTAGATTATCTCGTTAGAACTGGGAAATTATCTGAAGATGGTGCCAAAACACATCCAGATAGGCACGTTTTAACTAACGCTTTAGGCGTTTACAACTCTTTATCCGTTTCAATTGATGAAAGAACATATAATGGCGAAACAATTCTTCTTTGCTCTGATGGTTTATATAACAATCTAGAAACTAAAGAGATTGCCAATATCATCTCTACCGATGAAAGAACCGATCAAAAAGTTGTTTCTTTGATCTCGGTGGCAAATCATCAAGGCGGTTCTGACAATATTGGCATTGCCCTTTGGGAGTGTATTGCTAATGATTAAAATTGGCGATGTTATCGATGAACGTTATCGTATTGTTGGCCGTATTGCCCATGGCGGAATGGCTGATGTATACGAAGCTTTCGACATTGTTTTAAGACATGCTGTAGCACTAAAAGTCATGCGAGAAGACATGATGGGCGACCCTAAAAACGTCGAACGTTTTAATCACGAATGTCGCATTGCTTCAACCTTAAATAACCAAAACATCGTTAGATGGGAAGGACAAGGCATCATTGATGGGCGTCCATATATGGCTAATGAATATGTTGAAGGTAGAACGTTAAGAGACAAACTCAACATTTCTGCTACGCACTCTTTATCTGCCTCGGAAGCTTGTGAGGTTATGCTTCAACTCACGTCTGGTATGGCCTATGTTCACAATCATGGAATAATTCATTCGGACATAAAACCTGATAATTTGTTCTATTTGGTTGATGGCTCGATAAAAATCACGGACTTTGGCATTGCTTCATTTAAAGAAGAATTAGGCCAAACGATTCAAGATAAAAACTCCGTTAGCGGCACGGTTTATTATTGTGCACCTGAAGTTTTGATGGGGAAGGAACCATCTGTTGCCTCCGATATTTATGCAATGGGTGTGCTTTTCTATGAAATCTTAACTGGTGTTGTTCCTTTCGATGCTGCAACTCCTGAAGAAATTGCGATAAAACATATCAAATCCAAATTCCCTGAAGCATCTAAAACTTTGTCTAGCATTCCTCAGTCCTTAGATAAAATCATCCTTAAAGCTTGTAAGAAGAGACCGGAAGAGAGGTATTCCTCCTCTTTGATGATGCATCAAGCAATCGAAAATGCATATAAAGATGATAAAAATTTTAAAGAGAAACGCTCTTGGATAGCTCGTTTCTTCGGGTTCAAATAATGAAACTAAATTTAAAAGAATTACAAAAACCTATTATTTCTCCATCCCTTTTGGCCGCTAATCGCGCTTGTTTAAAAGAAGAAACACTTAAAGCCGAAAATTGCGGAGCGAAATTCATTCACATTGACGTAATGGATGGCAAATTTGTTCCAAACGTTTCTTTTTCCCTTGAAGAGATATCATCTTTCAGCAAAGCCCATTCAATGCTAAATGATGTCCATCTTATGATTGAAAACCCTTATAAATATATAAAGGATTATGCAAAAGCAGGGGCAGATTTGATAACGTTTCACCTTGAAGCAAGCAAAACTTACGAAGAAACCATTAAAACAATTGATGAAATTCATTCGTTTGGCTTATATGCAGGTCTTTCAATAAAACCATTGACCCCAATAGATGATCTTCTTCCTTATATGGATAAGGTTGATTTGATTCTTTTAATGTCCGTTGAACCTGGCAAGGGTGGCCAAAAATTCATCCCTGAGTCTCTAGAGAGAGCAAGAAAGATTGAAGAAATTCTTTCTCCATTAAAGGAAAGGCCTTTGCTTGAAATTGATGGCGGAATTAATGACGTTACTGGCAAAGAATCTCTTGAAGCAGGAGTGGATGTTCTTGTTGCGGGTTCTTATTTGTTCGGCCACGAAGATATGGATGAGAGATTGAAAAAGCTTTTATGAATTTAACCTTGTTATTGCTTTCTATTGCTTCTTTGGTGGCTTCTTTTTTCCTTTGCTTGTTTGCTTATCAAACAAAGAAAATAGAAGAAGTTCCGTTTAATTTCAGACAATATTTTCTTTATGAAGCATTCTCTGCAAAGAATGAAAAAATACTCAGAGCCATACAAACAATACTTGTTTTGTGCAATGTTGCTTCATGCATTATTCTCTTTTTCGTGCCGCATGACGAGACAGTGACTTCGAAATATTATTTTTTAATGATCGCCGCTTTTGAGATACTCGTGGAATTGTTTTTTACTCTCCTTACAGTTTTATCCTTCAAAAAAGAAAAACTTAGAGTTGCATCGTTTATGTTTTATGGCGCTTCAATTGCCACAAGGAATGGCACGAGTGGCCTTATTCTTTTATCAATTTCACGTAAAGCAATAGACAATAACTCAACTATAGCCCTAATTTTTGCGATATTTTCTTTTATCTTTGCTGGTTTAGCATTCGTTCCTTTAATGAACCCAAAACTTTCGAATTACGCTAAAATGGATCAAGTAATCGAAAAAGATGGCTCATCTCATTATGAAAGACCTAAATATTTTGTTATGGCTTTCTCTGAATGGCTTTTATTCTTCCTTTCGGAAATATCGTTAGTAGACACGCTAATATTCTTTTATATACTTAACTAGTAAATTAGCTTTTTTAGAAAAAGAAAAAACGAGCATTCGCTCGTTTAAATCTAAACTTTGATAAACAAATTAAGCAGCTGGTTCAGATTTGGAAGCAGCTTTGACGGATTTGTTTAAGCTACGATAGGCACGTGCGCTCATCTTGACTGAAACCATTTTACCGTTGATGTTGATCTTATAAGTTTGTAAGTTAACATTCCATCTACGGCGAGTTGCTAAGACAGAGTGGGAACGGGAATTACCGCTCATTGGGCCTTTTCCTGATATTGGGCATTTTCTTGACATAACTATCACCTCTTCGTGCGTAAAATCGCAAGAAAGAATATACCACCCAAAAAGAGTTTTGACAATCATAAAATATATTTTATAGAAAACTTTTTAATTTTTACCTGTTTTAACATATAAAACGATAATATTTTTATTTTTTTACAAGACTTTTAACAATAAATCTATCATTTATGATAAAATCATAGCGATAAAGAAAACATATCAAATCTCATTTTCGAGAGGAGGAAGACTACTATTATGTCGAACAAAATGGTTGCCATGATTCTTGCAGGTGGCAAAGGAACGAGATTAAAGGCTTTAACTTCAAAAGTTGCGAAGCCTGCTGTTTCCTATGGGGGCAAGTACCGTATCATCGATTTTCCACTTAGCAATTGTGCTAATTCTGGAATTCGCAATGTTGGCGTTTTGACCCAATATGAATCAAGCGAACTTAATGAATATGTCGGAAATGGCGAGAAATGGGGCTTCAATGGCGTTAGATCATCTGCTTCAGTCCTTTCCCCAAAACAAACAGAAGAAGGATCTTCTTGGTATAGAGGCACGGCTGATGCCATCTATGAAAACTTAGACTGGTTGGAAAGAATGAACCCGGATTATGTTCTCATTCTTTCTGGCGACCATATCTATTCATGCACTTATAACGAGATGCTTCAAAAACATATCGAAAGTGGCGCAGATTGCACCATTTCCGTATATCCAGTTCCAATGGAAGAAGCATCTAGATTTGGTATCCTTGTAACTGATGATAAAGATAGGATCACCCAATTTCAAGAAAAGCCAAAGAAACCTATGAGTAACCTGGCTTCAATGGGCATCTATATTTTCACATATAAGACATTACGCCAATATTTGATTGCTGATGCAAAAGAGGACACAGAACATGATTTTGGCAAGAATATTATCCCTAATATGATGGATGATAATAAAAAACTTGTTGCTTATACGTATCACGGATATTGGAAAGATGTCGGAACAATCTCCTCTCTCCATGAAGCGAATATGGATTTATTGAAAAACGATAAAACTGGCGAAAATATCTATTCGATTTTTGGCAAGAACATCATTTTATCCGAAGACAAACGTTCAGTTCCTCAATTTATTGGACCTAAAGCAGATGTTAAAGATTCTTTAGTTAATCAAGGCGCTCAAATCTATGGCAAGGTAACACATTGCGTTATCTCTGGCGGAGTTGTTATTGAAGAAGGCGCTACATGCAAAAATGTCGTCATTATGCCTGGGGCTAGAATTGCAAAAGGTGCAAAAGTCGAAAATGCTATTGTCGGCCCAGACACTTTAATCGAAGAAAAAACGCAAGTTAACATTGACGGAGAAGAAATTGATCTCATCGTTAACAGAAAGGCAGCCAAATAATATGAAAGACGTAATCGGTTTATTAGATACACATAACGATCCTGAACTTGGTGAATTAACGGCAAATCGTCCATTCGCTTCAACAACATTCCTTGGTAGATATGCCTTTATGGATATCGTTATGTCGAATTTCTCGAATTCAGGCATAGATACTGTTGGAATCTTAGTCAAAGATCATCAACGTTCAATCCTTAAACACATGGGCAACATGTCTTCTTGGGTCAATAACACAAAAACGGACAAATTAACCATTCTTTTAAATGAAAAAGGATTGTTAAATCCTCCATATAACACAGACTTAGCCAATATTAAAGAGAATGACTATATGTTGTATGATTCATCTGCATCAATCTTGGTTTTCCAAACGCCACATATTGTTGCTCCAATTGATTTCAATCCAATCATTGAAGAACATAAGGCAAGAAAAGAAGAAGTCACAATTGTCTACAAGAAAATCAAAGATGGCGATAAAAACTTTGTTGGCGGGTATTCTTTAACGGTCAATAAAGAAGGATATGTTACAAACGTTGAAGTTAATGATGGAAGCAAGAAAGAAATCAACGCTTCCCTCGAAACTTGGATCATTAATCGCGTGACACTTGCAAAGATTGTTGAAGAAAGCAAGAAACACTCTCTTTCGATGGGCATCGGCGATATCATTCGTTTTGCCATAAAGACTGGCCTTTTCAAAGTTCACGCCTATGAATATGATGGATATGCAAGGAATTTTAACTCTTTAAATAAATATATCGAATATTCCTTCGAACTTCTTAAGCCAGAAGTGGCATCGACCCTTTTCAAAGAAGACTGGCCAATTTTCACTATCACTCATGATACCTGTCCTGCCCTTTATGGCTCATCCTCGAAAATCTCCAATTCGTTCATTGCTAATGGATGCGTTGTCGATGGAACTGTAGAAAATTGCATTCTTTGCCGTGGGGTTCACGTCGGAAAAGGCGCAAAGCTTTCTAACTGCATCGTTCTTCGTGGTACGAGAATTGGCGAAAAAGTCACCCTTTCAAATGTTGTAATTGATAAATATTCAATCGTTACCGACAGACATACTTTAGAAGGCGACAAAGACACGCCAATCTATGTCCATCAAGGAGCTATCATATGAAGATTGCAATGTTTGCATCTGAGGCCTTGCCATTTTCTAAAACAGGTGGTTTAGCCGATGTTTCATATGCTTTAAGCAAAGAATTAGCAAAAGAAGGGGATGAAGTTATAATCGTCACCCCATTCTATGCCAGTATAAAAAGAAAAAATCCTAAATTGGATTATGTTGGACTTTTACCAGTCAACGTGTCTTGGAGAAAACAAGATGCAGACGTTTATACAACCGTTGTTGATGGAATCAGATATTACCTTTTAAGCAACTCATATTACTTCGATCGCGATAATATTTATGGCTATCATGATGATTGCGAAAGATATGCCTTTTTTGCTCTTGCTTGTTTGAATATCCTTAAATTCGTTAATTTCCAAGCGGACATAATCCATGTGCATGATTGGCAAGCAGGCATGGTTCCAACCCTTCTCAAAGAGAAATATTCCTATGACCCTTTTTACGCATCCATGCGCACAGTTCTAACTATTCATAACCCGGCATTCAAAGGTTTAGTTGACCGCTATTTCTTGAATGATTTCTGGGGACTTAGCGATGAACTTTACGATAATGGCAGGGTAAGATTCGACAATATGGTTTCCTCTTTGAAAGCTGGCATTGTCGATGCGAATAAAATAACAACCGTTTCCCCGACCCACAGAAATGAACTTCTTGATATGTATTCCGATCAACGACTCAATGGGATATTAGAATTAAGAAAGGATGATTTTGTTGGAATAGTTAACGGAATTGACTATCAAGAATGGAATCCAGCAAAGGATAAATACATCGCTAAGGGATACACGGAAAAAACATGGAAAATCGGAAAGGCTGAGTGTCAGAAAGACATGCTAAAAACTTTTGGCATCGAAAAAGGCAAAGGCCCCGTTTTTGGGGTTGTTTCCCGTCTTTCGTGGCAAAAAGGCATTGATTTAATTTTTGATGCAATCTATGGTTTCCTCAATGAATACAATGACTGCTCTCTTGTTGTTCTTGGAAGCGGAGAATCAGGCTTAGAAGGAAGATTACAAGCCTTAAGAGATCAATATCCAAATCGTGTTGGAATCTATATTGGCTACAACAATGAATTATCCCATAAAATCTATGCCGGATGCGATTTCTTCTTGATGCCGTCTCTATTCGAACCATGTGGGATTTCTCAAATGATCTCCCAACGTTATGGAACCCTTCCAGTTGTTAGATACACTGGTGGTTTAGCCGATACGGTTGAGGGATTTGATGAGCCAAATGTCACAAAACCTGATGGTATAGGTTTCTATAACTATGACGTCAATGGACTCTCCTACGCTATGGGAAAAGCAAAAGATTTGTACTCAAATGCACCAATTTACGATAAAATCGTATCTAATGCGTTAAAGAAAGATAATTCTTGGAAACGCAGTGCCAAGCAATATCGTGCTCTATATGAGGAGATTATTGCTAAGTAATAAAGGAGCGTTTTTATGAGCTACAACCACAAAGAGATTGAAACTAAGTGGCGTAAATATTGGGAAGATAACAATACATTCTTCTGCGACACTTATGATTTTTCTAAACCAAAATATTACGTTTTGGATATGTTTCCATATCCTTCTGGACAAGGATTACATGTCGGACATCCTGAAGGCTATACCGCAACTGATATTGTCGCGAGAATGAAAAGAATGCAAGGCTTTAATGTCCTTCACCCAATGGGCTGGGATGCTTTTGGCTTACCTGCAGAACAATTCGCCATCAAGATGAATCAACATCCTGAAGGATTCACAAGAAAAAATATCGCAAATTTCAAAAACCAAATTCAATCCTTAGGCTTTTCTTATGATTGGTCTAAAGAATGCGCAACCATCGACCCAAAATATTACAAATGGACTCAATGGATTTTCATCAAAATGTTTGAAAACGATTTGGCATATGTTGCCGATATTCCGGTTAATTACTGCCCAGAACTCGGGACTGTTTTGGCTAATGAGGAAGTCATTGATGGTAAATCTGAAAGAGGTGGCTACCCAGTTGTTCGTATGCCAATGCGTCAATGGGTTCTCAAAATCACCAAATACGCAGATAGACTCGAAGAAGATCTCAAAGGTTTAGATTGGCCAAAATCCACTCTTGAGATGCAACGCAACTGGATTGGCAAATCCAAAGGGGTCGAAATCACCTTCAAAATAAAAGACCACGATGAGTCATTCAAAGTTTTCACGACTCGCGTTGACACATTATTCGGTTGTTCATATTGCTGTTTAGCACCTGAACATCCACTTGTTAAAAAACTCGTTTCCAAAGAGCAAAAGGAAGCGGTAGATGCCTATATTGAAGAGGCAAGCCATAAGTCTGACTTGCTTAGAACATCTCTTGTTAAAGATAAGAGTGGCGTTTATCTTGGAGTTAATGCCATTAATCCAATAAACGGGAAAGAAATTCCTGTCTATGTTGCCGATTATGTTTTAGGAAGCTATGGAACAGGCGCCGTCATGGCCGTTCCAAGCCATGATTCTAGAGATTACGCTTTCGCCAAAAAATACAATTTAGAGATAACTCCAGTCCTTGAAGGTGGAGATATTTCCAAAGAAGCATTTGAAGGAGACGGCCCACATATCAATTCTTCTTTTGCCAATGGAATGAACATCGTCGAAGCAAAGGCGGCAATCACGGCTAAACTTGAGGAGATTGGTGCAGGAGTCGAAGTCACAAATTATAAGCTTCGTGATTGGATTTTCTCAAGACAACGTTATTGGGGCGAACCTATCCCAATGGTTACGACAGAAGACGGAAAAGAAGTTGCCCTAAAAGAGAGCGATCTTCCGCTTGTCTTGCCTGAAATGGATAATTATCAACCATCAAGAGATGGAAAACCTCCTCTTTCTAAAGCACCATCTTCTTGGCTAAACACTGAAGTTGATGGGGTGAAAGCCACAAGAGAAACCAATACTATGCCACAATGGGCAGGTTCTAGCTGGTATTATCTTCGCTATATCGATCCGAATAACGACAATGCAATCGGCGACCCTAAACTCTTAGAACATTGGTTACCAGTTGATTTGTATATTGGCGGACAAGAACATGCTGTTTTGCATCTTCTCTATGCTCGCTTCTGGCATAAATTCTTATATGACATTGGCGTGGTCAAATGCAAAGAACCATTTCAAAAACTTTATCACCAAGGCATGATTCTTGGCGCCAATGGCGAAAAGATGTCTAAATCTCGTGGAAATGTTATCAACCCAGATGACATCATTAATTCCAATGGCGCCGACTCTCTCCGCTTATTTGAGATGTTTGCTGGTCCTCTCTCAGAGGCTAAGCCATGGTCGACGACTGCTCTCGATGGCTCAACAAGATTCATCGAACGCGTATATCGTTTAGTCGATGATGAAACATTTAGCAATAGAATATCTGATACAAATTCAGGCGAACTTGATTATTCATATAATTTCTTAGTCAAGAAGGCCACAAAAGACTTTGAAGATCTTTCTTTCAATACGGCAATATCTCAAATGATGATATTCATCAATGATTGTTACAAGGCTAAATCACTATATCGCCCATACATTGAGAATTTCGTAAAGATTTTCTCTTGCGTTTGCCCATTCGTTGGCGAAGAAATGTGGGAAAAACTTGGCCATAACAAGACAATTGCCTACGAAAGTTGGCCAACTGTCGATGAATCAAAACTTGTAATTAATACTGTTACAATTGGCGTTTCAATCAATGGCAAGGTCCGTGACACTATTTCTTTAAGCAAAGATGCAAGTCAAGATGAAGCAATCTCTCTTGCAAAAGCCAGCGAGAAAGTCATGAAATATCTTGAAGGCGTAACGATTAAAAAAGTAATCTACGTCCCAGGAAGAATCCTTAATATCGTCGTTGCTTAGAAAACAAACTGACTAAGAGGCCGTCAAATTGGCCTCTTTTTTAGTTCATTATTATTTCTAGAAGGAATATAATTCCCATTGCCCGGTACTGAACAAACGGTTCAGACTGGAGTAGGAGATATTTAAGTCCATGTTACTAACCATTGACATCGGGAATACCCTGATTGACTTTGGAATATGGGAAAATGAAGAACTTACCTGTGTTTATAAATGCAGGACGAAACCTATTCGATCTTTAGATGAATATCGTAGCGTAGTTGAACTCTTCATGATGACAAAACACTTAAAAGAGAATGACATCGATCGTGCTTTGATTTCGTCTGTCGTTCCGCATTTAAGCCCTATATTTCGTTCAATCGTCTCTTCCCTATTTGGCGTTAAAGCCAAGATTTTAGGCCCTCGTCTAAAAACGGGAATGGCCATAAAAACAGACAACCCTCAAGAAGTGGGTGCTGATTTAGTCGCCGATGCAATTGGCGCAATTTCTCTTTATGAGAAAAACATTTTCATTGCCGATTTAGGAACGGCAAATAAATTTATTTACATTGATGAAACCTCATCTTTTGGAGGGTGTGCAATCGCTCCGGGACTTGGTATGGGCGCGATGACATTATCTAAAGACACGGCCGCCTTGCCCGAGGTAAATCTTTTAGCGCCCGATCATGTAATCGGCAAAAATACGCATGACTCAATGAATGCCGGCATTATCTTTACCAACGTTTATGCAATAAAGGGCTTTGCGGAATCTTTTCAAAAGGAGTCGAACAAACCTTTAAAATTAGTCTTAACTGGCGGAAATGCAATCTATGTTAAAAAATATTTGCCAGAATTTGCCTACGAAGAAAATCTTCTTTTGCTAGGCCTTAAAGAGATCGATAAGAGGAATAAAAAATGAATTTCAATACAATAGCTTTTTGGGTGATTTTAATCATATGGGTCGCCCTACTTTTCGTAACTGTTTATAAAGAATCGCCAAAGGAAAAGGAAGGAGTCAAAGTTCAAGATATTACCTTCCACGCGATAATGATCGCTTTAATTGCTGTCATGGGCTTTGTCCCTCAAGCAGGCTACATCTCTTTTGTGCCAGGAGTTTCTTTCTCACTTGTTCACTTACCTGTTTTGATTGGCTCATACAAAAAAGGTTGGAAAGGCGGTCTTTTATATGGCATAGCCTTTGGCGTCACCTCTTGGATACAAGCCCTAATGAGTTCCACTGGCTTTAATGCCCTCTTCATTGTTCCATGGGTTTCCGTCCTTCCAAGAGCGATTTTTGGCTTTTTAGCAGGTTTGGTCTTTGATTTACTACGTAAAAACTCTAAACTATATAAGAACGTGTTTGTGATAGCAGGTTTATCATTCCTTCTAACAATCGCTCACACGCTTCTAGTATTCGGTGACTTATTCATCTTCTACACAGATACGATGGTCGCATATTTCACATCAAGCGATCCTGTTGCAGAAGGAGTCACATATACGTTTGCTATCGTTATTGCTTTAGGGATGATAGGCGAAGCGACTCTTGCTGCCATTATCAATCCATTAGTTTCTAAAGCTTTAGCGAAAGTTGGAAGAAATTAATTAGGAGAAAACATGCCAAATTTCAAAAAACTAGCGAAAGGCTATGAAAAAGATGCAATTTTAGCCCTTCAAAAATTCATAAGAATTCCTTCAGTTTACGATGAACATACCATCAAAGAAGGTCAGCCATTCGGTGAAAATGTTAAGAAAGCTTTAGATTATTTCGCTAAATTAGGCCAAGATTACGGCTTTAAGGTCACGAAAGTTGATGGATACGCCGTTGAACTCGAAATTGGAGATGAAAATGCTCCATTAATCGGAATCTATGGGCACTCCGATGTCGTGCCAGTCTCTGGAAAATGGGACAATCCGCCATTTTCCGCCACTTTAAAAGAAGGTGAGATTTATGGACGTGGCTCATTTGATGATAAAGGGCCATTAACTGCCGCTTTATACGCGACAAAACTTTTAAAAGACAATGGTCTTCTTAAAGGATATCGTGTCAAAATCGTTTCTGGCGGAGATGAAGAGAGAGGATCTTCCTGTCTTCAATATTATTTTGAGAAATTCCATGGCGAAGCACCTAAATATGGTTTTACACCCGATGCAAACTGGCCTCTTATATACGCAGAAAAAGGCATAACCCACGGAACATTAAGCAAGAAAATTGATTTAAAACCAATTATTGCAATCGATGGCGGAACGGTTACAAATGCTGTTTGCGACTCAATTTTAGTCACTCTATTGCCTGATGAGAAATTCGTAAAATATCTCAAAGACAACAATGTTTCATGCGACATCAACTCAACAAAAGAAATATTGATGGTTCGCTTTGCTGGAAAAACTGCCCATGGCTCAACTCCTGAACTTGGCATTTCAGCCGCTAAGATTGCTTTTGAAAACATTGGCAAATTCTATAAAAACGAATTCATCAGCAAACTTGCTTCAGCTTTTGATAACAATGGCAAAATTTTTAATGGATATAGCCATTCTACCGAACTTGGTGATTCAACCTTTAATTTTGGTGTCATCAAATACATGAATGGAACATTAAGCGTTTCAGTTGATTATCGCTATGGCGAAGATGCCAAGCCAGAAGAGGCAATCAAGAATCTTTCTTCATACGTAAACATGGAATTTGTGACAACTTCCGTCGCACCATATCTTTTATACGATAAAAAATCCCCATTAGTTTCCACTTTGATGAAGGCTTTTAAGAAAGAGACTCATCAATTTTTTGCCAAACCAATCGCAATTGGCGGCGGAACATATGCCAAAGAAGCCCCAAATACAGTCGCTTTCGGTGCTGAATGGCAAAAACGTCCAGGCGGAATGCATTCGCCAAATGAGCATATGAACGTTAAAGATTTTATTCAAGATATTGCAATTTATGCTCGTGCAATATATATGTTAGGTAATTTAAAGTGAGAGGCCGTTTTAAGAAATGGGCTTCCCCATTCCTAGAAGAACATAATGAATTAGTCCTTAAAGGAATCGATGCTAATGATGCATTTTTCCAAAAAGGCGATCTTCGCTTGGAAGTTGGAGCGGGCAAAGGCGACTTTGTTATTGGCATGGCAAAGAAAAACCCAAACGCTAATTTCCTTGCAATTGAAAGAGAAGTGTCAATCGCAGGAATAATGGCTAAGAAAATCGTCGAGTCCGAATTAAGCAATATCCGCGTCATCAATTCTGATTTTGATATCCTTCTTCCTGAACTTGAAAAGCTTAAATTCAACACGATTTATCTCAATTTCTCTGATCCGTGGCCAAAAAAGAGACATGAAAAGAGAAGACTGACTCACATAAAACGCTTAGAGGAATTCTCTAAGTTATTAAAAGATGATGGTGAAATGAGAATTAAGACAGACAACGATTCTTTATATGCCTTCACCTTAGAGCAAATCCCTCTTTCCCCGTTTGAAATCTATCTTAACGAAGAAGACTATAAATTCGATGAAGAAAACGATGTTGCATCAGAATACGAAAGAAATTTTCGCTCAACTGGTAAATCAATCCATCGCATCTTAATGAGAAAGAAAAAATAAAGGAGCTAAATATGTATCGCTTATTTTATGATTTTGAAAGCAATGGTGACGTTCTCTTTATCGTCATCAATCCAGAAAAGAAGCCTGATGAAGTGGTAACGAATGGAGATGTTACTTGCTTATATACCAACAAAGAATTAGTTGGCATCAATATTTTTAACGTTTCTAGAATTGCTAAACTCAAATCTCATGGAGCAATATTTGCCCCTGATTCATTGCTATTGAAAACAATCAACGATCTTTTAGAGAATTCTAATGCTCCAAGACTCGAAGAAACCGCCAATTCAGGTTTTAAAGTCTTAGAAATCACAAATCTTGAAGAGCATCCACTTGATGAAAAAGCCCAAATCGTCACCTTAAAAGGCAAAGATGATAAGACTTACCAAGCCGTCTCTTTCTATAAGAATTTAAAGATTGGCGAAAATGTTGTCGCGGCCTGCGATGGAACAATCCTCTTTGATGGTTCGCTTTTTACGAAGAAACTCGTTAAAAACATTCCAGTTGATGTTACCTTATGCTCTGGAAAAGAACTTAAAGTATCCGATAACTTCAAAGAAGCATTCCTCCCTGAAGGATATCTTCCAGGTGAAGATTTCTTTTATCCTAACAACTAAGGAAAATGTATATGAGCAATATCAAAGTCGAACCATATGTTCCTGATGAAGACTATGACAATCCTGCCATGGTTACTGATTTCTATGAATTTAGCATGGCTAATTGCCTTTTTCTTCATGGATTCAAAGACAAAAGAATGGTTTTTAACATGTTTTTCAGAGAAAATCCTGACAAACTCGGTTATTCAATCTCTTGTGGGCAACATAAATTAACGAAATTTTTATTAAATTATCATTTTACCGAACGTGATTTAGTCTATCTAAAAGCTAAAGGAATGTCCGATGAATTCCTTGAATACCTTTCAACTTATAAATGGAAAGGTGATATGTATGCCTTAAAAGAAGGAACGGTTTGCTACCCTCAAGTTCCGATGGTTCGTATCGAATGCGATATGGTCGGAGCAATTCTTATTGAAACATATCTCCTTCAAACAATGAATTTCCATTCCCTTATTGCAACAAAAGCCACAAGAATATCTGGCTTAGCGACGCACAAGGAAAGAAATGTCATGGAATTTGGCACACGTCGCGCCCAAGGCGAATCGGCGGGAAATGATGGTGCATATGCAGCAATTTTAGGCGGTTGCATTGGCACGGCAAATTGCTTAGCTGAGATGCGCTATGGCCCTGAAGTTAAAGCGGTTGGCACAGTCGCTCATTCCTTCATCGAATTCTTCCCTGATGAATTGAGTGCTTTTAGAGCTTTTGCTGAAACATATCCAAATAATGTTTCTCTTCTTTTGGATACATATTCTGTCTTTGATTCAGGTTTGCAAAACCTTATCAAGATCGATGATGAAATGATTGCAAAATATCCAAATGACCCAAATAAACGCGTTAAGGCTGCTCGTATTGACTCTGGCGACCTTGCTCGTTCATACAAACGCTTGAGAAAAGCCCTTGATAAGGCTGGGAAACCATATATCAAACTTGTCGCATCAAATTCTTTGGATGAGCAAAAGATTCGTTCAATGGAAATCTATGAAGATGCTCATTTTGACTCATATGGCGTTGGCGAAAACCTCATTACATCCAGAACTGATCCTGTCTTTGGCGGAGTTTACAAACTCGTTGCCATCAAAGAAGAAGATGGAACATATTCTCCAAAAATGAAATGTTCTGATTCGGTATCCAAAGCGATAATTCCAGGAAAACTCACTGCTTGGAGAGTCTTTGACGAAAACAATCAAGGACAATGCGATATCATCTCGATGGATGATGAGGTAGTTGAAGAAGGCAAACCAATCGTGATTTACGATCTTTCAAATGATGCTTTCCATAAACGTCGTGAAATAATTCCATTTAAGGTTGAGAAGCTTCTAATTCCATTCATCCTTGATGGAAAACTCGTAGCAGAATTGCCTTCAATTAGCGAAAAACGCGATTACATCAAAGATCAACTTGAAAATAAAGTATGGGAATCTGAACTTCGTTTCGAGATGCCTCACGAGCATTATGTTGACTTAACAGAAAAAGTATACAAGACTCGTGAAAATCTCTATAGCGAACTTCATGGTGGAACCCTCTAAAAAGAATGGCCCAAGATAAAATGGGCCTTTTTTATTTAAATAAAAATTAATTTGCAAAAATAATGAAAAAAACATTGAAAATTTACAAATAAGTTTCATAATGAACTAGTAATATTGGGGGTATGAAAATGAATAATCTCAAAGATCGTGTTACCATTTACCAAGTTGCTCAAACTGCAGGTGTCTCTTTAGCAACTGTTTCCCGCGTCATTAATAAACAAGGCAACGTTACCGAAGCCACAAGAACAAAAGTTGAAGCAACGATTAAGAAACTTGGCTATAAACCAAGCGGATTGGCCCAAGCTCTTGCAACCAATAAAACCACTAATATCGGCATTATTATTCCTGGTGCCAACTATGTTTATATCTCAAACATGCTTTCAGGAATTTCCGAGGTTGCTAAACAAAAAGGCTTTGTTCTCACCCTTTTCACGACATCCCATTCTCGCGAAGAAGCTCTCTCAATGATTGAAAAAGTCATTACGACCCATGTTGATGGAGCAATCATTTTCGATGATGAGCTTGAAACGGAAGACATCATGAAAATCAATTCTTATTTCGTTCCAACGATTGTCGTTAATACTGTCTTAACTGGTGATAAAGTCGGCTCGATTAAGTTCTCTTATGGAGAAGAATTGAAGAATATCATCCGTAACTATTATTCCGATGGCGGCGATAAAGAAATGACATTCGTTCATGTTCACGATGGTGGTCGTTTGTTGACACATTGCGAACATTGTTTCACTGAAGTTCATGACGAACTTGGAAAACAATATCACATTCTAAACTGCGATGATTCCTACACTCATACATATTCTGATTTCTATGATCATTTCAAAAAGAACCCAGAAGCAGCAAGAGGCTATTACATCACTTATCGTGATTCCTTGGCCGCAGCTGTTATGAATGCCGCATCTGATGCAGGATTGAACGTTCCAAATGATGTTGAGGTTCTCTCGCTTGTCGGTACAAAATATGCCAAGATCGTTCGCCCAACGATTTCTTCAATGGATATTGATATGGCGGAAGTTGGCAAACGTTCAATGCTTATGCTTACTGATCTTATTAACGACAATCTTATTGAAAAGACTTGCCGTCTTGAAGCAAAGTTCAATAAGAGAGATTCAACAAAATTCTAATAAAAAAGAAAGAAAAGATGAGGTTGTTCCTCATCTTTTTATTTTTTCACCAAGTTTTATCAGCCTTAACGCATTTAATGCGCTAACCTTATAGAAATCTTTGCTATATTTTTTAATTTTTTCAAATTCCATTGGTTTTCTTGTCGTTGTGACAATGGAGTTAATTCCCTCATTTATAAGATTTTCACTTGATAAATCAGCCCCGCCAACTATAGCTACAAGCGGGATATTATTTCTTTTTGCGATTTCTCTAATTCCATCGATGACTTTTCCCGAATTGCTTTGAGAGTCAAGATTACCTTCGCCCGTGAAAATGCAATCGCAATCTTTTATTCTTTCCTCAAAAGAAATAGTTTTAAGGATGTAATTGATTCCGCTTTCAAGTTTAGCATTGAAAAATAGAAGAAGCCCTGCACCTATTCCGCCTGCAGCACCAGAAGAAGACACATTTGAAACGTCTTTAAACCCTAAAACCTTTAAATTAATTATGGTTTCCTTCATTATCTCATCTAATTTATAGGTTTCCTCTTCGCTAGCGCCTTTTTGCTTTGCATAAATTCTTGAACAGCCATTTTCTCCAACCAAAGGATTGTTAACGTCAGATAACCCAATAAAGGAAATTCCTTCGACATTTTTATAAAACTCGCTTAAATCTATCTTTTTTACCTGGTTTAATGAAATGCCGGTTGGTAAGAATTCTTCATTGTTCTCATTAATGAACTTTCCGCCTAACCCTTTAACCATTCCAAATCCCATATCATTTGTTGAAGAGCCACCCAGCCCTAGATAGATTGTTTTAGCTCCGTGAAATATTGCATCTTTAATCAACAAACCGATTCCATAAGTAGAGGTAATTTTAGGATCTTTGATTTTTGTTTTTGCTAAAGATACAACTGATGAAACATCCATGTAAGCCGTTGAATTTGTTAAGAAATATCTTGCTTTAATAGGCAAAAGATTTGCATCAAAGGTAGAAACTTCATGAATTTCCCCACAATAAATGGTTGAGAATACTTCCATTGTCCCCTCTCCACCATCAGAAATAGGGAAAGAGAGAAGCTCGCATGAAGGAAAAACCTCATTTAACGCTTCTTTAAATAATGAAATGATTTCAAAAGTCGATAAACTTCCTTTAAAAGAATCGGATATCAGAACGCATTTCTTCATTCTTGCCCCCCTTCATCGTATTTGTTATTTCGATAAACGTAAATGTATACTTTCTTTCTTGTTTCATTGAGTATTGTTTCGATTTTATCGTAATTTTCTTTCTTATCAAATAAAGAAACAACATCAGGAGAGTAACGAGTTGAAGCGCCTTCTTTTAATTCGGAGACGATTTTAGAAACGCTCTTAGCCATATTGTAAGACCTTCCGATAAAATCTGTACCTGCATCTAAGGAATCGGCGACTGAAATAATATCAACGAGCGGTTTCATATTCGCCGGAGCAAGAGAAACATCGTTTGGATACCCTCCCTTGCCATCATAAGTTTTATGATGATATAAAGCCACAATCGCTAAATCTTTTTCGTTACATTTCTCAAGTAGTTCTGCGCCAAAGGTCGTATGGTTTTTGATGCATTCGAACTCTTCATCCAATAAGCCTCTCTCGTATGTGCTTATGTAAGAAAGAACCATGGTTTTGCCAATATCGTGGTAAAGCCCGCATCTAAAAATAAAATCCTCAAGTTCTTTTGCTTTCTTTTTAACATCGTCAATGCTTTTGCAATCGAGAACACCAACAAACATTTGAGGTTTTTCTTCCAAAGCAAAACTCATAATTTCTTTAGAGAGAGTTGCTACCATCAAAGAATGAATGTAAGTAGGCTTATGAGAATAAATAATATAGTTTAAAAGGTTTGTTCGACCATAATCGTTATCAATTGCTTGGGAAAGAGAAAAAGCGGCAAAGACGTTATTTAACAATTGAGGACAATTTCTTTCATTCATACCTTCAATGTAATTTAAAACCTTCTCTTTAATCTCTTTCAAAGATGAATCGTATTTTTCATGCCCTTTTTCATCAAGGTATTGAGCATATTCAAATGTGTAAGAGGCTGAAATGACCACTTCACGGAAATTGTTTGGAGAATAATCTTGAAGATCGGCTTCGTTGATAAAGGAGATGAAGTAGTCGAAGAAGTCATCGATTGGCTCCCCCTTGCATAAGTAGGAGATCGCCAAATCAAAATAGGCAATTCTCCAATTTTGAAGACGATTGTCGTTTCTTGCGAAGTTCTTTGAATGTTCCTTTACATAATCTAAAGAAGATGTAATAACATCGATAATTTCATCATCCAAATCGTCTTTTCCTTTGTAAAGTCTGCTTTCCTTTATGAAATTATTTAACGTTAAAGCATCCATGTGCATGGAATAAATGATATTGTCGAAAGGAATTTCTGGATTCATCTCTTGAATTTTCTTATTCTCGAAAATCTTCATTGATTCGCGATATATGCGAAGATACTCTTTAAGACCTTCTCGTCCGTTTTTATGCAAGGATAACTTTCTATTCCCTAAACATCTAAGCAAATAGAAACGGGTTTTCGAATCGTATTCTTGGTATTTCTCAAAGTAATTATCGACAGCCTCATTGAAATAAGCCCGCATCTTCTTATAGACAAGATCCAATTTGTATGAACCATTGTTAACAATCAGGTAAGTAAGAGAAATACCGCAAGAATATAACTCTTCGATAATCAATGGCTCATTGTTTCTCTCTTTAGCAGCCTGAAGGAGAAGTTTATGAACCGCATAGGATATGCCGTTGTCTTTAGATTCAGAAAAAGCGAAACATATCGAGGCAAAATTTTGAAGATTCTTGATACTTTCATCGCTTAATGTCTTAGGATCTCTATCAAAGATAAGCTCTTTGAGAATACCTTTATTGATGCACATATCCTTATAACGTTTTTCGGCGTTATCTCTGATGCATTCAAGAAGTTGATCATCGTTTAAATTGTCCGCGATAAGATCTTTCCCCAGATTTCTACATTTATTCATTAATGACAGATATTGCTGAATTTTCTCTTTTTCATTCATAAAACGGCTTGCTTGATATTTTATTTTAGTTTATTTCAAAAAATAAATCATTATTAATATGGATATTGTTTAGGGGGGATCTAGAATTCTCTCCCTTGCTCTCGCTCGGGGCTTGACGCTTGGGCCTGATGGTCTTAGAATGTTAGAGGTTTAAGAGCTTTAGGATAATCAAGACTATTTCAAGTAATAGCTTGATGAATTCTAAAGTTTTCTTTTTATCTCTTCTCATCTACGGCGGATAAATCCACCTTTCAGCATCAGCCAAGCCGGGGGCGCTTGCCCCTTGACGCTTCCCCGGCCGCCGTGCTATTCTTTAATCGCTTTGATGAGCTCTAGGATTGTTATTATTAAGGTTGCCGCCTTAATAGCCATGTCTAGGGCGTTTTTTTATTATCTCGGCCATTATAGAAAGCCTTTTCTAAATTCGCGCCAATCTTTGAGAATAGGGGCTAGGCGCCTTTTTCTTCTCATTTCCTACCGGTCTGCTGGCTTTTATTCTTTCTCGTTTGTAGTTTCGTTAATTTTTTTAAATTTTTGAATATTTTGCTAAATAAATTTAAATTTTTTTCTTCGACAATTCTCGGCTTTTTAAATTTATTTAGCACTTGACACTTGACAGTGCTAAAAAGTAGAACTACATTACTTAGCGTTAAGAAAAGGAGGTAGAAAAAATGTCTACTATAAAACCACTTAATGATTACTTATTATTAGAAAAATTACCTTCAGAAAAGAAGGTTGGCTCTATCATTCTCACTACTGAGAAGAAACAAGGAAACGTTGCAACCATCATGGCAATGGGTCCAGGAAAAGTTGATGACAATGGCAAACTCATCTCCATTGAAGGAGTGAAGGTCGGTGATAAAGTCATCTATAGAGAATATTCAGGAACTGAATATGAAGATGATGGACATAAATATCTTCTTATAAGAGTTGAAGATGTTCTTGCAGTCGTTAATGACTAAAGGAGGAAAAAACCACTTATGGCAAAAGAAATTAAATTAGGAAAAGAAGCCCGTGAGGCAATGGTCAGAGGAGTTGACACACTTGCAAATACCGTTAAAGTCACCCTTGGACCTAAAGGCAGAAACGTTGCCCTTGATAAAGGCTATGGCAGCCCAGAAATCTGCGAAGATGGCGTTTCAATCGCTCGTGAAATTGAATTAACAGACGCAACTGAAAATATGGGCGCAAAGCTTGTATACGAAGTTTCTAACAAGACAAATGAAAAAGCAGGAGATGGCACAACAACAGCCACAGTTCTTGCTCAATCCATCATTCATAAAGGCGTTGAAGCAGTTGATGCTGGCGCAAACCCAGTCTTCGTCCGCAACGGTATTGAAAAAGCAGGAAAAGCAGTCGCAACTGAACTCTCCCTCATCTCCAAACCAGTTCAAACAAATGAAGATATTCAAGCTATCGCTTCTATCTCAGCCCACGATGACGAAATTGGCAAGCTTATTGCTGAAGCAATGGAAAAAGTCGGCAAGAATGGCGTTATCACAGTTGATGAATCTAAGACAAGTGAAAATGAACTCGCAATCTCCCAAGGTATGGAATATGACAAAGGCTACATCTCCCCATACATGGTAACTGATAACGAACATATGGTCGCTGAACTTGAAGACGCGTATATCTTCGTCACTGATATGAAGATCTCCGCCATCAATGACATCATCCCAATGTTACAATCAGTCGTCGATGCTCATAAGCCATTACTCATCATTGCTGAAGACCTCGATTCTGATGTTACAAGCACATTAATCGTCAATAAACTTCGTGGAACATTCACTGTCGTTGCCACAAAAGCCCCTGAATTCGGCGATGCTCAAAAGGCCGCATTGCAAGATATCGCCATCCTTACTGGCGCAAAATTCTTTTCCAAAGATCTTGGTATGCAACTTAAAGATGTCACGATCGATGATTTAGGAAGAGCAAAACGCATCACGGTCAAGAAAGATACCACAACAATCGTTGGTGGAGACGGACGCAAGAAAGATGTCGAAGACCGTATTGCTGAACTCTCTGCTCAATATAGCGTCGTTACAAGCGAATATGATAAGAAGAATCTCTCTAAACGTATTGCTAAGCTCTCCAATGGCGTTGCTGTCGTCAAAGTTGGCGCTCTCACCGAAAGCGAACTCAAAGACAAGAAACTCCGTATTGAAGATGCCTTAAATGCTACCAAAGCAGCAGTTGCTGAAGGTATTGTTGTCGGTGGTGGAGCGGCTCTTGCTGAAGTATATAATGCTCTCAAAGGCAAACTCGTCGATGAGAATCCTGATGTCCAAAAAGGCATCGATGCAGTCCTTGATTCCTTATATGCCCCACTTAAGCAAATTGCCACAAATGCCGGATATGATCCAGAAGAAATCGCTTCTAAGCAAAAGGAACAAGCAAAAGACTTTGGCTTCGATGCACTCCATGGCAAATGGGTCAACATGTTTGATGCCAATATCATCGATCCAACAAAGGTCACCCGCAATGCAATCTTGAATTCTTCAAGCATCTCCGCAATGTTTGTCACAACTGAAGCAGCTGTTACAACCATCAAAGAAGAAAAGCATGAATGTAACCACGACGCAGGTGGAATGTATTGATCTAAATCTAAAATAGATTTAAGGGCGTAGATAAAACTACGCCTTTTTTCTTTTAAATGTTGTTTCTTATTTTTAATAAGGTAAAATTATCACCGTACGAGGTAAATTTATGGAAAACATCGTTGATGAATTAAACTATCGCGGACTCATCGAACAATATTCGAATGAAGAAAATGTCCGCAAATTATTCGATAAGAAAGTGACTGTTTATTGTGGATTCGACCCATCCGCATCATCTATGCACGTTGGTAACTACGTTATGATCTCAACTCTTATGAGACTTCAAAGAGCAGGGCACAGAATCATTGCAGTTGTTGGTGGAGCAACGGGTATGATTGGTGATCCATCTGGCAAATCCGCTGA
Organism: bacterium; assembly: GCA_963638555.1. Classification (GTDB taxonomy): domain Bacteria; phylum Bacillota_I; class Bacilli_A; order RFN20; family CAG-826; genus UBA4951. Next base: position 5,316 of record CAVHQU010000015.1, on the reverse strand, counting down.
AAGAAATCTTCAAACAAAAGAAACTCTTGCTAAGAATACCGCAGCCATCAAAGCCCAACTTGAAAGATTCCTTGATCTCTCCGATCCAGAAAAAGGCATCATCGTCAATAACTATGATTGGTTAGGAAACATGACGATGCTTGATTTCTTACGTGATTATGGCAAATATTTCTCTGTTAACTACATGTTAAGCAAAGAAATTGTCTCTTCTCGTCTTGAAGCTGGCATTTCTTTCACTGAATTTGCTTACCAAATTCTTCAATCCGCCGACTTTGCAACTCTTTATAAGAAATATGATTGCAAAATCCAAATTGGTGGAAATGATCAATGGGGCAATCTCACAAGCGGTCTTCAATTAATCAGAAAATTATATGGGGAAGATGCATCTGCTGAAGCAATGACTGCTCGTTTAATCACTCGTTCTGACGGTAAAAAATTTGGTAAATCCGAAAAAGGAGCTCTCTTCCTTAATCCAGAATTAACTTCCCCATACCAACTCTATCAATTCTTCTATAACACGACTGATGAAGATGCGATTAGATATCTCAAAGTCTTTACATTCTTAAGCCATGATGAAATAGAAGATTGTGCAAGAGAACACCTTGCTAACCCAGGGGCACGTATTGCTCAAAAGAAATTGGCATACGAAGTCACAAAAGACATCCACGGCAAAGATGCGGCCGATGAAGCAATCTCTATGTCAAATGTTCTCTTCTCTGGTGAAGTTCAAACATTGAATGAGAAGCAAATAGAAGAAGTCCTCGGCTCATATTCAAAGACTCCTCTTGATGGAGATACCCCAATTCTTGATTTATTGGTCAAGACTGGCGCAGCAACATCAAAGACTCAAGCTAAGACTTTCATTCAACAAAATTCAGTCTCGATCAACGGCGAAAAAGTGACTGATCTTAACAAGGTCATCACCAAGAGCGACACCATTGCCAATAAATACATAATCATTCGTCGTGGTAAAAAGAACTACTATCTTGGCGTGTTTTAACCTACACATAGATGTAAGGGGACCCATTATCAACATTAATGGGTCTTTTTTTTGCTATTTTGATTCATTATCGTATAAAAAAACAAAATGTTGATTTTCGAATTATTCCATGATTAAATAAGACTGTTCAAAAAGGGGCAATAATATGGGAAGCATCGCAATCGCAATCCAAATTTTGGCTGCAGTTTCTTCCATGGAAGCAAAACAAAGAATGGCATCAGCCATTACTTTTGAAGAAAAAGAACAAATTGTTGAACATTTTAGTTCCGAAGAAGAATCTCTAGAATTTGAAACGCTATTTAGCTTGAACGGCGATCCGAACTATTTAATGGCAAAAGGAACAAATGGCTATATAATTTTTGATCGCTCAACGTTAATGCCAATCGAGTTTGGTGAGGATGATCCGTATTCATCGGAAAAATGTTTTAGAATTTATAATGAAAATTCCAACGCTTCCAAATACATAGAAACGAATGGTACCAAAATTTGGGAAGCTTCATGTCCTGATTTTAAAATTTCATTGACTGAAGTTGGCAATACTAAATTTAGGACAATTAACATTCCAAAGAATTCAAACTCAATAAGAATTGTATCTCATTACGTTGAATATCAGCGTCAACAATTGTGTATTTCAAATCTTTTCATTGAAATTGGATAAAAGGAGAAAATATGAAAAAATACAGTTTTTATTTCTTGCCGATGATTATTCTTGCTTTGAATTCTCTTACATCATGCGGTTCACCGATATGCTGTTGCAAGTATGCAACCAATACGTACAACACGTATGATTCGCTAGTTGCCGACTTTGTTAAGCAAAGCAACGTTAAAGGAAATTTTTCATTTTTCGTTCTTGATATGGAAGAAACACTGGGGGATAAATTTGTTTCCTCTCCGATTTATACACTTTCAGGCATCGATGATTGTGTTCCTTGCACGGAAAGATGCAAAAAAAACAAACGGCCACATTTTAGCTGGCGCCTATACTATGTCTTATTCAGATACGATTTCAATAAGCATCAAAGAAAATCTAGACTCAACAGATCTCTCAAATGAATTATCTATTACGGTTTATTTTAAAGAAGGGGAGGGAGATAATCCAATTATGCCTTCGGAAAAAATCCCTTTAACAACTGAATGGGAAGCGAGAACGACAGTGGGCGCATTGCGTAGTTTTGATTTCGGTTCATATTTTACCATCGAATTAAAATACGAAACTGTTGGTGAATTAAATCCTACTGATAAAGAAGAACGACTGGTCAAGGAAATAGATAGTGCTTGCGAAATTATTAGACAAGAAATCGAAAATTCTATGCTTTTGAAATTTGGTGATGTTGAATAAAGCAAAGGGCATTTGACTCTTGTAAATGTTCCATGATGATCGTTCAAAAATGAGCGACATTAGCGCACATTTTTTGCGTAACCGTTTTCATTGATGTTTCTATGTACAGCAATTCTTTTTAAAATATAATTTAAGTAACTTAAGCAATTGAGGGAAAGGAATATATATGATAAACGAAGCATTATTGCTCTTATCTCTCCTCCTTCCTAACACGTCTAACGTAACAACACACAATATAAGTTACGCTAGTACCGATTACGGCACATACGTTGCCGATTCCTCATCATTCACCAGAATTGGTGAAACAAGTTTTGCATTAGGAAACAATTATGAAAAACATTAAAATATCTCTTCTTATTGTCCATATAAGTTCGATTATTGCCTGGATTCTTGAAGAAGTGATTGGCTTGGCGTCATATATATCTGGTCCATCAAGCGAAGGAAAAATGGCATCTAATATAGTGGTAAGGTGGTTCAGCGATTATATTTACTATGTCAATCCGATAATTTATTTGCTAACGTTAATCGCATTTATCGCGATTGGAATTTATGAATTTATTGAATTCGTAAAGAGCAAGAAACAAAAATAAACTATTCGAAAAGGCGATGAATTCAATCTCATCGTCTTTTTTATTTTAGGTAACAAATATATTCGTTATTTGCTATAAAAATCCAAATAGCCTTTAATTAGTTTTTTATGATATTCTCTTGCATATTCCTTTTTCCAATAAACGCCATCATCTCCATAGGATGAATACTCATTTTCAGGAATTTCTTTGTTTAACAAACTTGTTTCTGAATTTTCATCTAAAGAAGAGAAGAAGGGGTGATCTTTCCCATTCCAATAAGAATCGCTAATTTTACAAACTCCGTTAGAAAGAGTTAAAACATCGTTATAAGCGACAGCCCCATCAATAACATATGAGGCAAAATGTTCTTTTTTCGATTCAACCTTATACGTTAAAAAAGTAGGAACATATCCATCGTTGTAACCGAACTCGACGTTATATTTATTTGATAAACCGTATTCATCCTTAAAAGATTGCCAGACACTTGAGTTGATTTCGCCATTTTTGTAACGGATATCTTCGCTATCGCAGTCAATGACATATATTTGCTTGCTAAACGAAGATTTGTTATATTCTTTCAAGAAATCGTCGATAAGGTAGGCACAATCAGAGCATGTTTTTCTTAAATAGCCAACCGTAAATGTATCTCCGTTGACGAACATTGAATCTAACTGAGACTTGCTAACATATAACATGTCGCTAAAGATGACATTGGAGAAGAAGGAGTTAATCTTCTCTAAAGTCGCTAGCGCATCATTTGATGTGGTTTCTTGCTTGTAAAGCTTTCCTTCTGAGAATATCGCTAGTGTCTCATCTCCTGTAATGATATCTAAAGAAAAGGTATCATTTACATTCTTAAGGTCGCTTGGATCTATTCCGTATATCTCTGCATTATTATTCTTTATATATATATTAAGATTATAAGCAAAAGAGGTATAACAGAGGCATTCTATGTCCCCGCCGTTTTCTAGAGTTTTATATTCATATATTAATAAGATAAAGTTATCTTTGTTTTTGACTTTCCTATTCAAATCCTCATAAGAGATATTTGTCGTATGCAAATATAAAGATTTAGTGTCGCTCTTTAATGATGAATCGTATAATTTGCCGAATGTGATATAAACATTTCCATCATTTTTCTCTCCGCAAGAGATGAGGGATGGACTGATTAACAATAATGGCAAAATTTTCTTCAAATTCATAGGGAAATTATACTCAAAAAAATGATGAAAAAAACATTCAAAAAAAATTAACTAAAAAATGAGTGATTTTTTGAGGCAAAAAAACGTAAAAATTTTTTAACAAAAAAAGTTAACAAATCCTTCGTAAATATCGATATTTGGCTTACTTTTGAATTTTGCAAATTTTCGTTCAAAAAAATTAGCAAAAAAAATGTTTGATTTTTTATTCATTTTACCGCAATATTTTTGCCGTTAAGTTTTTTCGGTTCTTATGTAACGGAATCACTTAGCCTGTTTGCAACAGCTTCTGTTAAATTGGAGGTATTCAAATGGATGAAAATAATGTCATCATCTCTCTTCAACATGTGAGTAAGGTTTTTGATAAGACCTTTTACGCAGTTGATGATGTCAGCTTAGACATCAAAAAGGGTGAGTTCGTCACCTTGCTTGGCCCATCTGGGTGTGGCAAAACTACGACGTTAAGGATGATCGCTGGATTCGATATTCCAACATCTGGCAAAATCCTTCTTAATGGGAGAGACATTACTAATCTTCCACCTTACCAAAGACCAGTTAACACTGTCTTCCAACATTACGCTCTTTTCCCAAACCTAGACGTATATGACAATGTCGCTTTCGGACTTAAGTTAAAGAAGATTCCTTACGAAGTAACTGACCGTAAAGGCAATAAGAAAATAAAATACAAGCACCTTTCAGCAAAAGAAATCGATGAAAAGGTCGCAAAAGCCCTTGAAATTGTTGATCTCGATGAAATGGAAGATAGAGATATTTCCAACCTTTCAGGTGGTCAACAACAACGTGTTGCCATTGCTCGCGCTATCGTTAATGAACCAGAAGTCCTTCTTTTAGACGAACCACTTTCCGCTCTCGATCATAAGATGAGAGTTGATATGCAACTTGAACTCAAAAACATGCATAAGAAACTTGGTATCACCTTTATTTATGTCACCCACGATCAAGAAGAAGCCCTTTCGATGTCCGATAAAGTCATCGTCATGAAAGATGGCAGCATTCAACAAATGGGCACGCCTGAGCAAATATATAATGAACCAACGTCCGCATATGTTGCTGACTTCATTGGCGAATCGAACATTTTTGCGGGTACGATGTGTGGCGAAAAGAAAGTTCGTTTCCTCAATTCCGTTTGGGATTGTGTCGATGATTTCCCACTTAATAAGAAAGTCGATGTCGTTATCCGTCCAGAAG
>CAVHQU010000014.1:0-36644 GCA_963638555.1 bacterium | reverse complement strand
ATTGAGAGCATCGATGATGTCTTAAATAATGTTCGTACCGAAAAATTGGAACTCCAGCAATGTATTCTAATCGTCTTCGGAATCTTATTTTCTACTATTATTCAAAATTAGTGATTTTGGCATCAATTATCAATGGCGGATAATCAATCAAAAAGCATATTTCTATGAAAACATTGTATCCGTAACGCTTATAGAAAAACATTGTCCTCATAACCTTAGCAAGATTGAGAATCCACAATAAACTAAAACGCGTTAACGCAATCTCCGGATTGACCATCGTCAGTTTTGATCATGGTTTGTTTTAAAAAGTTCATTTAAATCCCAGCTATCGGCAAAACATAAACATTTTCACCTATTGAATAAATGGAGTCGGTATTGCAAATTATTGCCTTTTCGCCAATTTGACATTGCGTTTTGTCGAGTTGTTTGAAGCCTCGCACGGCAGAAAGATTAAAAGTCATGCCACTCTTGCATTCAATTCTATGAAGTTTGCCGTCATGAATGATAATTAAATCGATTTCATTTTGGTTATTGTCCCTGTAGTAATAGAAACGCGGTTCAATTCCGTTGTTAATAAAGCTTTTCCTTAATTCGTTAATGATATAGGTTTCAACAAACCTCCCAGAATATATGCTATTGTGCAAGATTCCACCGGATGTAATGCCAGAAAGATAACAAGCGAGGCCCGTGTCGTTAAAATATATTTTAGGTCTCTTAACAATTCTTTTTGCAACAGAAAGTTCATTGTAAGGCTCTAATAGATAAACAATGTCGCCAGCGAGCAACATGGATACCCATGCCATTATGGTCTTCTTATCAACGCCAACAATCTTAGCGATGTTGTCATAGACGATCTCTTGACCGCTTAAAGAGGCAATCAATTCCAAAAAATGCCTGAATGGGACCTTATTTCTTATATTGATAATTTCTGAAACATCTCTTTCGACGTATGATTCAACATAATCCGAATAAAACTTTTGAACATCTAGATTAGGGTTAGCAAAGAGCTCAGGATATGAACCTTTCACTATATCATCGAATAAAGAAAGCGGGCTTAACGGATTCGCATTCGCTCTTTTTTGAATATCCAAGTAATTGAAATTGAAAACAGGCTCATTTCTATCAAGAATTTCGTTTCTTGATAATGGCAATACGTGAACGATAGATATTCTGCCAGCCATTGATTCGGCCACGCCATTCATAAGTTTATACATCTGCGAACCAGTTAAAATATACATACCATAATTGTTCTCATTTTTTAACTTTTCCCTGTTCACGGTTTCTTCTAACGCATCAAACAATTCAGGTGCATATTGGATCTCATCGATTATCAGCGGCCAAGGATGGATGTTCAAAAACATAATCGGATCATTCTTTGCCAGTTCCCTCTCTTTATATGAATCCAGAGAAACGTAATTGAAGTTATATTTCTTTTGAAAGAGGACAGCTAAGGATGTTTTTCCGACCTGCCTTGCGCCAGTTATCAAAGTGACTGGTCGGCTTTTGATTGCTTTCTCAATTTCTTTGTAAATGGTTCTACTAATCATTTCATACGCTCCTATATTCTTTCTAAATTATATTTTAGTATTTTAGGGAGTTCAATTCCCTATTTTACTAAAACAATCTTTTCAGTCGTTTTTTTCCGAAAGAATCATTCTTTGAACGACCTTCTTACCGTTATTGCCATTTGGGATATGACTACGATTGTTCGATACTCGCTTGCGTATGGGTTCGTTAACGAGTTAGTATGAGTTTTTGGAGCCTTGTTTTCCTCTCTTGCTCATCAAGATTTGTAGTTTTGGAGTCATCAAAAGAGGCCTCTTTTGAGGAGCTCTTTTTTGGCTCGGATTCTATTTGCTTTGTCTCAGATTGCTGCTCCTGCTGAGCACTCTGTCCATCATTCTCTCAAATTCCTCTTGAGTCATCTGTTTGACCCCTAGATCCGTAAACATTTTGTCTAGAGTCGCTGTCGAGGTATCGTTCGTTGATATATGATTGTCTGATTTCGCTGTTCTCATTGAGCTTTCCTTCTGATTTGAGTGTAGCACATTTTTCTACAAATTGTGAAACATAACCATCTGTTTTCTTGTCATTAGTTGTCATCAATGAAGCTTGCAGAGTCAGCATTTCCTTAATCGATTTCATTTAAATATAAAAAGTTAATCATTGACAGTTCATGACATGCGAAAAAACAATTGGCATTTGCTATGAATGATGGATAATCAGCCAAAATATATGTTTTATATGTTGTTTTGGCTCGCTATCAACACTTTTAGATGAGATAATCAGCCAAAACAGCAATATTTCTTTAAAATTAAAAAATACAAATAAGAATGTATCAAACGAATCACAGCTCTTTTCTCCTGCTCATCGAAATTGATGTTTTTGGAGTCACCAAAAGAGGCCTCTTCAGAGGTATTGGCATTCGAGCTTTGGCTTATTTGGCCGCCTTCGCCTTCTGCCTTTTCTCTTTGTCCTCTTTGAATATCCTCTCCCAGTCTTTCTTCGACTCCTCCGGACTCTCGTACCTGATTCCGTATTTCGTAAATATCGCTTCTAGAGTCGCGGTCAAGGTACCGTTCGTTGATGTATTTGACTGTGATTTCGGATTGTTCATTGAATTTTGCTCCTGCTTTTAATTTATCACAATATTCCTGAATTTCACCTTATTTTTATCTTCAATAATTCAAATTTAAAACAAACAAAAAAATGAATTTCTAATTAATTGAGAATTCGCCTAAAGAAAAAAACTCCCATGTTTCCATGAGAGTTATTCATTTACGATTTATTTTCTTTTGATTAATGCGAAGATATCGTGCATATTTTCAGCATCGATGCCTTTGTTGAACTTGATTTTTCCGTTTTCGTCTTTTTCAAGCTTATCAATAACGTAGTAGATGAATCCGATAGCAATCAACGCGACTAAGATACCACCTAATAAGCCGATCAAGAAACCATATGAGGAAGTGTTATCAACGTTTGTGAATCCATATGGGTAGTAATAATCCCAGATATTTTCAGGAATCATTCCGCCACAGGCATTTCTCTTAATGGTGAAACGTGTGATAACAACGATCCAGTAGATAAGAGGAAGAACGACGCCAAAGAATGGATAGGAGACTCTGTATGTTCTCTTTCTATCAAATAAAGCAGAATCGACAACTACCAAGATTGGCATAAGGAAATGGTGGAAGATGCTTGAGAAGTTCCAATATGCGGCTGTCCAGATTTTATCTGGTAAGACGAAGGCTGCAACAACGAAGGTTGCAATGATCATGATGTTGGAACAGTATTTCAAGAGAGGCAAGAAGGTATTGTTCCCTTCTTTTTTACCCTTTATTACTTGAATGAGGGTTGAAAGGAAGGAGGCGCCAACAGTAAGTTCGGCAAGGAAACAAGACCAGTGGGTGTAATACAAGAATGGTGAGATGCTGCCTCCATCTGATGCGGTGTTTAAAATCGTAAAACTCGTGATGAGTGAGATGATTGCTACAACCAATAAAACAGAACGGAAAATCAATTGAGCAATTAGATTGTTTCTTAATTTCATTTTGAATGACCTTTCTACAAACGATTAGAGATTATAGTTTTTCTAAGCGTTTAAGGCAACGTGCATTAGGTTAATCGCAATCAAATGACATCATTTTGAAAATTAATTAATCAATTCTATTTCATCTTCAAAAAAATCATAGACATTATCATTTATTTCAACGATATACCCCATCTTATCGCCTTTTTTACAAATATCAACAATTTTTCCGACCGTGCCTTTAATGACGCGTTCTTTAGGGCAGATAAAATCTTTATCTTCTATTAATTTAACGTTGCCATATAATTTCAGCTTCTGCATGTTTCTAGCCATTTTACAATCTAAGTTTATACTTAATACTTATTAAGCTAAGACATATAATATACCCAAGTTCAGGAGGAAAACATTATGTATAACAAAAATGCTTGGTCCACATATTCCGAAGAAGAAATGAAACAAGTCATGGATTTCGCGGATGGATACAAGAAATTCTTATCAGTTGGCAAGACTGAAAGAGAATGCGTTAAATTAGCCGTTAAAGAGGCTAAAGAAAAAGGCTTCAAAGATATTAAGGAAGTCAAATCAATCAAGGCAGGAGACAAAATCTACGCGACAAATAAAGGAAAGAACGTCGCCTTATTTGTCATCGGCAAGAAAGATATCGAATCAGGCTTAAGAGTCTTAGGTGCCCACATCGATTCCCCGCGCCTTGATATCAAGCAAAACCCTTTATATGAAGATAGTGGCTTTGCCTTACTTGATACCCATTATTATGGCGGCATCAAGAAATATCAATGGGTCACAATCCCATTGGCGTTAGTTGGTGTTATTTGCAAGAAAGATGGCAGCGTCATCGAAGTCAATATCGGTAACAACCCGGATGATCCTGTCTTTGGCATCTCCGATTTGTTGATTCATTTGTCAGCGGATCAATTAGGAAAATCAGCTGCTAAAGTCATCGAAGGCGAAGCACTAGATGTCACACTTGGCAGCATCGCGCCAAACGAAGACAAGAACGCCGTAAAGAAAAACATCCTTAGAATCTTGAAAGAGAAATACGACATCGAAGAGGAAGATTTCCTTTCTGCTGAAATCGAAGTTGTTCCTGCCGGAAACGCTAGAGATTATGGCTTGGATAGATCGATGGTCGCTGGATATGGTCATGATGATAAAGTTTGTGCCTACTCCTCCATGGAAGCGCTCTTCTCTGCAGGAGAATGCGAACACACCACTTGCGCTATTCTCGTCGATAAAGAGGAAATTGGCTCAGTTGGCGCAACCGGTGCCCAATCTAAATGGTTTGAAAATACCATTGCCGAATTAATCAATCTTCAAACTGAATATTCCGATTTAAAACTCAGACATGCTTTCACAAATACTTTGATGTTATCAAGTGACGTATCTGCCGGGTACGATCCACTCTTTGCTTCCGTTAACGATCCTAAAAACAGCGCTTATTTAGGAAGAGGCATCGTCTTTAACAAATATACTGGCTCAAGAGGAAAGTCCGGTTGCAACGATGCAATGCCTGAATATTTCGCCAAGATTAGAGAAGTCATGGATAGCAATAACATTCATTTCCAAACAGCGGAGCTTGGAAAAGTTGATCAAGGTGGAGGAGGAACTATCGCCTACATCTTAGGAAACTACAACATGAACGTCATTGATGCAGGTCTTGCCGTATTGAACATGCATGCCCCAATGGAAATCATCTCCAAAGCCGATCTCTTTGAAGCCTATAAAGCCTATATTGCCTTCTGCAAGATTGCCTAATATTTAGAAAAGAAAATCCCGATTAAGACTTACTTATCGGGATTTTTATATTGTTCAAATAACAAAATATTTTGCTTTGTTTACGATGAGGTAACTCTTTCCACCTTCTAGGGTTATAGAGTATGTGTATTTGTTAACTTCTTCTCCATTGACGATTATATGAGGGTCTATTGCTTCATAAGAGACAGTCAACGGATAAGAATAGTTCGCATCATAAATTGCAGGGAAGCTGGCAATATTCTTTTCGTTATAAGAGAAAGAATCTTTGAATTTAGAGATATACTCATAATCGCATACGTGCCAGACGAGTGCTTTATCATCAGGAATATTTTCAAGCGGCTTGATGTACAAAGAAGTTATATCAGATGTGAGGTTTTCCCCAGAATATGGCTTGGTGCATTCCTTATCATAATAATATGTTCCGTAGCTATCATACGATGCATAGGAGAGTTTCTCGTTAATTCTTTGGTTATAGGTCAATAACTTATAATCATCTAAATATAATGTGAGTTTATATGACGTTCCTAAGCCTGTTTCAGAGTAGTTTTCTTTTCCTTTGAAAGAATCATAGAATTCTCGGTCAAAACCTTTTTCTAAATGGGTCGTCGTTCCTCTTGTTTCTAGATATGTTTGCCCATCAGGGGAAGTCGAATCATATTTATACGTTTCAGTAAAATCAGTTATGCGGCCATCTTTTATCGTTATAGTTGACTCAAATTCATCTTTTTGCCATATGGTTTTTGAGTAGGTGATACCTGAATATGACATATTAAGCGAGAAAGAATCGTCATTAACCGTAAATGAATATGAGGAATCAAAATCTAGGAGGCCTTCGCCAAGATAAAGATTGAAATAGTTTTTCATCTCATCGAATGTATCAAGCTTATTTAGGCGAGAAAGTATGTCTAAGTCAAAAGCGGTGCTTAAATAGTTATCATACTGATTTTGACTTGTTTTATTATCGCCATCATAGATTGGCTTCCCTCTGCCATAGTTGTCCATATATTCTTTGTATTGGCCATCTTCATTGGCAATATATATGGAATATTCGCTATTGGATTTGTATCCAGAATAGGTATTTTCTAGGGATCCTTTAGCAAAGAAAGTGCCATCGTTTCTATTAAATGTGCCACTAACTTTCTCTAAACTAGTTGAGTTGTAAATTTCTATATCACTAACGAATTCGCTAGAAAAAGTCACGTCTTCTTCGTCATTATAGAAGTTATTTAGAGCTATCTTGAATTTAGAGAAAAGTTCATCTATTTCTGCATTTGGTGAATAAAAGCAAATGGAACAAGAAAGAACTCCTTCTTTTTCTACGAAAGAATGAGACTCATAGTCAAAACGGATGTTTTCATCACAGGTTTTGCATTTATGGTAATGACCATTTTCATCGAAAGAATATTTATCATCTTTTGTATGAATGTGAACTTCTTCCGATGAAGATATTTCATTTGAAAAGCTTGATGAAACATTATCAGTGCAACCAGCTAAAGAAAACGCACTAACAATAATAGGTAGAACAGATATTATCTTCTTTCTATTTTTCATCAAGTTTTTCGTCCTTGTTAAAATTATGATAGCACAAAAGGCTTTACTTTGTCTAAATTAGCAATAAGAGATGCTTATTTAAGAATGCCAAGGACTTTTTGCGTGTCGAAGTAAGCATATTGATAATAATTGGTAGAATATTCTTCGGCGTATTCGATGAATGCATTAAGGAATTCATCTCGATGGTCTTGGTATACATCTTCTACGGTAATAGGTAACTCTATTTCTTTATCTAGAAGATCATATCCATTTGCAATCCTCGGCAAAAGAACGCCTTTATCCGTAATCTTAGCTGTTGCTGGCTCGCATATGATCTCATCATCGAAACCATGTAAAGGAGCATAGATACGACTCAAATCCTCGAATGTTTTTGGATACGTTTCCAATTTCTTTCCAGCATATGAGAAACTGGAATTAACCCAACCATCTTGGTAACTTATTTCGTCTATTTTTGTGAATGTGTTGGCAGTTTCATCATGTTTCAAAATCATTCTCCTATACATTTTAACCTTCTTATTCAAAGTAGTCTTCGTCGAAGCGTTTTGAGATATGGTCAATGTTTTAGCTTGTAAACACATGGCCATTCTATAGCCGTTAATTTGGTATTTTTGATCAAATTTATCAGAGTGAGTAACGATAAAATCGTCCATGTTACTCTTTTTTGCGCCCAAAAGATATTTGCCATCAATCACGTTTGTTTCTTCGCTAAATTCACAATCGTAGCTTTTGCGATCTTTTGTTACATATTCATTAGCCCACTCGGATAAAGTGGAGAAACATGAATTGTTTACGTAAACGAAATAATAATCATCTACCGTTTCTCCATATTCTATCAAATATGTGTATAGCCTATTACTTTCATCATAATTAGGTCCGTATTTATTCTTAGTATCTGTGCCATCCCACATGTGGTTATAGGAGATTTCCGTTCCGGGGTTTCTTTCATATTGCATCGGGTAATTCAATACACAGCTCTTTATTTCTTCGTCTGTAACCATGTTATTGATTGTCTCTTTGCAAGAAAATGTTAGAGGCAACATCGACATTAAAATGGAGACTTTTATAACTTTATTTATGTTTTTCATGCATCTTCTCCTTCGTCATTTGAATCGAAATTTATGGCAGCAACTTCTACTTGCGTTGAGCTTAGATTAACTTTAGCTGCGCATTTAGTGCAAATACCAAACAATTTAGTTGTACTTCCGGCCTTATGACGTGATTTTGCATAGCGGAATAACCACACGCACACGTAACTTTATGTTTTTCATTAGAATATCTTGAGTAAACATATGTGTGATCGGTTTTCTTGCCACATCCACAATAGTGTTCTTGATTAACTATATAATTGTTAGAATGCGTTTCTTCAACGTTAGTAAAATCAATAACGCCAGCCTCGGTTATGTAATATCCGGAACCATTAATTATCCTATCGGTTGAATCTTCTCCCCAGCCAAAATTAGCATGTATGCCCTTTGCATCATAATAGTAAGCAACGACTGAGTGGTATCCAATATAACCATCTTCATCAATTCCTTCAGCAATGTGTAACATTACTGGCTGATGGGTATCGAGAATACCTTTTACATAAGAATCAAAGCCGGAAATAACGAATTGATCATTGTATTTTCCATTAAATTTAAAATCAGATGGAGATTTATAACTATAACTAGTATTTGAGAAGGCAGATATTGTATCGACTATATATTGATAATCTCTCATGTGTGTCGAATACGAATAATCCTCAGATGAGCGATTATGGGATTCGTTAACAATAGACATTAGATACGCTTGATAGTCACTATCCATATTATTTTGGACAAAATCATACAATTCAGGGCCTTTTTCAGTTGGATATGCTTGCCGTTCTACGCCAGGAGAAATTGATCTAGCAAGTTCCATGGAAGAAACGCTTCCTTGGTTTCGTTCGTATTTTCCAGGAATTATCGAATCATTGTAGAAAGTATCATAATATGAAAGATATTGAGCAAAAGAAACGTATCCACATGATGCTTTTGAATTTAGAGCCGAATATTCGCACAAATTGCTGAAATATTTGATCAAATTTATTTCATCAGCAGTTTTTCCGCCGTCACCATCTCCTTTAAGGAAAGTTGTTTCAAACGTTTCTTCAGTCAAAAATGACAATCCTGGAGTAGAGCTTTCGAGAATAGAGTGCAAATGGTTATCGCTATTTGCTGATAGCAACATCACGCATACACCTATAATAGATAGATATTTTCTCATATTTAATTCTCCGAACTCTTTGTGAGCATATAGTAAAATATAATCATTTGAAGTCAATAGTTATTTTTATAATAATTATTTTTGTATCTTTACAAAATAAAAAACTATAAGTAGTTATTCATTATTTTTTCTGTATTGAAAAGAGAATAAATATTTTTCTCAAACGTTTTTAGTAGTCAATTTGTTTTGTTGAAATTTATATATTATTTAAGAATATCAAGAACTTTTTGCGTGTCGAAATATGCATATTTGTTATTTCCGCTTGAGTATTCTTCAGCATATCCTAAGAAGGCGTCCAAGAATTCATCCTTGTGGTCGCAATAAACATCCACGTATTTATCCAATTTAGAGTCATCGCTAAGCAAATCAATTCCACCCATCAAACGTGGTAAAAGAATTCCTTCAGAATGTATCTGAGCAGTTACCGTTTGGTAATAAGTCGTATTGGCAAATCCCATTACTGGAGAATAAAGACAATCCATGTTTTCGAAACCCGTTGGATAAACCTCAAGTTTTTCCCCGACATAAGACGCGTTGGGCTCTTCTTCCTTCTTCAATCCAGATTCCTCATTCCAGATAAGTTTAATCTTTTCAAACATTGTCACATTCTTATTTATGGATTTTTTAACGCTAGCGTTTTGTTCAATTGTAACGCTTGTTCCTTCTAAACAAAGTGCAAGTTGATACCCATCTCGTTTAAATTTTTGACTTTCGATATCATTTGTTCGAACAACCATCATACAATCGTTCTCCAGTTTCTGAGCAGCTAGAACATATTTGCCATCAATTACGTTCTCGTCCATATCGAACTGAACATTATTGTATTTATAAGATCTGCTTTTTCCGTCTAAATAGGTAGACGCATATTCCTTTAGAGATGATAAACAGTTTTCTTTTACATAAACGAAATAAAAGTCATCGCTCTTTTCATGATAGTTCAGCAAATATGTGTAAAGAGTCCTATTGCTTTGGTAGGCGGAATCGTCATTCCAATAAACCTTTCCTTCCCACATTTCGTTGTATGTAACGTAGTTTCCTGGGTTTAAAACATATTCAAGCACGAATTTTTTTGCGTATTCATCTGATAAGGACGTTGACGTGTTGCCGCATGAAAACAATCCACAAAGAGGTAAAATAGTGAGCAAAGTTTTAATAATTCTTTTGTTTTTCATGTTTTAATCTCCTAATCAATATTTATTTCGCTAGCTAGTTCAGTAAAAGATGATCCTAGTTCTATTTTGTAACCGCATTTTTCACAAACGGATATCTTTTTCCCACCGCTAGTCGCTGTCGATGCCGTCTTCACATTATGATTTTGACTTTGATAAATCCCACATGCCAATCGAAGAATCGTAATTTGATGAATCATTGCCTTTTGCCTGATTTAACAAGTATATCAAATACATCTGATAATCAGTCGATTTATTCTTTAATACAAAATTGTAAAGATATGATGAAACAATTGGATAGGATTGTCTTAAGACACCAGGCGAAACTTTTAATGCTTCTAACATCGTTTCCTTGCTGCCGTCATTTTGTTCATAGATTTCAGGAATAACGGAATCGTCATAAAACGTGTCATAGAAACTCAAATATTGAATTAATGATACATATCCACATGAATTTTTAGAATTTATAGGAGAATAAATCGAGAGATTCCTAAAATAATCAATAACTGAGCCAGAAGTTGTTGGGTGAGCCGATGAGCTTTCGTATTGTTGCAAATCGTTACTCAAGACATCATCATTAATATCAAAAGTTAATGATGGATTCAGCAATTCTTGGTATGAAATAACTGAAATCGACATCAAACCAATCGTTAAAGGCAAAGAGAAAACGGAGAGCAATTTGTCAGCAAATAACAGTTTCTTTTTGTTTAAATTTATAACTTCTCCTCTATTGCTTGCTTGGTTCATCTTTTTCTCCTCGCGAATTAATTTTTGCCATTATATATAAAGTTAATCCTATTTCAATAATTATTTTTATTCTTGAAAATATCATTTCTTTACAATTAGTTATTTTCTTTGTTTTTCATCTTTTTTTGATAAGAAAATGAAAACTGTGAAATTTTTTTCTCAGTCAATTTCTAATTATTGTCAAATTGAGAATATAATATTTGAAAGGAGATTTTTTATGAATGAAACTATTAAAACATTATTAAGCAGATCTTCATGCAAATCGTATCTAGATAAAGATGTTCCGGATGAATTGATTAATGAAGTTGTCGAAACTGGCCTATATGCACCAAACGGCATGGGTATGCAAAACACAGCATGCCTTGTAATTACCAATAAAGAAATCAAAGATGAATTGGAAAAAGAGAACGCAAAAGTCATGGGCAAGGAGGGAATTCATCCTTTCTATAATGCGCCTGTTGTAATTCTTGTCATAGCTAAAGGAGTTACTGGTATTTATGATGGCTCATGCACGATGGATAATATGTTAAATGCAGCTTATTCATTAGGTCTTGGCGCTTGTTGGATTCATAGAGCGAAAGAAACTTGTCTCTCTGAATTTGGAAAGAAGCTTCTTCTAGATAACGGATTTGATCCAAATGAATGGATTGGCGTTGGTAATCTTATTCTTGGCTATCCTGCAGTTGAATATAAGCCTAAGGCCGAAAGAAAAGAACATCGTGTTATTTGTATAAAATAAGGCATTTCTTAAATATAATTTTTTTCTAATCGTTTAAATGAACAATAAACAAAAAAGCATTCTTATGCCACATTCCGCAAAGTTCATAAAGCGTTCTTGTTTACGTACGCTTTTATACTTATAATATCGCCGAAGGAGATAATAAAGTATGCCTACAACGAATATTACAGAACTAAGAAAAAATTTATATAGCACGGTTGAAACGGTCATTAAGTTCAACGAGCCAATACAAGTAACAACAAAAAACGGCAACGTCATGATTTTAAGTGAAAATGATTATGACTCTTTAATGGAAACTGTCTACATTATGTCCCATCCAAAATTGGTAAGAAAAATCAAGGATGGTGAGAAAGAAAATCCTAACGAAATGGAAAAATACGATCCAGACGAGGAATGGTAATGTGGACTATCTTATTTACTAATAACGCTAAGAAAGACAAAAAGAAATTAAAGGAAGCCGGTTTGGACAATAAAGTTAAATCATTGCTTAATATAATGTCAGTAAGTCCTTTTACCACACCGCCTTCTTATGAAAAATTGGTCGGAGATTTAATTGGATATTATTCCCGTAGAATAAATGTTCAGCACCGTCTTGTGTACAGAGTTGAAGAAAACGATTGCACAATTTTTGTTCATTCGATGTGGACTCATTACGAAAAATAGAATCTTGTTCATACAAGGTTCTTTTTTTAATTTTCGATATTTTTTTCGCTTTTTTGTCAATTTATTTTAGTTTGTCTTATCTAACTTTCTAGTTAATTTTAAATTTCTGAATATTTTAATTGACTATAAAAAGTATAAGCTAAATCGCTTAAGGAAGTCTCAACTAAATGTAAGAATTTCGAGCGCCTTCTTTAATTAAATATTTTAAGAGTTAGGCGATACTTTATTCCTTTGCGTCATTTTTCATTTAAGTTTTTCCTAAATCCTGCAGTTTATAGTCTATCAAAGGAACTTTGTTTATATAGCTTTTGCAACTATTATTTCTAAAGATCATGCCCTAATGGTGAAACGGTATGGAGTTAAAGCAAAGCATCTGTTTAAAGATATTTTTATTGCCTTCTTACACTTGTTTATTCTTTTTGACCCATCCAAAACCCACAATTTATGTCAAGTAATTCAATTAGCAAAAGAAAAAGACGCCTTCTAGACGTCTAAGCAAAGCATATTTAGAAACCTTACTTGATTGGTTTCATGTAGAATCTACCTTCTACTTGGCTAAGTGGTATGACTTCAATAAAGGCGTTAGGATCTTCTTTTCTAATGAGTTTTATCGCTCCATTAAGTTCATAGGAAGAGATAACAATATCAAAAATGAACTTGTCTGAATCGGTATAAACGCCCTTTCCTTTAATCATTGTTGCGGCATGTGGCAAATGTGAGATGATGAACGTTCCCATATCTTCATGAGTTGTAACGATTTCAAGCTTAACTTTTTTATTTCTTGTGTGAATTTTATCAATAACAAGACCTGCAACGAATAAATAAACAGTTGAGAATACAGCACGAGCAATGTGTTCCCCAACAACACCTGAGGTTCCCCAGCCATCTTGTGTGCAAGAGAGAATTGTATAGATCGTTAATGTGCAAGCATTCATGATAACCGAATATTTCCCAACGCTTGATTTTTTCTTTAAGGCAATGAAATACGCGATGACATCTATGCCACCGGTAGAAAGATCGCCCTTGAAAGCTATTGCGGCTGATAATCCAGTGGTAACGCCACCGAAGATAACACGTGCCAATAAGCCACCATGTTGAGAGACATATTGACCAATATCATAGATGAAACCTACATTTTGTGGGCTCAAAAGTTCAGTAAATAAGGATGTTTCCAAAACATTGATTAAAGTCAAAAGAGTATATCTTTTGCCAATGCCAAAGAATGCAACGATGAAAACAGGGATATTAATCACAAAATATAATATGGAGAATAACAAATGTTCTTGGGATGAATCAAATTTTAGTCCACAAAGTTCCAAAAACAAAGTGAAAGTCTGGGAAATGCCAGAAACTCCACCCGCAACGAACTTATTAGTACTCCAGCTGGCAACCCCCTCAACAACAGTTTTTGTTTGAACTGAAATGAAGCAGTTGAAGCCAAAAGCGAAAACGAAAGCAGAGACTGTGGAGATAATAAGAGCCCACACAAAATCAATCCCGTGTTTTAGTGGCAAGTGATCATAGAGCCAACTATTCGTTTTCTCACGGGTTGAATTGATAATATTTTTAACTTTTTTCATAATTGACACACAAGATTATAAAGATTAGCAAGCCCGAAACAAGAAAAATCACTTCAAATGCTTCAAAATATTCTTCTCTCTTCTCTTTTTCTTTAGAAAAAAGAAGATTGTTTTATTGCTTACTGTTTACAGTAATGGTAATATTTAAACACTGTTTGCAATAAACAGGCTGTTTTTTTCCGGAGGTATTCCATGATATTACTAAAAGCAATCGGCGCATTCTTTGCAAAAATTTGGCGTTGGATTAAGGAGACTGCTTGGGTTCAACCATTACTTATTGTTGGTGCAATCTTTGCAATCATCTTCTCAATTCCTTATATCACTAAATGGGCTCAATCCTTCTCTGGTGAAGGAAGCGGACAATTCTTCAAGAACTACGATGTTTCCATCAACAACGAAGAATTTGTTCAAGACAAAATTGTTACCGATGGCGATAAATTAGCTCAAAGCTTATACACATATACCACAAAGGCATATGAAGATGCTGATGCAAGAGCGACAAAGGCCGAAGACTATAAGACCATCACCGATACTTATGGTGAAAAGTTCTTCCTTGTCTTCTATAAAAAAGATAATTCATCATCCGACAACATCGAATCCGGCTTACGTTATTTGAAAGAAAACTGGAATAATTCATCCTATAACTTATCAGCTAACGATGATACAAACCTTAAGTTCAACTTATGGGCAATCGATACAACCTATGTTTCCGATAATGACTCTGATTACACAATCACAATCGGTGGACAAAGCGCATTCAACCGTTTCTTATATACCAACTCTAAGTTATTCTCCGCTGCTGGTCCTGAACTTTATAAGGCTTCATATCGCACAAGAGCTTCAGTTTCCGAAACTTCTTATGACCAATTTGCCTTGAACAATACAAGCTCATCCACTGCAAACCCACTCTCCGAGTTCCCTCTTCCATGCGTTTGCTTAGTTGATTTCACC
Source organism: bacterium (assembly GCA_963638555.1). Lineage (GTDB taxonomy): Bacteria > Bacillota_I > Bacilli_A > RFN20 > CAG-826 > UBA4951. The sequence continues at coordinate 21,698 of CAVHQU010000014.1, read as the reverse complement.
CAAAAGGCAATCAATCAAGGACGTGCTGGTATCTCCGAGATTCTCTTCTCTGTTACTGGTGATTCTGAATTAAATCGTGCTCAATTGCTCCTCAATATGTGGAACCATACTGATGATTACAGCACAACAAATCTCTTCACAAAACAAAACTAATTGTCGAAAAGAAAAAATAACCGACCATCAAGGTCGGTTTTCTTTTGCTCTTATAAATCCTTATATATAAATATATGCAAGTTATTTCTTTTTATAATGTTCAAGAACTACAGGCGGGACAAGTCTAGAAACATCCACGTTGTTCTTATAAAGTTCATTAACTGCCGAAGAAGAAACGAATGTCTCATTTGATCTAGCCATGAAGAAGACCATATCAATATCAGGATTGGCGTATTCATTGGCTGCTGCCAGTTGGAATTCGTATTCAAAATCAGTAACGGCTCTTAAACCTCTGATAATGTGTTTAGCGCCTATCTTGGCACAGTAATTAACAACTAAGCCTGGATCATAATCGATTTCTACATTTGGAATGTCTTTAGTCGCCTCTTTCATCATTTCAAGTCTTTCTTGCGTGGTGAATCTGGATGATTTATTAGGATTGACAGCCAAAAGAAGAATCACCTTATCAAATATTTCAGCTGATCTTTTTAGGATGCTTATATGGCCATTCGTTATAGGGTCGAATGAACCTGGGTATACTGCAATTTTCATATTTATCTCCACAATATCTTTATTTTGTTGCGTCCATACTTGTAATTTCTTACTTCATGGAAAGGAGTCTCATCAATAATGACTTCGTTTTCGTATTCAAGAACGATAACCGCATCAGGATTAAGAATTGACGAATCTAGCAAAAGAGAAACGCCTTCTTGATAGAAATTAACATCTTTGTATGGAGGATCCATAAAGACTATATCGATTTTATCATTGATTCTATTGAGTGCATCCTTGAAATCAGAGTTAATTATCGTTCCATTTTCTATCTTTAATGAATCAAGGTTCTTACGGATTATTTTTGCGGCATCAGGGGATTTATCCACGAAATATGTTTTCTTTGCTCCCCAAGAGAGCGCTTCAATTCCTAAAGCTCCGCTACCCGCAAACAAATCCAAAACGATCGCATCTGGTATTTTGTTTCTTAACGCATTCGCTAAAGCTTCCCTAACGATACTTTTTGTTGGAACAGTAACTACTGGAGGAACTTCAATCATCCTTGAACGGTATTTTCCACCTGCTATCTTTAACATTATTTAGCCTCACTTGTTAGAGTTTTTGAACGATATGGCCCAAAAATAATATCATCTATATGCATATATAAGTCTCTAACTGCAATATATGCTTCATTGTATTCCTTAACTAAAGGGTATGAATCAAGTTCTAATTTTGCTTCATAAAGGGCTTTTTGCTTCTTTAAGGCTTCAGGAGAATCTTTCGAAGAATAAGAAAGAGTAGATTCGTAGTCTCTTTCGAGGTCATCTTTCTTTTTTACGAGTTCAATTAAGGCAGGATCTTCATATAATTTCTCTTCAAGGGAATTTAAACGAATGACTCTGCTATCTTCCTTTAAGGCCAGGCTTAATTCATCAACACATTTAAGAATATCTTCTTGCATACATTTACATTTTAACTAATTAGTTAAATCTATGCTACAATTCATATGCTATGAATTTAAAAATTGTTAAAGATACCACTCAAAGAATCCATCAACCATCAAAACCAGTTGATATGCCTCTATCAGCAGAAGATAGAAAAACCATCGATGATATGTTCACGTATCTAAAGGAAACTCAAGATTCAGCTTTCAGAGAGAAACACCCAGAAGTTAGGGAAGGCGTTGGTCTTGCCGCTCCACAAATCGGTGTATACAAGAATATGCTCGTCATCTATTACCAAGGTGAAAATGAAGGCGAATATGTCCAATATAAGCTTGTTAATCCTAAAATCGTCGCCAATTCCGTTAAGAAATGTTACTTAGAATCAGGCGAAGGATGCCTTTCGGTGGATGGAAAGCACGAAGGCTATGCCTATCGTGATTTCAAAGTTACAGTCAAAGCGTTTGATGCAATAAAAAATGAAGATGTCACCATCGTTGCTAGAGGTTTTGACGCCATAGTATTGCAACACGAAATCGATCATTTATCAGGCGTTTTCTTCTATGACCGAATCGATAAAAAAGATCCATTCAAGAAAGTCCTTGGCGCTGTTGCTATCTAAAAAATAAAAGTTTAATTAAAAATTCTTTCGCTAAGTTGTCATATAAAATGTTTTCGTTTAGAATAATTTTACATGAAAAACAAAAAACTAATTCTTTTACCGAGCCTCTTTCTTCTTGTGGCCTGCAATTCAGGAAAAGGAAGTCCAAGCATTGATGATTATCGTGCTACGTTATCTTTTAGCGATGACGTTTTTAACATCATGCAACTGACTGATATTCATTGGACTTACACAACAAATTTGAATGAATCTAAGGCATACATGCAGGATTTATTCGATGATGCAAAGAAACAATTAGGCCATATTGATCTTCTTATGGTGACTGGGGATTCTTTGCTTAATGCCAATAAATATATTGCCGAAAGTCTCTTTGATTTTCTTTCTTCTTGGGATGTTCCCATTGCCGTTAATTATGGTAACCATGATAAACAAGGCGAATGGAGCACATCATGGCTGAATAACAAGATTTCTACAACAAAGAACTTCATTAGCAAGATTGTTGATGATGATCTTCAAGGAAACACCAATTTTTTCATCGATATCATGGACGGGAATGAAAGAGCGTGGCAAGTATATGTTCTTGATAGCAACTCCTACATGGGTAAAAATCTCATCAAATATCAATATGACTATATCCATGAAAACCAAGTTGAATGGATGAAAAGCATTGCCGATTCGTCTAAAGTTAATGACGAATACGTGCCTTCTATAGGTTTCATTCACATTCCTACCTTGGAAATGAACGAGGCAATTGATGGCGAGGGCGTTACCTTGCTTGGTGAGCAGCATGAAGCAAATAGCAACGCGAAAGTATCTTCTCCATTCTTTGATACAGCCAAAGAAATCAATATGAAAGGTTTCTTCTTTGGACATGACCATTCAAACGATCTTGTCGTCAAATACAAAGACATGGTCATGGGATATGGAGTTAAATCCAATACGGAGCTTTATTACTACAAAGACGATAGTGGTTTTACGAGAACTGGATATGCGGCATACTCCTTGAAGAAAGATAAATCTTGGAGTCTCCAACACGTTTTGATGGACTACAATGACCATTCAAACATTCAACGTAGCATAGTTTGGGAGTCTAAATAATATGGAAAAGAAATTACGTCTCTCATTAAAAATAACAGAGGTCATTCTCTATGTGTTCTCTTCTATTCTCTTCTTCAAGGGTTTTCAGTTTTTTGCTGCAGACATTGACGGTTTTCCAAATCAATGGTGGCTCATTTGCATAGAGATTGCATATTTCTTGCCGATTTATTGGTTGTTCATTCTTCATTTGTGCATGCATCCAACGAGTGAAAAAGGATTCAAAACAACTACACGTGTCAACGGAATTGTCTTTGGAGTCATCTCTTTGGCTGGAATTATCTACACTTCAGTATTATTAGGAATGGGTATCTTCTTCTGGGGAAATAGAAACTTCTCAATCATCTTCCCTGGCGAGCTTTATCTTATCTATATTTTGACTGGCTTGTTCTCTGCTTATATGTTGAGACTTTCCTTCAAGAAAGATTTAAAGATTGATACATATCCATATGTTGGTATCGCTAAAATCAAGCCGTTAGCCGTGGTTACTAGAGCATTTACCATCATCTTAAGCATGTATTTCTTTGGCGGATTATTAGTCTGTTTGATTGGTGGGAATTTCAATTCAACTAGCGCACCATATTTCATCGTGTATGTTTTGATTATTCTTAATGCCTTAGCTCTTCTTTATTATGAATTTGTCATTCGTAATGCAGGTGAAATTAAATTCAACCCTTCAAAGAAAGTTAATATCATCATTTCTTCGACTTATTTAACCTTAATGATCATTTTAACTGGCACTGCATACGCTTTATTGACTTACAATCCATATTATGTCATTGAGAACTTCCAAATGCTCACTCCGCTTGATTACATGGGTTCTTTGAATTTATTTCTTTATCTTATAACCTTGCCGTCTCTTGGTTATTCGATATATTTCTTCATCAGAACGTTAATTAAAAAATAATTTAAGTGTTATTTTTCTTTTACGTTTTAGAAAACGCTTTCATTGATTTACCTTTGGTAAAGAAATAGACCATATGGTATATTTTTAAAGACGAAAAACATAAATATTCGTTTATAACGATTTTAGAAAGGGAGGCCTTTATGATAGGTTTTCAAAATGGTATTAATGTGTTTGCACTTGGCGGTTTATGCGAAGTTGGCAAAAACACCTACTGCATCGAAGCAGAAAAAAGTTTGATTTTATTAGATGCTGGCGTACGTTTCCCTGAAGCAACTCTTCCAGGCGTTGATTACGTTATTCCAGATTACACATATTTAAAGAACAACCGTAGCAAGATCAAAGCTCTTTTTATCACCCATGGTCATGAAGACCACATTGGCGGAATTCCTTTTCTCGTTCGTTCCGTTCATATACCAGTTATTTACGCGCCTAAATTAGCGGCTGCTTTAATTCGTCACAAATTAGAAGAAAACCGTATCAAGGACAACATCAAGATCGTTGAATATGACTCAGATTCCATCATCAAAATCGGTGATGATTTCGTTGTCTCCTTCTTTAGAGTCACCCACTCCATCCCTGATTCATATGGCATTTGCGTTGATACAAAAGAAGGTAGAATCGTTGATACTGGCGACTTTAAGATTGATTTAACACCTGTAGGACCTACATTTGAGATTTCTAAGATTGCTAAAATAGGCTCAGAAGGCGTTGATCTTCTTTTAGCTGATTCGACAAATGCTGAAATTGAAGGATACACCCCATCAGAAACAAATGTTCGTAATGGCGTTGAGGAAATATTCGATAAGGCTCCTGCTAGAATTATCGTTTCAACCTTCTCTTCAAACATCAACCGTATTCAACAAGTCGTTGAGGTTGCTGTTGAGCACAATAGAAAAATCTGTATTTTGGGTCGTTCAATGGAGACAGTCGTTGGTATTGCAAGACAATATGGCTACATTAAGATTCCTGATGCATCTTTAATCAAAGATGACCAAATCAAGAATTTCAAATCCAATGAGATTTGTATCCTTTGCACCGGTTCGCAAGGTGAAAAGATGGCCGCTTTATCGCGTATTGCCAAAGGTGAGCACAAGAACGTCCATATCATTCCAGGTGATACCATCATCTTCTCATCAAACCCAATTCCAGGAAATGGCGCATTGATTGATAAATTAGTTAACCTCCTTGTCAAAGAAGGCGCTGACGTAAAGCAAAATGGCTTAGCCTTCTCTCTCCACTCCTCCGGTCACCCATCAAGACAAGAATTACGCTTGATGCTTAGATTAACAAAACCTAAGTATTTCATGCCTGCTCATGGTGAGTATCGTATGCTTAAACTTCATGGAGAACTTGCTCAAAGTGTCGGTATTCCTAAAGAAAACACCTTCATTTGCTCAAATGGAGATATGTTGCAACTTCAAAATCACGTCGTTAAAAAGACAGGTATGCACGTTCCAGCCGATGACACATACATTGATGGACATGATTTGGATGGATTGTCTTCCGCCGTCATCAATGATCGTGATCAATTAAAGAACAACGGTATCGTATGCGTTCTTTTGACAATAGACTACAAGCATAACAAGCTTGTTGTTCCACCAGTTGTATATTCAAGAGGATTCAATGTATCTGAAGATACCCACGTTATTAGACACGCTCAGATGCATGCTAATGAAGTCGTTCAACAAGTAATGTCTCATAAAGCGACTTATGCTGAGATAAAATCCGCAATCAAAGAAACTCTCTCTCACTATATCTACCGTCGCACAGCAAGATCCCCAATGATCGTGCCTGTAATCATGAACACGGTTGATTAATTATGCTAATCCTCGCTTCAGGTTCTCCTAGGAGAAAAGAACTCCTTTCGAAGATAAGAAAAGATTTCATCATTTTCTCTCCAAACATCGATGAGAAATTGATTGAGCCATACCTTAAGGCATATAACGTTTCATATGACGAAGCACGTCTTAAAGCATACATGGTCCACTCATTTTACCCAAATGATGAAGTTCTAGCTGCTGATACTCTAGTGATATGTGCTGGAGAAATCCTTACCAAGCCAAAAGATAGGGTTGAAGCAATTTCCATGTTAGAAAAACAATCTGGCAAGAAATTAGTCGTTCTTACTTCCTATACATATCTATCAAGCCAAACTGAAATATCTAGAACAGTTAAGTCCTATGTCTATTTCAACAAATTGAATAGAAATCAAATCGAAGAATATATTGATAAATTCAATCCATTAGATAAGGCTGGCGCATTTGGAATTCAAGATGATTACCCTCTAATTGATCATATAGAGGGGAGTTATGACAATATCAAAGGCCTTCCAACCGAAGATCTTCTTAAATTTGTGTTTCGGAATTAGTCTCTTCTTTAGGGGCTTTTTTCTTATTCACGAAAATGAACAAACCAACCATGCAAGAAAGTGCAACGACAAACAAGATGGCGCCAAGAACGTAATCCCAAGTCTGAATCTTAACGATTTCCACTGGGCATTCGGCATCATAGCAAATTGCATTGGCATTCTTGTTATACCCGGCATATAAAGGGAATATTGAGGAATTGATGTACATTGAAACAAGTGAGCCAATGATTAAGCCTAAAATCCCCCAGAAAGTTGTTGAGCGATGTTTCTCCAAGAGTTTCTTCATTATCTTAGAACCGCCAAATACTCCGCCCAAGATTCCAATCGCGAACAATAAGAGCAAAACAATGCCTAAAATAATGGTCGTTCCGCTTTTATGCCATATGGCGTTTTCCCCTGTATACATATTTAGTATTGGGTAATAAACACCTAAAACCATCAAGGACATTGATCCAGAAACGCCTGGAACAATGCAAGCGAAGGCGCCAATGATGCCAGCAAGTAGAATCAAAATATAGGCATACCAATAGAAATTTCCTTCATCATTCATGAAGGTAATTTGCCATTTCGCAAGAGCCGTAACAATGCCAAGTCCTGCTGCAACAATTAAGCAAAGAGCAAAAGAAAGAACATGATTGAACTTTTCTTTATTGTTTGAACCTTTTTGGAGTTCCTTAAAAGTAAACGGCAAAGAGCCAACAATAAGGCCAGCAAAGAATGAAGTAATGGAAAATGGAGCGATTGAATATCCTTTTTGGATGCCAATTAATGCTGCGATGGCTCCACAGACTGCACCGATAACTACGGGAAGAAGATAAAGAAAATTCTTTTTAAAGTTCTTTCTTAAAGTTGATATAGCCGCGATTAGCTTATCATATATGCCTTCAACGACTGCAATTGTGCCAGCCGATAAGCCTGCAACAGCCGCTGATACGCCTAAGCTAATTCCTCTAAGGAAATCCAAAACCACTTCTTTAAATGAACGTTCTTTCTTCTCTTCGTTTTCCATCCCTATTCTCCAAACATTTCCTTATACACTTTTTTGGCATCATTTTTAAAAACGATGGTAATCTTATCGGATTTTAAAACAAAGCCGACTGCGCCAGCGTTCTTGAGTTTTTCTCTATCGATTGCCTCGTAATCTCTTAAAACCAAAACGATTCTTGAACCATTTAAAGAATGAGCAATGACATTATCTTTGCCACCAATCGCCTCAAGATTCTCTTCGATAGAGACCTTTGGAGTAGATTTTCCTTTGTTCTTGTATCTAATTCTCATCAAAAGAATGAGGAGACCGCCAACAAGGATCACGCCTAAAGCGATAATCCACCATAGATTTCTAATATAGAAATCATTTTCGAGAAATAACACACAATTTTTCATACATGAGTTATAATATCACAAGAGGTAACAAAATGAGTAATACAATTGAAATTGAAGCAAAGGCCTTAGTCTCGAAAAATGATTACGAGAAACTAGCCTTAAAGTACATGAAATACGGTGTTTACACCCAAACAAACCATTATATCGATTCGAAAGACGGAATTCTTTCCAAAGAGAAATTGTCCCTTCGCATCAGAGAAAAAGACAATCGTTTCGAAATGACACTTAAAGTCCCTCTTTCCCAAGGCCTATTAGAAAAGAATTCCACCTGGAGCAAAGAAGATTTCATTAATTTCCGTGATAATTCAATCTTCCCTGATGGAGATATCAAAAAGATGCTTAACATGCTTGATATCCACACAAAGACATTGAAAATCAAGACATCGTTAACAACTGATCGTATCGATGTTCCATATGAAAATGGCAAATTATCAATCGACAAGAACTCCTATTCAGGAATTGAAGATTACGAAGTTGAATTAGAGCACAATAACGAAGAGGATGCTGAAAAATATCTTCAAAAGTTCTTAGAAGACAATCACGTCGCTTTCTCCCTTAACAAAAAGAGCAAGACAGCACGCGCAATGGAAGCTCTCAAAGCATCTGAAGGAAAATAAGAAAACTTAATGGTTACCTACTTGGTAACCTTTTTCTTTTTCCTTTCTTTCATTATAATTTTTATATGGCTAACACCTTCTACCATTCCTTAAACGCACTAAAATACATCAAGAACGAGTTAAACACTCTCAAAAAGATTCTTAATATTGTTGTTCAGATAGTATTTTTCATTTACTGCGCTTATCTTGTTTTTTCCAATTTAGATTCTTTGGCCTATATCATCATCTATTCATTGATATTTGTCTCAACCCTTTTGACATTCATCATTGAACCGGTCTATAAGGTAGACATATCCGATAGCAAAGCAATCAAACGCTTAAAGAGGAAAGAAAGAAAGTTTGCTCTTCTTTTTATCAAGTCTTTGAAATACCTTTGCAAGATGGCTTCAATTATCGTTGCAATTATCGAAATCGCCCTACAGGGTGCCACGGATTTGTCAATCATCGCCACAATCGTCTCGGGAATTATCCTCATTGTCCAAATCATCTTTGACGTGATTGTCGTTTTGGTAACACGTTACACAAATATCCTTCAGTTAGCTATCGAGGAAGACATTCGCTCATCAAAAACGATACAGTTCTTCCTTAAATTCAACCATAAAGAATATCTCGATGAGCTCAATGAAGACAAGAAAACATATACCGAAGACGAGCTTGCAATCCTTTCCAAACTAGAAAATTTAGAGAGAATCGAAGAAGAGAAAAGAAAGAAGAAACTTCAAGATGCGCCTCTTGAAAAAGATTTGCTAGAGAAATATCACTCCTTTAAAGAAAAGGCCCATTCTCTTCTTGAAAACAAGAAAGATCTTAAAGGATTAATCAAACGTTATGAGAAAAAGAAATTTGATGAATCAAACCCTGATTACAGACAAATTCCATCATTATTAGATTTTTTGAAATCGTATAAAAACAAAAAATACCCATATATTGAAGAAAAAGACGCTTCAACGGTCGTTGGGACTCTTCTTTATCTAGAAGATGAGGAAAAAGAAAATGATCCAAAGAAGGACCAAATCGTTATCAACAAATGCATCGGTGAAATATCTAACGATTATAATCAATTCATCTCTTCAAAAGAAAAAAAGAAACGTCATTTGTTCAAGAAGAAAGATTGATTACTTGCTTTCCTCAGCCGCATTATCGCAACTAGGGTTTTTAGGGCATTCTTTGCAAAACATGTAGGCCATTCTTCTTGCCTGAGGAATGAATATATCAATATCTTCTTCGTTATAGCCAACTTGAAGGCGTCTATCATCTACGATGATTGGTCTTTTCAAAACTGATGGATTCTCTTTGATGAAAGAAACAAGCTCTGAAATCTTCATTGAGTCAAAATCTATATGATTCTCAAGAACGATTTTTGAACGTTTGGAAATGATTTCATCCGTGCCATCTATCGATTTGGCAATCATATCTTTGATATCATCCTCAGTTAAGGAAGTAAAAATATCTTTAGCAACGTACGGTATTTTTTGCTCGTCGAACCATTTTCTAACCTTGCGGCATGATGAGCATGATGGAGAATAAAAGATTTTAATCATAGCTATATTTTACATTAAATGTTACTGATTTTATAGAAATATGCATACGGAAAGGAAACCATTTAAATATTTTTGAAGAAACAATAGGCAATATATATTAGAATATCTCGCATGAATAAAATTAGAAAACCTTCCATAAGCATCGTTGGTGCCGGTTTATCAGGATTAACGGCCGGTATTTACGCCCTTGATAATGGTTTTGACGTAGCAATATACGAAAAACATACAATCGCTGGTGGAGAATGCACTGGCTGGTATAGAAAGGGTACCTATATTGAGGGATGTGCCCATTGGATTGTTGGTACCAATCCCAAAAGCGATCTTTTCCCCTTATGGAGACACGTTGGTGCATTCGATGAATCATCAACCATCTTCGAAACCGAATATTTAACGAAGTTCTATCTCAAAAACGGTGAACTTTTCACCTTCTATGCCGATTTAGATAAACTCAAAGAAGAAATGCTAAAACATTTCCCTGAAGACAAAAAGATGATTAAGAATTTCATCAGAAATGTCAAACTTTATCAATCGGTTGGAATACCTACATCAAAGCCAATGGAATATATGAATCCATTCGAGTTCACGATGTTTGGCTTAAAGATGTTGCCAATGGCAATTCCTTTCGCTCACTATAAACATGTTTCAATGAAAGAGTATTGTTCCCATTTCAAAAACAAGGAACTAGGCGATATCTTTCTCCGTTTCCTTCCTGAGACATATAACATCCATTCCTTCTTTTATGTTTGTCAAGCCATCTCTTTAGAAGATGCGGGCATGGTTGAAGGAGGATCCCTCTCCATGATCAATCGCGTGAAAAACACTTATTTGGCAAAAGGCGGAAAATTATATCTAAACAAGCCTGTTTCCAAGATCAACATTGAAAATGGCAAAGCCGTTGGAATCAGTCTAGAAAACGGCGAAGAAATTTCATCGGATTACGTTATTTCTTCTTGTGATGCCAACCATACATTAAATAAGCTTCTCGAAGGCAAATACAACGATAAATTCTTTGAAGAACGTTTCTCAAACGAAATCGATTATCCAGTCGTTTCATCTTTGCAAGTCTCTTTACGCACAAAGAGAGATATTTCCTCTTTCCCTAAGATGGTTGATTATCTAATCCCAGAGATGGATTTCTTAACAGGAAAATTGGATCATTATTGTATTAGGAATTTCTCGTTTGATAGATTGCTAAGCAAAGATGGATACACGACTTTCACAATTCTCTTGCCTTCTTCTAGCAAGGACTATGATTATCTTAAGGGCCTAAGCAAGGAAGAATACATCAAAGAAAAAGAAAAGATCGGTGAATTCTTTAGGAAAGAATCCGCTAAAGCTTTTTCTATTCCTCTAGAGGATGTCGAATTGCTTGATGTTACAACCCCTTTGACATATGAGAGATATTGCAATGCCTATAAAGGTTCATATATGTCTTTCATTACCACGAAGAAATCAAAGGGTTTGATGAGACAAGGTGAATTCGATGGAATTGACAACTTTGTTCTAACTGGACAATGGGTGATGCCACCAGGTGGACTTCCTATAGCCCTTTTCTCTGGCAAACATGCCGCAATAAGAGTTTGCAAGATGGAAGGAAGGAAATTCAAGAATCTTGAAAAGATGGATGACCCTTCATTTAAGGTTCTCAAGACAAAGAAAATATAAAAAGTTCTCGTAATTATGAGAACTTTTTTTCTTTAAATAGATGAAATTGGTATTTTGAGTTCTTCATCTCAAAGTGCGATTTTGCCTAAGCAAGGTACCCGTATCCCATATTTTTGCCTTAGTTACGGGCTTTTCGCCTCTTAAGTGAGGACTGGAAGGGACTTATAGGGATTAAGCGATGCGTGGAGAATTTCGCAAAAAGTGTGGAGAATGTAGGGGAGAGTTATTTTCTACTACTTATAGAAATTAATCAAGTCAATTTTATTTGAAGTTGATCTCTCTGCTTCCACTATTATTTTGCCATTTTCATGAGGGTCTTTCGAGTAGTGGAAACTAAGAAATTTTAAACTGTTGAGATTGAAATCTCCATATTATTCCTAGTGCTAAACGGCACTTCAATCCTTTCAGTTTTTGAAAATCTTTATGCATTTAGCAGGCATCTTGTCGCAAAGCCACACCTTGTCATTGCCGATGTAGAATTTGATTCCGGCATTGAGTGCTGCTTTGGAGTCAATCTGGAGAATTACAGGATTGGCATCTCGTCTCTTGCCGACCAATGTGGCCATATCAGTATCAACACTAAGATGGACATACCGTCTCTTCATCGGTAGCAATCCATCCTTCATTATGGAATCAAGGAATCTCCTTGCTGTCCCGTGGTAGAGGACATCAGGCGGAGTTCCTGGAATTTTCTCGATTTTAATTGGCACAGAGTGGCCGTATAAGGCCCTTATTTTGTCGCCGACGATCTCATGCCTTTTCTTATCCGAATGAGCGACAATGTATTCGAGATCCTCTTTTGTCACATCTCTGCCGTATTCATTTAGCGATTTCAAAGAATGAAGTAATTGCTCAATGGGAACAAAACCGTTCTCATCAAGCTCAAGCTCGTATTCCCAAGGCGCGTGTCTTAACGCATATGAGATTTCCTTTGATAGTTTAACGTAGTCCATTCTTTTTCTCCTTATACCTTTCTGCAATGGTTAGAATTTTTGGATCCCTCCAAAACTGATAATAAGGATCATTGTACAAATCGATTCTTAGCGCCTGATTTGCGAAGTCATCGAATAATCCTCCACAATCATCCCAACGTTTTTCCAAATCGACCATCGATAAGATATAGCCAACAAGGTCATAAGGATCATATTGACTAGGGATTTGAAATTTTAATCCGCTATAATGCACGAAGAAATGAACAAAATTAATCACATCGTCTTCTGTTTTGCATTCATTTCTCAAATATCTGTCAAAATTTCCGTAAACTTCGTCCCATGAATAGTTCTGCAGAATAGAACGTGCCAATTGTTCAAGCTGCGTAAATTCTTCATTGGATATTTTAAAATAATCTGATTTAAATAGTCTATTCAATGTATTATCATCGATTTTAATCATCTTTCTTTCCTCCTTTAAATAAATAACTTGGTAGTTTACTGAATGCTTTTTTAGCAACATCCATAGATTTAATATTTGGTTTATAATGACCGCTCATATGATCGTATGAGATGATTTTTCCCCCGTCTAAATGTAAAATTCCAGCGAACTTAACACGTGGGTTCTTTCCGCCAACCAAAGTCGGATGTGGCGTTGCTTTGCCGACAAAGCTATTCCCATTTCTTTCAGCTACGATGATATTATCATTCATATCAATAACATACGTTAAGTATCTATCCCGTCTTGGGGAAATTATATATTCACCATTTATAGCATCGTAAATGTTCTTCGCAGTTGGATTTTTTTCGTAAGATCCGTTATAAACTCCCCTGTCGATGTCAAACTGAAGCATTTTGGGAGTCACACCATAACTGCTAGCATATGGCTGAGATGCCTCAGTTTGCTTTGTGCCAGTGTAGTTTCCAGAGATTCCACTACCCATTGTGCTTACCTCCTTTAATTTTGGAGATATAGCTCTCGTAATGGACGATCTTCGTCTCGCTTAGGAAATCAGAGAACACTTCATCCGGCATTGAGCCATGTACTAGCACGGCCTGCGGCTTCAAGGTATTAAGCATTGCTTCTAAGCCTAGCCTGAAATAATACTTGTTTTCCTTGCCTTTGATGCAGCCATGCGTGCTGACACATACGATGTCGTTTGTGGGAAGTCCTTGAAAGCAGAATTCGAAGCTTCTTTCGTCTCCCCATCTAACGTTTGGGATTACATACACGCCATGTTTTTGAAGATAGAAGCCAACAGCCCTATTCATATAGGTGTTGGTTATCTGCAAGCATAACGGCATATCCCTGTAGAGTGAGCAATCCGGCGAAATCACCGCCGCAAACCTTGAAAGTTCATCAAGATATTTTCTTGTCGATGTGAGAATTTGTCTGAAAGTCACATCGTGCATGTAGAAATCTATCGCTAGATCTCTTTCCTTCACGACGTTCCTCTTATCAAATGGAATCATATCCTTTGGGATAAGAATCGCATCGTGTTTGGGGATGGATGGTATCTGGTACTTGCCCATAAAGGTAGCGCCCTCAACTAGGTATGACGAATAACCGTCATCAATGATAGTTTTAGACATTTTTATTTCCTCCTTATTAATGAAATTCGAACGTGTCTAACTCGTTCTGGCTTCATTATATTTGAGGTTTAAAAATGCCCGTATTTTCTGAAAATACAGCATTTATGGGCTTTTTGAGTGATTTTTCATAGATTCATCCTCCTATATGGTCGTTTTGTATTTTAGGAAAATATTTCTGCCGTATCATTTTTTATAAATCCCTCCTTTCCAAATTCTTTGAGCAATGCATCAGCATCATCTATGCCCACTCCCGATGCAAGTATGAAATCATAAAGGACATCATCTAAGTCGAAACGAGAAAGTTGAGTCCTATTTTTCTCTAACAAAAAATCCCTTTGATCCTTAGGAAGCCTAAGCCCAATAATAATTTGGATGAGTGTCTTCTTTTCGAGGCTTTTCCTTTGCTTATTCTTTATTTTGCTGAAAAGGTCTTTCGTTAACGCTGTCTCTTGCGTGAATTCATTCACTGTCCACTTCTTCTCCAAAAACAATGAATACAAACTTTCGATGAGCGTCAGTTGATTGGCTTCATCGAATCTTTTAACGATTTTTCCCATAGAAGATAAACATTGCTCGTACTTGACATCGATGTCGTCAACGGCTTGAACAACCTTGATACCTATTATCTTTTTATTTTTTATGACATCTGCGAACTTCAAAGGAGTATCCGTTTTCGTCACGAAACACCCATCTTTATAAGAGACGTACCCAGAAGAAAGGAGCCTGCGGAAGTTTTCATCCTCTGAATACAATTTGAATGCGTCAACAAGCGAAACTTCGGTTTTTTGGTCAATCTCCTGAAGTTCGCTTAACAGATTATTATCAATATATTCAACCAGTTTGCTGATTTTATTATTTCTAATGGTTTGCTTATAGTCTTCTATAATTCCATCAATAAAAACAATGAGATCCAGATTGTCCCATTTGATTAAATCTGCTTTTAAGGACTCAAGGCTTTGGATTTTAGCGATGTAATGTGATTCAGTGGAATCGAGGGGACAGGAATCACACGTGCTAAATAAAACACATCTTAAAACTTCCTTGTCTTTACCTTTTTCGTAATATTTGGCAATGAAACGATTCCTGTATCCGTAATCCATTCCCGCCAAAACGGAAAATAGAGATTCCATGGCCTTATCATCTTTTCGATTTTTATCTATATAGGTAAGGATCCAATCGAGCATGCTTTGGTTTCCTATATTTCGCGAAATGAGTCGTTGTAAAAAGAAAGGAGCAAAATATGGAAGTTTTTCTTTTCCTGTTTCTATGCACGCATCAAAGAACAACTTGCAGTTGTCGCCATTGAAAATGATTGCATCTAGTCCTTCATCATCTATCACTTCATCTTCAACATATCTTTTTGCAAAAGTTTGGATGTAGTTTCTTTTGACATCGATTATTTCCTTGAGAATTTTGTTTGCATAATCGTTTTCTTTTTGAGCAATCAAGAATTCATATACCTTTATTGCAAAATCTTTATCTAGATCAAGGAGTTCTTTAAATGCTCCGTCCCTGAAAAACAAATATGATAGATATTCTTTAGAAATATTCGCGTTACATTCTCTATTCTTGAAAATTATTTTTATGAGTTTCAAATAAGGGATTCCCGAATTTTCCGCTATTTTTCTTAGAGATGAAGCATTTCTTGTAAAGATAGCTTTAGTGCCTAAAATCTGCTTTGATTTAATCCAATTGTCGAATCCAAATGTGGTTTTGCAGTCTTGATCATTAATGAAAGAATAGAAGGCATATAGGTATTCTTCCTTCATAGCCATATCGGGGATTGAATTAATTTCTTCATAAAGAGCATCATACCCGATTATCGATGAAGCCTTTTCTACGACAGAACGAGGGCAAACCTTATATTGTACGAAAATACTTAAAATAAATTCGGAGAATTCATCAATGAAATCAAGGACAATCGAAAGGAAATATTTTATGTTCTGCTCATAATATTTTGAGATTGGATCAATGTCTCTCAACATTTCAAAGACTTGCAATTTATTTGCAGTATAAAAACTATGCACTTTTTCTTTATGCATTTTCCTATATTCATCATAATCCGTGCCGCGTGGCTTCTTTTCTAAAATGGCATCAATAACGCCACTATATTTGGCGCTTGGAAATAGGTTACATTCAAATCCATATCTCGCTGCGTCGACTTTCAATTCTTCGTATAAAACCGCTTGAATCAGTTCTTTGCCTTCGAATCCGTCCAAATGCTCGTTTATCGTCATAAGGTCCGCCTTCGTTATCTTCTCGGCATTTTCAATTATATGGAACTTGGCAAAATCAACGATATCTTCAATTAACATCTCAGATGCATAACTAAAAACGTACTCCCAGCATCTTTTCCTGAATGGGATTATCCCTTCCATATCATCGCTCAGGTCGAAAAAACTGAATTCAAGCCTCTTGTTCTCAACGAATCTCGAATTCCTGAATGAGTATTTCAAATAAGATGAAACAAGTAGAAGGAAATGCTCATCACTGATGTTGTTTTCAATCAAGTAAGCAACAAAGGAATCAAGATATTTAAAAGACGATTTGACATCATCATAGCTCAGAGAATAAGTTTCGCTGATTGTTTTGAAAACTTTCTCCTTCTTCGAACCTGTCTTCTTCAAAAGGCGGACGATGCCTGCGTTAGCTACCAATTGATACTTCGACCTCGAAAGAATTTGAAATAATACCAAGAGCCATCTGATATCCTTCTTGTCGCTATAGCATTCCACGCCATTCTTGAATTCTATCGCTGCGTGGTCTAAAGCAAGAGGCGCGAATGTGACTGCTATGTCATGCTTTAAGTCTACATCTTCTATCAATGCAGAAGCCCCAAGTGCCTCATCCTTGAGATAAGATAGGGATTCATCCGTCAAGTAAGAGCCAAAGATAGCATTTAAAGACTCGATTATCCTCTTTTTGTAATATTTGTATGTGCTTATTATCAAATCTCTGATTTTCAAATATTTTTTCTCAACAAAAACATAGTTCAGCAAATAATCTGCAAAACATTGATCCGATATTTTAACTACGCCAAAGCATTCGTCAACTAATTCCATCGAGATTAACGAGTCTACACAATAGAGAAATTCCTGTTTGCTGATGTCGGCAATCTTCAAGAGCGGCGAGATATAAAACAGTTGGTTCAAATAAACACTTTTAAAGAACGCAATTATTCCTGCCGAAATAACGATAT
Source organism: bacterium (assembly GCA_963638555.1). Classification (GTDB taxonomy): domain Bacteria; phylum Bacillota_I; class Bacilli_A; order RFN20; family CAG-826; genus UBA4951. Next base: position 4,193 of record CAVHQU010000014.1, on the reverse strand, counting down.
TGTTTGAATCTCTCAATTTTTTTATTTGCTCTTTATAAAAAGAACTCATGAGGTCATTGACATTGAAAAGCGAAGCAAACCCTTTCTCATCCTTCATAGCAAAATCGGCAGCGATAAAGGCAAGTCTTATATTGCCTTTGGATAGCTTTGTGATTTTGCTCAACCACTCATTATTTTTGACTTTTGTGTTTTCCTCGATTGTTTTTTTTATTTCATCGTCGCTAAGAAAACCAATCTTGTAAAAGAAAATAGCCTCGTCATCGATGCGATCTTTTAAATAATCCCTAACGGTAAATATGGCTTTCACATTTCTCCGATGATATTTCAAACATTCAATCACCTCGTTAAACCTTTTGAAATCGCTAGCATCATCGATCAGCAAAAGATATTGTTTTGAGTCTTCTATCGATTCTTCAATAGCGGATATGTAATCACCGAAACTTTTTACACACAAAACACTGATTTCTTTATTTTCTAAAGAATACTTTTCTATAGCCGCTACCGCTAACCTACTTTTACCAATTCCGGCAGGTCCGAATATGGCAACAAAATCTTTGTCACTCAGCAAATTGCAAATATCATCTATTTCTTTTTCTCTTCCAATAAATTTGGTAGACAAGGATTCAGAAATCTCAATTCGATGTTTTTTAAACTTTTCAAGATCATCTAATTTAAAAGACATATATAACCACCGCCAATCAGTTTCTTTATTAATTTAATTATAGCACGAATGTGCTTATTTTCTCTTTATATGTCGATAATCATAGAAGAAACTTAGCTATTTCATCTAGAATAAAAACCGCTCTTTCCATCGCATGATAGGGATTAAGTGACTTGCTTTTTATATTTACCTTCAATTGTCGATTTGATATATTCTAATTTCTTTATATGGAGCATTCGTCATTTTGAACATTGCGATTTCTTTAAAAAATACGCTGAAAATCATTTGATTAGATCTTCCATTCAAACGCGAAGTTTGAAAAGAGAATGATTTAATGTACTTTATCTTCATAGGCTAGTGGCATTGCTATTCCCGATTTTGCGTAGCCGATGAGAACGTTTTTCTGAGTGGAGTTTGATTTTGATCGAAAAAATCCTTTATCGTATAAGGAATAGTCTTCTATAGAGGACTGCAATACCAAAAAAGTTTTTTAAGTGTTCCATCATTTAACATTGATATCTTATCTGAGGAACATATTATCGCATTCTTCCCGTGAATGAATTTTGAAGCGTCTAATTTCTTGAATCCTTTTGTGTATGAAGTGTTGAAGTTCTGCCCGGATTTTATTTCTATGCAAGAAATCTCTCCATTTCTAAGAAGAACCAAATCAACTTCATTTTGGTCGGAATCTCTATAATAATTAAGCTCTTGCTTGATACCTGAATTGATATACGTCTTCCTTATTTCATTGAAAACAAATGTTTCGAAGAACCTTCCTTTAAGAAAACTTTTTTCTAATGTTTCAGGCGAATCCATTCCGCATAAATATGCGGCAAGTCCCGTGTCAAAGAAATGCATCTTTGGCCTTTTGACGATTCTTTTTGCTATAGAGTCTTCCTTATATGACTCAACAAGATATATAACTCCAGTTTTTACCAGTGATGAAATCCACGATTTCACCGTATTAGTGACGACTCCCGCTTGTTTCGCATAGTTATCATACATAAGTTCTTCACCAGTATTTGAGGCAAGAAGGCGAAGGAAATTCATGAATTTGACCTCGTCGGTGATGCCGATTATTCCTCTTAAATCTTTTTCTAAATAAGTGGAGATATAAGAAGAATAGAATATCTGAGCACTCAGTTCCAAATCATCATATAAAGCAGGGAAAAATCCTCTAGCAATGTATTTAAATATTTCCTTTTCGCTTAAAGAGAATCTTTTAGATCTCTCAGAATTCTCCTTAAGGTCAACGGCAAACGGTAAATTATCAAAGCCAAATATTTCATTTAAAGAGAGATTTGACATGTCTAATATTCCAACTCTGCCAGAAAGAGACTCTTTTGCCTCATCTAATAGTTTTTGTTTACTTGATCCAGAAAGGATATACATGCCATTCGTTTTCGCATTGCCATTTTCCAATCGCGATTTATTTACTATTCTTTCTATTTCAACAAATAACTCCGGCGCATCTTGTGCCTCATCAATAATAAGCGGAGCAGGATGGAGTTCTAAAAAACTTCTTGGATCACTCGTGCTATCGCTAATTCCAATTTATCGTCTAATGTGACATATGAATAACCTTTATCTAAAAAATCATGATAAAGGGTCGTTGACTTTCTAATTTGTCTTGGGCCAGTTAGCAAAATAACCGGAAAATGTTTGATATTTTCTTCAATCAATTTTGTTATAAATCTATTAATCATACATAGGCCTCCGGAATTTTTGCAGTCTGATTGCAAATTTTACGAAACTCACGCAAAAGAAAACTCTCATTTTCACATGAGAGTTAAATTTTTGTTAATGGGTTTTTGTCGAGCCAAAGCCGCCAATTCTTTCACCGGTCGCATCATCATCGTCTGTTGGAAGATATTTCATGAAAATACCTTGGGCAATTCTTTCTTGATCTTCGATTACCACATCATGATCAGAGAAATTGAATAAAGAAATCATAATATGTCCATCGTTATTTTCATTTCCGTAATAATCCGCGTCAATAACAGCAACGGAATTGGTTAAACGTAAGCCTTTTTTGATAGCTAAAGATGAACGAGGAAAGACTAGAAGCACTTCATCATCTTCCATCTTTGCTTTAAGCCCTGTTTTGAAGAAATGGGTTTCTCCCGGTTTGAGGGTGTATCCTTCTAAGCAACGGAAATCATATCCGGCACTCTTTGAGGTGGCTCTTTTTGGTATGATGACGTTTTTCTCTTCAAATCCTTTAGCAATTTCAAATCTACGCATATATGTATACCTTCTTTTTACTAGAAGATTATAGCAAATCGCCATTAATAAGACTACAATGTAGCCATGCCTATTATTGAAAATGAATTATTGAAAGTTGAAGCAAGTCTTCAAGGTGGAGAGCTTCTCCATGTTATTAGCAAACTCGATAATCAAGAATTGCTATATCAAGCAAATGAGGAATGGAAACATCATGATGTCGTCCTTTTTCCATTTATCGGCCCTGATTCTCATTATGTTATCGACGGAAAAGAATTAGGATGCCCAACCCAACATGGCTTTATTAGAGAAGTCACATTCACTTTAGTTGAACTTGCCTCAGATAAAATGGTCATGGAATTCTCCGATAACGAAGAAACGTTTAAATCATATCCGTTTCATTTCGCATTAAGAGCAACATATTCTTTAGATGGCAATTCCCTTAAGAGAGAATATGACGTCATTAATAAGAATGATGTCGAACTTCCTTTCCAATTAGGTGATCATCCTGGTTTTATTGCTAAATTTGGCAAAGCAGTTCTTCATCTTGGAAAAGGCAATATCTATTATTATCCAAGAAGAGACATGAAATTCCTTGCTCAGCCTATATCTTTCTTAGAAGACAAAGATTATCTCTTAAAGAAAGAAGACTTTGCTAAATATGACACAATACTTATTGAGAAACCACAAGAAAATCTTATTTTAGATACAGGTGTTGGCTATTCTTTAGAATATCATTACAATTGCCCATTTATCGCAATATGGTCTCCAGTTAAGGAATCTTCTTTCGTATGCGTTGAACCATGGTGGGGAATGGCAATATACGAAGGAAGAGATGAAGAAATGAGAAATTGGAAAGATATTAATTCCGCATCAAAGGCTCTTCATTTTGAAGATGCAATCTCTTTTTCTAAGACGAAATAATGAATAAAAAGCTTATTGCGATTGATTTAGATGGAACATTGCTAGACTCATCTTTAAAGATGTCTTCTTTTACTATCTCAACCATAAAAAAGGTAAAAGAACAGGGACATATAATAGTTTTAGCATCCGGAAGACCATATAGGTCGATGAAAGAGTTCTATTATACCCTAGGTTTGGATTCTCCTATCATCTCCTATAATGGGGCGTGTGTTTTTAATCCAACCTCTTCTTCCTTTCCTAAGCTAGAAAGAAAATTTTCTAAAGAATCTCTTAGAAAAATATATAAAAATAATAAAGATATCCTCATATCTTCGATGGCCGAGGATGGCGAAAGAATATATCTAAGCAAAGAAGAACCGTATTTAAATAACTATTTCCCATATGT
>CAVHQU010000013.1:0-39810 GCA_963638555.1 bacterium | reverse complement strand
GGCCAGCGAAAATAGCGCGCCGCCGGGCTTTTTTCTTTTTAGGGGCGATTTGGCCCCTTTTTTTGATGGAATATCTGCAATTTGCATAACTCATCATTCTATGAGATAATATATCGAGCTTTCTATAAGAAAGTGTGATTTTATGGCTGCAACAAAAGAAACTAAATACGGAGAAATTAAAATTTCTGAAGAAGCTATTGCTCAGGTAGCTGGTGAAGCTGCAACATCTTGCTATGGTGTTATGGGCTTAACGACAAGTTCTTCACTTAGCGGAGTTATTACTGATGGCGTTAATAAACTTCTTAATAATTCCGATTATGTCAAAGGCGTTTATTGCCATAAAACTAAAAGCGGTTACCAGATTGACGTCTATGTTGTTATCGCTTATGGGGTTAAAATTACTGAAGTCATTGGCGAGGTTCAAAAGAAGGTCGCTTATGATCTCAAAAACGTTTTTTCTATCTCTAATTGGAAAGTTAACGTTTTTGTTCAAGACGTTCAAGAGATTAAATAATTATGAAACATATAGATGGACAACAATTAAAGCAATTGTTTTTATCAGGTGCTAATAATCTTTACAACCATTACCCTGAAATTGACCAATTAAACGTATTCCCCGTTCCAGATGGGGATACAGGCATGAATATGAATCTTACTCTCTCTAGCGGTGCTAAAGAAGTTAAGAATAACAACGATGAATCAGTTGAAACGATTTCTCGTTTGTTCTCTAGAGGCCTTATGATGGGCGCTAGGGGAAATTCTGGCGTTATCACTTCCCAAATTTTCAAAGGATTTTCTGAAGGCTGCAAAGGAAAGGAAAAATTAACCGTTAAAGATTTGGCCAACGCTTTCACGATGGGAAAAGAAATAGCTTATAAAGCTGTTAAAAACCCTGTTGAAGGAACGATTTTAACTGTTATTCGTGAAGCAAGCGCAGCTTTAGCCGAGAATGCAAATAGACTCTCTACTATCGAAGAAACGTTAAATTTCCTTTTTGCCGAAGCTAAAAAATCATTACAACACACGCCTGATTTGTTACCTGTTTTAAAACAAGTTGGTGTTGTTGATTCTGGTGGAGCTGGTTTAACTGTTATTATTGAAGGCATGGCTAAAGCGGCCAACGGCAAATTCGTTGAAAGAATTGAAAATTTAGCTGAAGGCGAAGCCATATCCAATGTTTTATCTACGCCAAATGGCAAATATGCAGGCGCAGAATTATCTGAATCCGAAGAAGGATATGGTTATTGCACTCAATTGCTTATCCGTTTAGGGAAACCAGGAGATGGCAAGAAATCATTCAATGAGGAACGCTTCAAAAATTTCTTGGCGAATCATGGCAAATCTCTCGTTTTCGTTCGCGATGACGATTTAATAAAAGTTCACGTTCATACATTAACACCTGGCGTTATGCTTAATTTTGCTCAACAATATGGCGAATTTTTGACTATAACAATCGAAAATATGTCTGAAGAACACCATAATATTGAGCATGGCAATTCCGCTACAGACATGGAGAGTAATATTGCTAGAGCTAAAGCCGAAAAAGAGGCGAATAATACTCCATTAAAAGATTATGCAATTATTGCGGTCTCTTCCGGAACTGGTCTTGATGAGATGTTTAAAGAACTTGGCGTTGATGTTATTGTTTCAGGTGGACAAACGATGAATCCATCTACTCAAGATTTCCTTGAAGCGGTTGAAAAAGCCCATGCGAAAACGGTTTATATTTTGCCAAACAATTCAAATATAGTTTTAGCCGCCAATCAAGCATGTGATGTCCTTGCCGAGAATGATAAGATAAATCCTTATGTAATCCCTTCAAAAACTATCCCACAAGGATTGTCGGCGTTGATGCAATTCTCTCCTGATGTGGATGGGGATGCTAATTATGAGGCGATGAAGGCTGCACTTAAAAACGTTGCCTCTGGTTCGGTTACTTATGCAATAAAGGACACTGATATAGATGGCGTCCACATCACTAAAGATTACTATATGGCAATGAGAGATGACAAAAAGGTGGCAGCTTGTGTTCCTGATAAGATGACCGCTCTTAAATCATTAATCAAATCATTGGTAAATGAAGATTCTTGTGTCGCAACGATTATTGCTGGTGCAGATATAAAACAAGAAGATATCGAAATCCTTCAAGAAGAGATACAAAATCTTTATCCAGACGTTGAAATTAATATGTTTAGCGGAAATCAACCGGTTTATTCGTTCTTGGTCGGTGTTGAATAAAAACAAAAGAGCCTTTCTATTATTGAAAGGCTCTTTTTATTATTTAACGATGTTGTTTTTCATCGTCATAAATGGCTGTAATTCCTCGTTTTTAGCATCGGTGACAATCATATCGTAATCTTCTAGATTTAATGTTTTGAAGAGTGCTCCGCGACCAACCTTGGTTTTATCGGCAAGAAGAATTTTAAATTTTGAATTCTCTAAAGCTCTCTTTTTGATGGCAGCAGTATTCTCACTTGTTTCAAATGTTGCTGAATCAAGTATCGAAGCGCAGGAAACAATGGCAATATCAAAACGATAATTGTTTAAATCTTCTAAGGCTTTCGAACCAGTGATTTCTAAAATATCTCCTCTAAGCCTTCCGCCAAGGATATATGCTTCGCATTTAGGATTTAGTGAAGCATTTCTTAAGGCTATCGAACCATTCGAGACCATTATTTTGTTTGACAGGTCTATTCCTTTTAAGAAAAAGAGGACGGTAGATGAATTATCAACAAAAATACTGCGGAAGTTTGGACAACGCATTACGGCTATACGAGCTATTTTTTCTTTTGCCATTGCATTTTCGGTTTCTCTTATTGTTGCTGAAACTTCTTCTTGTTTGTCTGATAAAATCGCGGATCCATGTGTTCTTTTTATTAAACGATCAAATTCGAGTTTTGCTAAATCTCTGCGAATGGTCGCTTCGGAACAATACAAATCTCTTGCTAAATCACTGACCCTTGCTTGTCGATGTTCTTTTAAATAACTTATGATTTCTTGTTGCCTTGAATAATTTGCCATATTTTTTGATTATTTATGAGCGAAATGCTCATTTGGTTTATTCTAAGGTCTTTTTTATCCTCCTTTCAATCATTTTGAGCAAAAACGTTGCTTTTTGTTGATAACATTTAAAGTTACATTGTTTAGAAACCAATTTATTTTCGTTTGGCAAAAAATAGGTATATTTGGAAAGGCTTAAATGCTTTCCATTTTGGCGATTGGATTGCTCCAGGAGTTGATAATATGGGCGAATGGCAAGCCCGTCATCCATGGACAGCTACTGCAAGTTTGTATCATACTTCTTTATTACTTTCTAAAATTGCGGGAATTCTCAATAAAAAAGATGATGAGAAAAAATACTTAGAACTCAGCGAGAAAGTTAAGGATGCATACATTTCTATTTTTACTGACGGGAACGGAAAACTTCATAATGAATTTCAAACGGCTTACGTTTTACCTTTGTATTTGAATATGTTCTCCCCAGAAACAAAAGAAAAAGCGGTGAAGAATCTCGTTTCAATCGTTGAAAAAACATCTTATTGCATCGGAACTGGTTTCCTGGAACTCCCTACATATTGTTTGCATTAACTGACAATGGCGAAAAGGAAACTGCCTACAAAATGCTTTTGAATACGAAATGCCCTTCCTGGCTTTATGAGGTAAAGGTTGGAGCAACGACGATTCGGGAAAGATGGGATGGTCTAGATGAGAAAGGCGAATGATAAATCACTAATGATGGAACAGGTTCGATTCCGATGATTTCCTGTAATCATTACGCTTCTGGAGCGGTGGGCGATTTCTTATATAAACGAATTGCTGGAATTGAAGCGTTAGAACCTGGATACAAAAAATTTCAATCAAACCTGTGCTAGGCGGAAACCTAACTTTTGCGAAAGCATCTACGGAAACCCCATATGGAAATCTTTCTTCGTTTTGGAAAATAGAAGATAACAAATTTAGCATTGAAGTTGAGATTCCTTATGGTTCAGAGGCCGAGATAATCTTACCATCCGGAAAAGAATACAAAGTACCTTCAGGGAAATATTCCTTCGAAGAAAATATCTAATATGATATTTGCCATTATGTTAAAATACATCGATGGCAATATCCAAATCCAAGGCATTTAATCAAACGTTATCGTCCATGGGGATAAACGAACCCATTGATGTATTAAAACATCTTCCTAGAAGATATGATGATTTTACTTATTCTAAGGCTAAAGCAACATATGAAGATGGGGAACGCATAGTTCTTTTGGGGAAAATAACGGGTAATATGCCAAAGTGTTTACGTTTTGCAAAAAGAAGTGTTTTTCGTTTTACTTTTGAAACGGAAGATGAATACGTTTTTGAAGTAGAGGCATGGAATCAAACGTACCTCTCTCATTTCTTAAACCTTCAAGACCTTTTCACCCTCGTTGGCAAATATGACAAGAAACATAACAAGATAAGCCTAATGAAGATGCTAAAAGGAAAGATTGAAAATAATGTTTCCTTAAAGCCAATTTATTCTTTGCCAAGCAATATTCAAAATCACACATATCAAGCATTAGTAAAAAGAATTTTGCTTTCGTTAGAAGGGAAATTAGATGATGAAATTCCTTCAACGCTAATAAGCAAATACCGTTTAACAAATAAATGGAACGCCTACAAACATGTTCATTTTCCAAATAATCATGAAGACATTCATCAAGGGATGCGTTATTTGAAATACGAAGAAGCATTACGCTTTTCTTTGAAAAATCAATTGGTTCGTGGAGAAAATAGAGCATTGCTCAAGGATTCAAGAAGAAAAATCAATTTAGAAAAAATGAACGCTTTCATTTCGACTTTGCCCTATAAACCGACAAATGATCAATTAAAATCACTGAATGAATGCCTAAATGATATGAATTCGAGCCAAGTTATGTATCGCTTGCTTCAAGGCGATGTCGGAACTGGTAAAACGTTAGTTGCGGCTTTATGTGCGTATGCCAATCATCTTAGAAGCGAACAAACGGCAATAATGGCTCCGACAGATTCTTTAGCAAGGCAACACTATCAAAACCTTAAACAAATATTTGAAGGAACAAACATAAACATTTCTTTGCTCGTCGGCTCTTTATCACAGTCCGAGAAAAGAGCGATTGCAGAAGATTTGAAGGATGGAACGATTGATATTGTCGTTGGGACACATGCCTTGTTTTCATCTAGCGTTGAATATGCATATTTAGGTTTGGTCATAATAGATGAACAACATAAATTTGGTGTTAATCAAAGAAGCACACTCGTCGGGAAAGGACAACACGCAGATCTTTTGATGATGAGTGCAACGCCAATTCCTAGAACGTTGACACTAACAATTTATGGTGATTTAGACGTCTCAACTTTATCAGAATTTCCAGCAAAGAAAAGAGATGTTAAAACTTCTATCCTTGCGCCAAATGATAAAAAGATTCAAAAAATCATTCAAGAAGCGATTTCGACAAATCATCGAGTTTTTATAGTTGTTCCACAAATCGAAGGCGGTAGCAAAGACAATACAAGCGTCATAGAAGTGGCAGACATGTATAAGAAAATGTACCCAAACAAGGTAACGATGATGCACGGAAAGATGAATGAAGAAGATAAGGAAGTGGCAGAGATGTGTTTTAGAAGCGGCCTTTGCCCAATACTTGTTGCTACCTCATTAATTGAAGTTGGCATAGATGTAAAAGAGGCGAATACCATGATTGTGTATTCCCCGACACATTTCTCTCTTTCCTCATTGCACCAACTTAGAGGAAGAGTGGGAAGAGATGGTGCCCCTTCGAAATTCATTATGGCTTATAAAAAAGGTGATGAAGAAAATAGCGAAGAAAAACTGAACATTCTTTTGGAAACGAATGATGGATTTAAGGTTGCTGAAGAAGATCTTCGACTAAGAGGCCCTGGCGAAATAGTTGGCGTAAAACAATCAGGTCTGCCATCTTTTTCGTCTTTGAACATTATCGATGACTTTAAAATATTTGAATGTGCAAGAGACGATGCGACTTGGATATTAAGCAATCCAAAGAATCCAGAAAATTCTGAGATGATAAAAAGTGTAAATGAAGAGAATAGAACTTCTTTGTCCTAGTAAAAAACGCTGTCTCTAGTTATACTAGAGAGGATATAAATTGAGGAGACGAATATATGAGAAAAATTGTTGTAGATATGATGGGGAGCGACTTGGGCAGTGCAATAACTGTCGAAGCCGTCAAAAAATTCCATGAGAAGCATCCAGATTATGAAATAACTTGTGTTGGGAAGAAGGAAGAATTAACTGGCATTGATTTCGCAAAAATCGTTGACGCACGTGATATTGTTCCGATGAACGCCGGCGCTTTAGAGGTGCTTAGAAGAAAAGAATCTTCCATGGTCGTCGCTTTAAATATAGCCGCAAAGGAAAAAGTCGATGGTGTTATTTCCGCTGGCGCTACTGGCGGATTCTTATCTGCCGCAACTTTAATCTTGAAAAAGATTCCAGGTGTTTTACGCCCGGCTTTGATAACATCCTTCCCTAACTTGGGAAAGAATGCTGAGACGTATGTCACAATCTTAGATGTTGGCGCCTCAACGGAAAATACACCAGCTGAATTAGCCCAATTTGGCTACATGGGTAAGGTCTTTTCTGAATCTTTCTATAAAATAGATAATCCAGTTGTTAAAACTTTAGCAAACGGAACCGAAGAAGGGAAAGGATCAACGGTTGGCAAAGAGGCATATAAACTTCTAAAAGAGGACAAGAGAATAAACTTTCAAGGCAACATTGAGGCAAGCCAAGTCCTTGCAGGTGGAGCTGATGTTGTTGTAACCGATGGCTATACTGGCAATGTTCTTCTTAAAACAACCGAAGGCACCGCGAAACAAATTGGTAAGCTTTTAAAGAAAGGCTTTACGAAGAATTTAAAAACGAAGATGGGCTATCTTCTTGCAAAAGATGTCGTTACCGATTTTAAGAAAGTTATGGACCCAAAGAACGTAGGAGGGGCTATGTTAATCGGCATCAATGGCGTTGCCGTTAAAGCACATGGTAATTCTGATGCCGAATCTTTCCTCTCTGCTATGGAAGTCGAATATAGAATGATTGAAGCCAATATTACGGAAAAGATAACGGCTGCATTCAAGGAAGAAGAAAAATAATGGCGAAACCAGTTAAAGAATTGCTCGATAGAATGGGAATAGAACCAAAGGATGAGACTATCTACATCCAGGCCTTAACCCATTCATCACATAATGGAGCAAAAAATTCAGTTAAACACTTCGATTATGAACGCCTTGAATTTTTAGGCGATTCAATCATCGGCTTTGTTGTTGGGCAACTTTGCTATCGCCTTCATCCGGAAATGAGACAAGGTGACTTATCCGTCCTTCGCTCTCATTTCATTCGTACTGAGTCTGAAGCAGAGATTGCTTTAGAACTAGGACTTGGTGATTATGTCCAAGTTGGCCCATCCTATACGAGTGATCCAAAGAAATCCTTGCCATTAATGGAGGATATCTTTGAATCATTTACGGGTGCTTTGTATTTAGACCAGGGGTTTGACAAAGTTAATAACTTCCTCGTTTCTTTATATTATGAAAGAATCAAAAAAGGCAAAGTAGAAGTTGCCGAAAACCCAAAAAGCGTTCTTCAAGAACTTCTTCAAGCTGATTATAAACAAGCTGTAACGTATCGCTTAATTGAAGAATTGGATGAAAAAGAAAACCATTATTTTGTCATGGGTGCCTTCTTTGATAATTTTGAATTAGGCAGGGGCAAAGGCAAAACAAAGAAAGAAGCGGAAGCGAATGCTGCAAGAGATGCTTTGACTAAAAAAGCATACATCGGATTGAAATAGGGGGTACGTGTATGGGTTTATTTGCATATTTAAAAAATAAATTTTCAAAAAACAAAGACCAAGCTTCAGAAAAGACTTCCACTAGCAAATATCAAAAAGGTTTAGCCAAGTCACGTGCTGCCTTTGCTGATAGGCTAGAAGAACTTTCTAAACGTTATAGTGAAGTAAACGCTGATTATTTTGATGAGTTAGAACAAATCCTCATTGAAGCAGATGTAGGAGTCGAACTTACATTAAAACTTCTAGATAATCTCCTTACCAAATCGAAAGAAGAAAAGATTCTTGAACCAAAGAAAATCAACGAAGAATTAATCGATATGATGTTCGTTGATTATCTTGAAAGCGGTGATTCAATTATCAACGACCTTCAATTTCACGATGGTGAGATAACCGTTTTGCTTGTCATAGGCGTTAATGGTGTTGGCAAAACAACATCTATTGCTAAATTAGCAAAACGTTACATAGATCAAGGCAAAAAGGTAATGCTTGCAGCGGCGGATACATTTAGAGCTGGTGCAGTCGATCAATTAAAAATTTGGGCTAAACGTTTGGACTGCCCGATTATTACGGGCGCGGAGAATTCCGACCCTGCATCTGTTTGCTTCGATGCCGCAAAATACGCAAAAGAACATCAAGTTGATCTTTTGATTGTTGATACTGCAGGCCGTTTGCAAAATAAGAAGAACCTTATGGACGAACTTGCAAAAATGAAGCGTGTTCTTTCCAAAGAAATTCCTGGCGCCCCTCATGAAACTTTCTTAGTTATTGATGCTACTACTGGACAAAATGGCGTTACTCAAGCCACATCTTTTAAAGAGGTATGCGATTTAACTGGTATCGTTATTACTAAAATGGATGGAACATCTAAAGGCGGAATTATTCTTTCAATCCGTTCACAACTTGGGGTACCTGTTCGTTTCATTGGCTTAGGAGAGCAAATGGATGATCTTGAAGAATTTGATTTAGATGAATATTTGCATGCCCTTTTGCTTGGAGACAAGAAAGATGAATGACGAGTCCTTGCTAAAAAGAGAGGAGGCGTTAGTGCTTTTTGATGAATATAAAGAGCTTCTAACAAAAACTCAACAAGACATTTTCTCTGATTATTATCTCTATGATTTATCTCTTTCAGAGATAGCGGAAAATCATGGAATATCAAAAGCAGCCGTGTCTGACTCTCTTCATAAATCTTTATCGAAATTAGACGAATACGAAAATAAACTTCATGTTGTTGCCTTTAAGAAGGAAATTAAAAAAGGCGTAGATAACAACGATATGAATCACATTAAGGAGGTAATGGAAAATGGCATTTGAATCATTAAGTGATAAATTTAGCAATATATTCAAGAAAATGCGTCGTGAAACAACTCTTACAGAAGAGAATATGGATGCCGCATTAAAGGAAATTAGAATTGCTCTTCTTGAAGCGGACGTTAATTATAAAGTTGTCAAAGCTTTTACTAACGATGTCAAGGAAAAAGCCATCGGCCAAGAAGTTTTAAAGAAAGTTAATCCATCTCAGCAATTGATTAAGATATGCCATGATGAACTAGTTGAACTTCTTGGCGCGGAAAATACCGAAATCAAATACGCTAAAAATGGACTTACAACCATTATGCTCGTTGGCTTGCAAGGTTCAGGTAAAACGACTTCAGCTTCGAAATTAGCATATTTGATGAAGAACAAGCTCCAAAAGAAAGTTCTTTTAGCGGGCCTTGACGTATATCGTCCAGCTGCTATTGAACAACTTGGGACCTTAGCTAATTCCATACATGTTGATTTCTTCGAATTAGGAACGGAAGTTAATCCTGTTGATGTTGCAAAGAAAGCTCAAGAGACCGCAATCGCGCAGGGTTATGATGTTTTGATTCTTGATACTGCAGGCCGTTTGCAAATAGATGAAAAATTAATGGATGAATTAAAAAATATCAATTCTGAAATTCATCCAGATGAAGTTCTTTTGCTAGTTGATGCTATGGCTGGTCAAGACGCTGTTAACGTTGCTAGTGCATTCAACAACAAGCTTCGCCTTTCTGGCGTAATCATGTCAAAACTTGATGGCGATGCTAAAGGCGGTGCGGCCCTTTCGATTAAATACATTGCTGGATTGCCAATCAAATTTGCTGGTGTTGGTGAGAAGGTTACTGACTTGGACATTTTCTACCCTGATAGAATGGCCGATCGTATCTTAGGCATGGGCGATGTAGTTACTTTGGTCGAAAAAGCGAAAGAAGTAATGGATGAAAAAGAAGCCGCAAAAGATGCCAAAAAGATGATGGATGGCGATTTCACCTTGGAAGATATGCTCAAACAAATGAAAAAAATTCAACGCATGGGTTCCATATCTTCGATTTTGAGAATGATGCCTGGCTCTCCAAAAATAAGCGAAGAGCAACAAGATGCCGCCCAAAAACGTATGAAGGATTTTGAAGTCATCATTAATTCAATGACCCCATACGAGAGAAAACATCCTGAAATTTTAAAATTCTCGCAAAAGAATCGTATTGCAAAAGGCTCTGGAAAAACTAACGCTGATATCAATCGAGTTTTGAAACAATTTGAAAAAACTAAAGAGCAAATGAAAATGCTCAAACAATATCAAAAGTCAGGAAAAATGCCTCCAATGGGTGGAGGCATGGGTGGGTTTGGCGGATTCTAATCCTCTTTCTTCTTGATAAATTTATGTCCTTTGGCAAGGGCATCTTCTTCCCATTTGGGAGTAATTCCACTCTTGGCTTCGGCTAAGAGTTTTTTATCTTGCTTGCTAAGTTCTAATTTTTCAAAAAGATCTGGGCGATATTTCTCCGTTAGCAAAAGGGATTCCTTTCGACGATATTTGTTAATTGCTTCATGGTTGCCGGAATAGAGAATATCAGGCACTGTTTGTCCATTAAAATCATATGGCTCGGTATATTGTGGGTATTCAAGCGCATTATCATTAAACGACTCGTCTTTAAGAGACTCGTTGTTGATTGCTCCATCCAATAAACGAATGACGGAATCGGCAACAGACATGGCAGGAACTTCCCCACCAGTAAGAATATAATCACCAATCGAGATTAATTCATCGACATATGAATTAACTCTTTCATCAATTCCTTCATAATGGCCACATAAGAGAATTAAATGATCTAACTTTGCATATTCTTGCGCTTTTTTTTGAGAATATGTCGTTCCTCTTGGAGAGAATAAAACGACATGTGAAGAAGCGGTCTTTTTATCTTCTATGGCATCGATTATCGGCTGGCATTTCATAATCAAACCAGCCCCTCCGCCAATTGGAGGAGTATCGCATCTGCCATATTTATCTTTCGTGTAATCTCTGATTTGAACGCATTCGATTTCGACGACACCTTTGGCGATGGCTCTCTTGATAATAGAGTTGGTTAAGAAACCCTCGAACATTTCAGGAAATAGTGTAAGGATTGTAATTTTCATAAAAGACCATCGATAACGTTCACACGCATCTCTTTCTTTTCTGTATCAATAGAAACAATGAACTCTTTCATTACGAAAGGAATATAACATGTTTTGCCATTTGTCTCTTTTATTTTGAAATTAGATTTACCAGCATAAGTGATTACGTCTATAACATTTCCAATCTCTTCGTTGCTTTCGTTGTTGACAACTTTGCAACCAATCAAATCAAAAATGTGATAATAACCGTCAGGCAATGTCGCTTCGCTTTCATCAATTTCGATTGTATAACCAACATACGCCTCAACTAAATTGATGTCTTCAAGATCTTTAAAAGAGACGAAGTAGTAGTCCCCCGAGTCTCTAAATGATGCAACTTCGACTTCTTTTTCTTGCTCTCCTTTAGGACTTTTAAGGATGAGTTTTCTTCCAATACGAAAACGATCTGAGGCAAAAGATGTTTGAGATTTGCAACGTAATACGCCTACAAGACCGAATGGTTTAATTATTTTTCCTAAGCAAATTGTTTTCATTTTGAAAAAAATGACGCTGAATTAATCAGCGCCATTCTCCTTTTCTTTATCTTCTTCGCTGAAACTTTCAAATTTCAAGTGGATGCGAACGTTAGAATTGTCTGCCTTTCCAGCGATGCCGATGGCTTCGCGTAAGGCGTTAGCGACAATACCTTTCTTGCCGATAAGGCGTGCTGTATCATCGTCTTCTGCGACGATTAATAAGGAAACGTCTTTCTCATCAGAAGATGGGAGTTCGCGAATCATGATGGAGTCACGATGCTCAACAAGTGGATCGATTAGGCCGTGAACGACCTTCTCGTAATCGATCATTATTTTTGCTCCTTGTTAGCTTTTTTTGTCTTCCCTTCGGCAAACTTTGTCATGATGCCTTTGGAAGAAAGCATTGCACGGACACTGTCGGAAGGTGTAGCACCGTTATTGAGCCACTTTAAGGCTAATTCTTCATTGATGTTAGCTTCTTTTTCGCCTAAAGCTGGATCATATGTACCGATTTGCTCGATATAACGTCCGTCTCTTGGGGAACGGGAATCTGCGACAACAATACGATAGAATGGGTCTTTATGACGGCCAATACGTGTTAATCTGATTTTAACTGACATAGTAAATTCTCCTTTGTTACGGGCAATATCTTATATGACCATTTAAAGGGTGTCAAGCAAAATTGCTTAACTCTTTAAATTTAACTTGTAAAGGTTCTGATACTTTGTATATAATATTTGACGCATGTTTCATGACATGCTACGCAAGCTCCGCCATCATTAGTCACTTTGATGAGAACTTGAAGAGAACGCAATTCATTCTATATAAGGAGAAAACACATGAACTTAAACTTAGTTAATGAAGTTACAGCTTCACAAATTCGTGATGATATCCCTGAATTCTCTGCTGGCGACACTGTTAGAGTTTCCGTTCGTATCATCGAAAACAAAAAAGAACGTATCCAAAATTATGAAGGTGTTGTTATCCAACGTCGTGGTCATGGCGTTAGCGAAACATTCACCGTCAGAAAAATGTCTAGCGGTATCGGTGTCGAAAGAATCTTTCCGGTTCAATCCCCATCCATCGCAAAGATCGAAGTCGTTAAACACGGCCGTGTCAGAAGAGCTAGAATCCACTATATGCGTGGTCTTTCCGGCAAAGCTGCTCGTATCAAAGAAGTTAAATAGTTTCTTAAATTTATTGAAAAGTGACAAGGCTCCATTTGGAGCCTTTTTATTTATTTTCATAAATTTTATATGGCTTATAAATAAAACATTTTCCTACAAACAATAACTCTTTTGATATAATCAAAAAGATGGCTGAACTAGTTAACGTAAATAAAGGAGATCTCCTTGAACCGTTGAACGAAAACGGAAAGAAAAAGAAAAAAGGCTTTTTCTATACTTTTTTTCAAATCGTCATTCTTTTGATATTCGCTCTTGTTTTATCTACTTTTGGTCAAGTTACATACGATTTTAATAGATACAAACGCTTCTATGTAAATGGAGAGTCGATGTATCCAACGTTGAACAAAAACATAAAAATAAAATCTGATGGGAGAGATGTCTCTAATTTCGGGAAGACTTATCTTGTAGGTAGTTTCAACTCAAAATGCCACTCTTACCTTTGTGATTATGGATTGATGGATTCTTCTAATGATTTTGTCTCTTCTATTGAGCGTTTCTCGATTGTTGTCAGTTATTTCAATTCAGACATGATTGGCAATTCATCTAGCGGTTATTCACCAAAGGAGATGGCTGAACTCAAAATCAAACGTGTCATCGGCATGCCTGGTGAAACATTATATTTTGATGATACAGGCTCTCTATATATAAAAGGAAAAGGAGAAAGTTCTTTCTCTTTAATTGATCAAACTTTTTATAACGTTTCCTCATGGGATGACGAATCTAAAGAATTTTTAAGTACAGTAAAAGCCCAAACTAACATGAACTCAAACTATGCTAATGGATTGGAAAATGCCATTACGTTATCTGATGATGAATATTTTCTTGTGGGTGATAATCGCATTTCTGGCTGTTCAAATGATTCAAGGATAGTGGGGCCCATTAAGAACTATTGCCTTGTTGGCAAGGTGGTTACAATCATTGGCAAATGTTGGTTCTCCATAGATTCAAATGGAAACTCTAGTGAGACTATTGATCTTTTTAGCCTTATAATGCCATGGAGACTTGAGATGTTATGAGTGAATTTCAACAACAAAAAAATGTACATTATTTCCCTGGTCATATGGCTAAAGCATTAAATGCGATAGGTCCAATGGTTAAAGGCTGCGATCTTATCGTCGAGATAGCTGACGCAAGATCTCCTTTAAGCACAAGAAACCCAATGCTTGATAAATTGATAAATAATAAACCTCGCATTTTATTATTGTCCAAATATGACAAAGCTGATCCTAATATTACTAAATTGTGGATTGAATACTATAAATCCCAAGGAATAATTTCTTTTTCAAGCGACATTAAACATCAAAAAATTCTCGATTTGCTAGTAAAAGTTAGCGAGCCACTCGTTGCTAAAAAAAGAGAAAAAGAAGCTAGAATAGGCATGAAGAAACAGCCTTTGCGTTTGCTTATTCTTGGAATTCCTAACGTCGGCAAGTCCACTTTCATCAATAATTTAGCTGGCAAGAAATCAGCTAAAGTTGGCAATAGACCGGGTGTTACAAGAGCCGAACAATGGATAAAGGTTTCCAATGATTTTGTTTTACTTGATACTCCGGGAATATTGCCAATGAACTATCCGGACAAAGATGAAGCAATTCGCTTAGCTTTGCTTGGCTCGATTAAAGAAGAGGTTTTGCCACTCGATGATTTGTCATTGCGCTTATTTTCCTATTTAAAAAATGAATATCCACGTTGCCTAAAGGAAAGATATGGAATAGAAGATATTTCTAATTTAGAGGATAAAGATGTTTTTGAAGAAATTTGCAAAAAACGCGGTTATCTTTTACAAGGCGGTATTCCTGATCTTTCAAAAGCAGCTCAATCCTTAATCAAAGATCTTCAAGACGGAAATCTTGGAAAGATATCTTTAGAGAAGCCAAAATGTTAACGAAAGAAAGAGAATTTTATAACGATTCCGTAAAATTGATAGTAGGAATAGACGAAGCAGGCCGCGGGCCTTTGGCTGGGCCAGTTTTTGCTGCAGCCGTCGTCTTTGATCCATCATATGAAAATGAGGGGATAAACGATTCGAAGAAATTAAGTGAAAAGAGAAGAGAAGAGCTTTTCATAGAAATAAAAGAACACGCATTAGCATATGGCATCGCCTCTGTGAGTGCAGACGAAATAGATGAGTTAAATATTTATGAAGCAACAAAAAAATGTATGCTTGATGCACTTTCTCAAATAAAAATACCCTATGACATGATAATTACTGATGCTATGAAATTAAAAACCGAAAAACCATTGGTTGCGATGGTTAAGGGAGACGCTCAATGTCTTAATGTTGCAGCCGCCTCAATCTTAGCGAAAGTATCTCGTGACCACTATATGGAGGAATTAGATAAAAAGTATCCTCAGTATGGTTTTGCTAAACATAAAGGTTATGGTACAAAAATTCACATGGAAGCCATCAAACAATATGGTCCAATAGAGCATGTCCATCGCAAAAGCTATGCCCCGATAAAATCATTTTATTCAGAACAAATTAAACTTTTTTAGGCATTTTTTTCAACTCCCTGTCTATATATAGGTGAAGGGAGAAAAAAATGAATCCATTAAATGCAAAAACCATCCTCTTATTCCTATCGCTAAAATACAAAGGTGATTGGGAATCTATTTACGAAGCAATCAGAAAGAAAGAAAAATTTTCTCGTGAAGAAGCTCTTGAGGCCGAAAAGAATATTAAATGCAATGTTTTGGCCATTACAGACGATGAATACCCAGAAGCTTTGAAATCTTGCTTCAAACCACCATTCATCCTTTATTATTATGGAGATTTAAACTGCATTCAAAAAGAATGCCGCTGCGTTTCTTATATCGGGAGTCGCGAAGCATCGTCCTATGGTAAGAAAATGGCAGAAGAAATTTCAGGCGAATTAGCTTCAAGAAACTATACAATCGTCTCTGGAATGGCCAAAGGCATTGACGGGGCGGCGACAAGAGCCGCATTAAACGCTGGGGGCAAAGCGGTTGGAGTTTTAGGATCGGGAATTGATGTTTGCTATCCTATGGAAAATCAGGATATTTACGATAGATTAAAAAGAGAAGGCTTGCTCATTTCCGAATATCCGCCAGGAGTAAAGCCAAATAAAGACAATTTCCCATTAAGAAATAGAATAATTGCTTCATTGTCAAAACTTACAATCGTTGGTGAAGCCGATAAGAAATCCGGTACTTTAATTACAGTCGGATATGCTCTTGAAGGTGGCAAAGAAGTAGGATGCTTACCATATAGAGCGGACGAGAATAGCGCTTGTAATACTTTAATACGCGATGGGGCATCAATGATAACCTGCATCGACGATGTTTTGAATTTGCTAATTTAATACCGAAATATTTTTTCAAACATTTATAAATATTCTTATTTATATATATGGATTAGTGAATTTTTCGCTTTGACAAACAAAAAAATCCTCACTAATATGTTCAGCGCAAAACGGGAGGAAACAACATGAAATTAGTTATTGTCGAGTCACCAAACAAGTGTTCAACCATTTCTCATTATTTAGGAAAAGACTACAAAGTTATCGCTTCGAAAGGTCACATCAGAGATCTTTCGACTAGAGGAAAGGGTGGACTTGGAATTGATATAGAGAATGATTTCAAGCCCGACTTTGTTATCTCAAAAGGTAAAGAAGCCACTGTTAAGATGCTAAAATCAGAAGCCAGCAAAGCTGATGAAGTAATTCTTGCAAGCGACCCTGATCGTGAAGGAGAAGCTATCTCCTGGCATTTAGCCCAAGTTTTAGCATTAGATCCAAAAAAAGTAAAACGTCTTGTTTTCCACGAAATCACAAAGCCCGTTATTGAAGCAGCAATCGAAAATCCTACCCATATTGATATGAATCTTGTCCAATCTCAAGAGGTTAGAAGAATGTATGACCGCATCATCGGTTTTAAACTCTCTACTCTTTTAAAACATAAGATTGGTTCTCCGTCCGCCGGACGTGTTCAGTCTGCAACATTGAAACTTATTGTTGACAATGATGATGAAATAAAAGCTTTTGTCCCACAAGAATATTGGACTATTGACGTCGATATCATTGTGGATGGCAAGAAAGTTACTGTCACATTAGACAAAGTTGATGGCAAGAATATCGAAATTCATAGCAAAGAAGAGGCGGATGCGATTCTCGCTCGTATTGGCGAAGAAATGCAAGTCGTGTCTGTCTCTAAGACGAAGAAGAAAATTTTGCCTAAATTTCCTTTCTCGACTTCAACTATGCAGCAAGAAGCGTATAACCGCTATAAATTTTCCACGGCCACAACCCAAAGCACAGCGCAAAAACTTTATGAAGGCTTGGAAATTAATGGGGAACACGTAGGTTTAATCACTTATTTAAGAACGGATTCCACACGTCTTTCCAAAGAATTTATTTTTGGTGATGCTAAAGGCTTCATCGAGAAGAAATTTGGCAAAGAATATATTGGCAACTTGAATAACACTTCATCGACTGGAAAGAATATTCAAGACGCCCATGAAGCTATTCGCCCAACCTCAACGGCAAGAACTCCAGAGATTGTTGCTAAATATGTTTCAGAAACTGAAGCAAAGCTTTATCGTTTGATATATGATCGCGCCATCGCATCTTTAATGTCCGCAAAAGAGGAAGAGATAACCACCGTTCTTTTCGAATGCAATGGTTTAACTTTCAAAACCACCGGTAATACAACGTTGTTCAATGGTTATACAGCCATTTACGGCGAATTCGAAGATGACGAAAGCAAGAAACTTCCGAAATTTAGCAAAGGCGAAAATTATTCCATCAAAAAGGTTGATCCTGAACAAAAATACACAAAAGGCCCAGCTCGTCTTACCGAAGCTAGGCTCGTTCGCAGCATGGAAGAAAAAGGCATTGGCCGTCCATCTACATACGCTTCAACTATCAAAACATTAATCTCTCATAAATATGTTACAAGCAAGGCTGGCGTTTTAACTCCAACCGAATCTGGCATAAAAACCACTAAAGTTTTAGATAAGTATTTCCCAGAAATAATCTCCTCTGGCTATACAGCAAACATGGAATCGACTCTCGATAAGATTGAACTTGGAGATGAAACACGTTCCAAGGCAATGAATGATTTCTATTATCCATTTGAGAACAAATTCGAAGAAGTCAAAACTGTAATGTGGAAAGATAAGCCAGAAGAAACTGGTGACATGTGCCCGGTATGTGGAAAGCCTCTTGTTGAAAAGAAGGGCAGATATGGCATGTTCATCGCTTGCTCTGACTATCCAAACTGCAAATATGTCTTAAAGGTTCAGCCAAAAGTTGAAGAAACTGGCGAAATGTGTCCTGAATGCGGGCATCCATTGGTAAAGAGAAAAAACAAAAAAGGGCAAGAATTCGTTGCTTGTTCAAACTTCCCTAATTGCACATATATTAAGCCAGATGAAAATAGCGCTAAGAAAGCTAATAAAACGACATATACTGAAGAAGATTATGTTAAAGAATGTCCATCATGCCATAAAGGCCATTTAGTAATCAAACACGGTTCAAAAGTAGATTTTTTGGGCTGCACAAATTATCCAAAGTGCCGCTATCATGAGTGGCTCACTAAGAAGAAAGATAAAAAAGATGCCTAAACACATTAATATTATCGGTGGAGGACTTGCGGGATCCGAAGCAGCATATTTCTTGTTAAAGAAGGGGATAGAGGTTCACCTTTATGAAAGAAGACCGTCCTTTGACGACGGAGCACATGTTACCTCATATTTTGGCGAACTTGTTTGTTCAAATTCTTTGAAGTCTAAGCAATTAACAAACTGCTGCGGTTTGCTCAAAGAAGAGATGAAGAACATGTCTTCAATCATGATGGAAGCGACTCTTTCGTCAGAAGTACCTGCGGGTAACGCTCTATCCGTTGATCGTGATTTGTTTGCGCAATACATCACAGAGAAACTCAAATCCTTCCCTAACCTAAAACTCATAAATGAAGATGTTCAAACTCTTTCAAAAGATGAAATAACTATAGTGGCTACTGGCCCTTTAACAAGCGGCCCTCTTTTAGAAAACATTGGGCGAATCATTGGAGAAAAGAATTTTTCTTTCTTTGACGCATCTGCTCCGATTGTAGCTAAAGATTCCATCGATTTTTCTAAAGCATATTTTAAATCTCGTTTCGAACAAGGCGATTCGGCTTATATTAATTGTCCTTTCACAAAAGAAGAATATTACAAATTCGTTGAAGAACTAACTCATGCCGAAAAAGCTCTTTTGCATGAATTCGACACTCATTATTTTGAAGGCTGCTTGCCAGTTGAAGTTATCGCTTCTCGTGGAGCAGATACTTTAAGGTATGGCCCTTTGACCCCTAGAGGCTTATGGACGGAAGAACATCCACACCCATATGCCGTTTGCCAATTAAGGCAGGATACAAAACTTGGTGATTATTATAACCTTGTAGGATTTCAAACTAATCTGACATATCCAGAACAAAAGAGAGTCTTTTCTATGATACCAGGATTGGAAAACGCACGTTTCGTTCGATATGGCTTGATGCATAGAAATTCATACATCGCTGCTCCTGTAGCGTTAAACGAAGATCTTAGCCTTAAGAACCAGGACAACATCTTTGTTGCTGGCCAACTTTCTGGCGTCGAAGGATATGTTGAGTCTGCTGCGATGGGAATAATCGCTGGAATCAATGCATATAGAAAACTTAACGAATTGCCATTTGTCAAATTGTCCAGAGATAGCGTAACTGGCGCACTCATCGATTACATCTTGCATGCAAACAAAGAATATTTCGCTCCAATGAACGCTTCTTGGGTGCTTTTCCCTGGTTCTAAAAAAGACAATAGAGAACCAACTATCACAAAAGCTTTAGAGACTGTAAAATCTTATTGGAAAGATGTAAATGAATGAACCGTCCCGAAAGAGAATTTTTAGATTCGTTAATCGCTAAGCGTTACTCTCAGCATACGATAGATTCCTATCAAAGCGATTTGGATTTTTTCTTTGAATTTCTAAATGAAAAAAATATTTTGATGACGAATGTTACAAGAAATGACATTCGTGATTTTGAAGATTCTCAATTGCAAAAAGGCATCGGCGCAAGGTCTTTACAAAGAAGAATAACGGCATGTAGGCAATTCTATGCTTACCTTCAAAAGAGTGGTTACATTCTTTCGAATCCTTTTAGAACAGTTAAAGCGCCTAAAAAGCCCATCAGGTATCCATCGGTTTTGACTACCGAACAAGTAACAACCTTATTAAACGAGAACGCGAAAAGAACGGATTTTCTCGCTTTGCGTGATCAGGCGATCCTTGAACTTATGTATGCTTCAGGGATGCGTGCTTCTGAAATCGTTACTTTAAAGGCAAGAAATATCGATTACCGTTCTAGAGTTATACGAATCATCGGTAAAGGTGATAAGGAAAGGCTCGTTTCAGTTTCAAAAACAGCCGTTCTTGTCATGCAAGAATACTTCAAAAAACTTAGGCCTCAGTTATACGTAAAACATCATTCCACTAAACCAGCAGATGCTTTCTTTTTGAATGAACGCGGAGAAAATTTAACTGTCAGAGGCCTTGAATATATTCTCCGGCAAGTAGAGAACAAGACTGGCTATTATTTAGGCCTTCATCCTCATATTCTCCGTCATACTTTTGCGACTACTTTCTTAGATAATGGCGCCGATCTTCGTTTAGTACAAGAACTTTTAGGTCATTCATCAATCAACACAACTCAAGTTTACACACACGTTTCTACTAAGACTATGAAAGAGCAATATAAGAATTTCTTTCCAAGGCAAGGCAAGAATAATTCCGATGATGACTAACTTTTTCACATTCCAATAAGATTTACATTTCTGGTTAAAATTTGTGCTTTTTATTGACTTGGTTTTGTTATATAATCTCTCTCGGCCTTTCTTTAAGAAAGTGCTTATACGCACCTCGTGGATGGAGCGCCGTGTTCCTTGATGGGCGAAATAGCTTAAAAATCATCAGGGTGGTCAGTTCTTTGAAACGGGGGAGGCAAAAACAAATGGAGGTCACTAAAATGAGTGACAATGAAACAAAATTAGAAACTGTTGAAGAAACAGCAACTCCTGAAGAATCCATGGAAAGCTTGATTAGAGATCCAAATGCTCCAATCATGACCATGAGAAAGCTTCTCGAAGCAGGTGTTCACTTTGGACACCAAACAAGAAGATGGAACCCAAAAATGGGCAAATTCATCTATGGTGCCAGAAATGGTATTTATCTCATTGATATGGGCAAGACCGTTGATCAAGTCAACGTTGCTTATGCCAAACTCAAGAGCATAGTTGATGAAGGTGGAAAAGTCCTCTTCGTCGGTACAAAAGAATCCGCAAAGCAAATCATCATTGATGAAGCTACACGTTCTGGCTCCTTCTATATCGCCAACCGTTGGTTAGGTGGCACTCTTACTAACTTCCGTACAATCCTTGGCCGTACAAAGAAATTAAAGGAACTCGAAGAAATGGAAGCAAATGGCGATTTCGACAAACTTCCAAAGAAAGAAGTTGCTGTCTTAAAGAAAGAATTAGAAAAGCTTTCCCGCAACCTCGAAGGCATCAAAGAAATGAGACGCTTACCACAAGCCGTTATCGTTGATGATCCAACAATCGAACACAACGCTATCGAAGAAGCTCGTAAACTTCACATCCCAACGTTCGCAATTTGCGATACTTCCGATGATCCAGATATCGTTAATTTCCCAATCCCATCCAACAATGATGCTCCAAGCGCTTTAAAGACCTTACTTGGTGTCTTAGCCGATGCTATCGTTGAATCCAAAGGTGGAATCACCGAATTTGCATATGTCAAAGATACAGCCGAAGAAGCAACCATGAAAGACGCCGTCCGTGCTGCTGACATTGCAAACGAACAACGTAAAGCCGCTATCCGTGCCCAAAAACAAGCTCGTGAAGAACGCTTCAAGAAGATGCAAGCAGAACGCAACGCTCGTTTTGCTGAAAAGAAAGCTGCTGCTCAAGCTGAAAAAGAAGCTCCAAAAGCCGAAGAAAAACCAGCTGACGAAACAAAAGCAGCCTAAGGAAAGGAAACAATTATGGCCGATCAAAATACGATTGCCGCAATCAAAACCCTCCGTGATCGTACCGGAGCTGGCATGATGGATTGCAAAAAAGCCTTAGAAGCTACAGGATATGACATTGAAAAATCAATCGATTATCTTCGTGAAAAAGGCATCGCCAAACAAGCCAAGCGTGCTGGAAGAACGGCTGCTGAAGGTTTAGCACTTGTTAAATCCGAAGGCAACAAAGCCGCTTTAATCGAAGTCAATTGCGAAACAGACTTCGTTTCCGCCTCAGACAAATTCCAAGAATATGCTAAGTATGTTCTTGATTACACTCTTGCTAACGAACCTTCCACAATCGAAGCTGGTCGTGAAGCAACACTTCAAATGCACGACACTGTTGCTCTTGCAACTGGTGAAAAGACAGAATTCCGCCGTTTAGCCGTTCTTCACAAAGAGAATGGTCAAGGATTTGGAACTTACATTCACCAAAAGGGCCGTATTGCCGTTTGCGTTCTCTTAGAGAAGGAAGATGAAGAATTCGCTCACCATCTCGCTATGCACATCGCTGATTCTGGTGCAATCTATCTTAACTTAGAAGATGTTCCAACAGCTGAAAGAGAAAGAGAACTCAACGTTGCTAAAGCTGAAGTTGCTTCTGATGAAAAACTTATCAACAAGCCACAACAAGTCAAAGATCAAATCGCTGAAAAGAAAGTTGATAAAGCTTTATCCCAATATTGCTTAATCAAACAAAAATTCTTGCTCGATCCATCAAAGACTGTTGAACAAGTCTTAGCTGAAAAAGGCAACAAAGTTATTTCCTTTGTCCGTTATCAAGTTGGCGAAGGCCTTGCTGCTTAATTGCAATAAAAAAGTAAGGATGTCCTTGTGGCATCCTTTTTTCTTATTCAAAATAAATTTTTATTTTGTATAATATACGCATATGGAAAACAAAACTATTTACAAACGTATCGTTCTCAAAGTATCTGGCGAGGCTTTGGAAAACGAACAAGATCATTCTATTTATGACGAAAAGAAATTAAAGGCTGTCGCCAATGTCGTTAAGGACGCATACGATTTAGGCGTGCAAATTAGCATCGTTGTCGGAGCCGGAAACATTTGGAGAGGACGCTTAGCTGATAAGGTAGGAATTGAACGTTCGACTGCCGATTACATGGGAATGCTTGGGACAATTATGAATGCCCTTGCTTTACAGAGTTCCTTAGAAAGTTTAGGAATAAAAACAAGAGTCATGTCTACAATCAATGTTCCTCAAGTATGTGAACCATACATTCGTAGGAAAGCCATTGCTCATTTGGAAAGAGGAAATGTCGTAGTCTTCGCCGGAGGAACCGGAAATCCATATTTCACAACGGATTCTTGCGCAACGCTTCGCGCCCTTGAAATAAATGCCGATTCTATCATCATGGGCAAGAATGGCGTTGAAGGCGTCTATGATTCTGACCCAAGAAAGAACAAGGATGCAAAGCTTCTTAAGAAGCTGACATATACTGAAGTCATGGCAAAGAAGTTAGCAGTTATGGATTTAACTGCCGTCGCCATGCTTGCCGACTCTGATGTTAAGATTCATGTATTCAACATGTCTGACCCAAAGAGTTTGTTAAAAGTATTACAAGGAGAAGATATTGGATCAACTATATCTAAGGAGAAATAAATTATGGATCAATTAGTAAATGAAGCAAAAGGCCAAATGGATAAAGCCATCGATGCCTACAAAGGAAGATTGGCAAAACTTAGAACTGGCCGTGCAAACCCAAAAATGCTCGATGGAATCAAGTGCGACTATTATGGCGACAAGATGGATATTACATCCCTCTCATCCATTTCCATGCCAGAACCAAGGCAACTTTTAGTCAAGCCTTATTCACGTGAAGATCTTAAGACGATTGCTAGCGCCATCGCAGCTGCTAACTTAGGCGTTAATCCACAAGTTGAAGCAAGCGATATTCGTATTGTTGTTCCACCACTTACTGAAGACGTTAGAAAGCAAATTGCTAAAGAAGCAAAAGTCATTGGCGATGAAACAAAGGTTGCTATCAGAAATATTCGTCGTGATTATATGGATCTCCTCAAAGACGATGAGTCTATGAGTGATGATTACAAAGATCGCGTTGAAGAAGACATTCAAAAAGTTGTTACTGATGCAAACAAAATGGTTGATGATATTCTTGCCGAGAAGCAAAAAGAAATCATGACAATCTAATTGACGTCAAAAAAAAGAAGAGACCCATGTAGGCCTCTTTTCTTTTTATAAGGATATCATTCCGTCTGTGCAGACGATATTTTTAATCGCGGAATCTCTGTTCCAACCTTCTGATTTAGAAAGATTTGCCCAGGCTGCAGTTGTACTCGCATAATTTATTGATGTCAATGAGGAACACCCTGCAAATAAGTTTTCTGGAATGCTGGTAACGGTTGAAGGAAGACTTACTTCTTTCAAAGATGTGCACCTAGAAAAACATTCGCTATATATGTTAGTTAACTTTGTATTTAGAAGATTTACTTTTTCTAATGATACATCGCTTTCAAATGCACCGGTTCCTAATGTTGTGAGATTTTTAGAAAATGTGATTGATTTAAGAGATCGGTTATCGGCAAAGGCAAAGGAACCAATATGCTCGCTTCCGTCTCCGGAACCAAATTTAACTTCTTCGAGTTCAGACATGTATCTAAAGGCGTTTGCTCCAATACTTGTGTAGACATAACTGAAATAAACACCTTTGATTTTTATGTCTTTGGAATTGAAAATATTCATTTCGTTTTCCTTGGTGCTGTCAATGTTGTAAGTTTTATTTTCTGAAGAAATAGTAACGGCTGACGGCATGATTAAATACTTGTCTTCATCTGTTGCTTTAATGCCTGAAACGGTGTAACGCTCCCCGTCTTTTTCCAAAGAGAAGACATCCGTATTCGTTCTAAACAATCCATTTTCTGTATATAAGCCAGGCATCTGATTATCCCACGAAAATGATGGCGATGATTTTTTGCTTGGAGATATTTGATCGGCAAAATGACCGATTACGGGTATTGCAACGGTCCCTAGCAAAATCAACGCACCAACAGAGCAAATGATTATTGCGTTTCTTTTTTCTTTTGGACTCATTTTAGACTTTTTATCGTCTTTGATGATTTCGACATCAATTATTTTTTCTTTGCTTTCATTCATAACGCTAACATTGTAGCAAAAATAAAATAAAATACTCGATTTTTTAATTTCTAAATTTTCCTTCTTATTATCATTTTTTATCATTCCGTTTTAGGCTATAATTTTTTCATATGAAAAAAGATTTCGTTTTAACTAAAAAATTATCTCACGTTGCCTTCATAATGGATGGAAACGGAAGATGGGCAAAAAGTCGCGGCCTGCCACGTCACTTAGGACATAAAGAAGCGTGCAAACGTTTGATTGAAATATTTGATACGTGTATGGAATTTAATATCAAATACATGTCTTTTTACGCATTTTCTACTGAAAATTGGAACCGACCGCAAGACGAAATCGATCATTTGATGGACTATCTTGAAGAATTCTTTAAAAAAGAGATTGATTATCTTGATAGTAAAGGAACAAGAATCCTTGTTTCTGGAGATTTAGGAAGAATCAGAGAACAGACAAGAAATGTTTGCTATGAAGCCATTGAAAGAACAAAAAATAATTCAACATTTTATTTGAATGTATGCCTTAATTATGGCGGACGCGATGAAATAGTTAGAGCGACTAAGAAAATCGCTGCGGAATATAAAGAAGGCAAAATAACCTTAGATGATATAAATGAAGAAACGTATAAGAATTATTTGTGGAATCCCTTTTTGCCTGATGTTGATTTGATGATAAGAACATCTGGCGAAATGAGATTATCTAATTACCTTCTTTATGAAAACGCTTATGCTGAATTTGTCTTTACGCCAGTTAAATGGCCTGATTTTCATAGAGATGCTTTAATTGATTGCTTGGAAGAATATCAAAATAGAAATCGTAGATTTGGGAGTTTGAAGAATGAATAACAAAAAATTAGAAATAGAAGTGAATACGCCTCCAGAAGGTTTTAAAGCCTCTTTACGTTCTAGGGTTATAGTGGCTTTTATTTTAGCTATTCTGTTCATCCCGGCCTTCGTTCTTGGCGGATGGGTGTGTCTTTTCATGTTCATGATTGCTCTATCAATCATCTTGGTTGAAGTTCATCTTGCCCCTAAGAAAAAATATGGATGGTGGGTATGGGTTGCAACTTTCTTGATAACTTTTTCATATGTTTACTGGTTTATTTTGAAAAGTAATCTTATTGGTTATAAGGCCGATCCAGATAACTACGCTTTCTCATTGGAGAAATGGTACTCATCATTAGATATTTCCATTATAGGCATCGCTACATCGTTGATTATTTATTTCGCGATTTCTATGTTTGATAAAAATTTCACTTTCAATGATGTCATGTATTTCTTTTTAATGACTATCCTCGTAGGTTTAGGCATCCAAGGGTTCTACTTCATTAGATATTTCCCTTTTAATGCGTTCATTAATTCAACGGATGTTGCCTCGATAAATGGTTCGGTTGGCGCTGAATCGGTTCAAGGAGCGGCTTTCCAATTTTGGAATTCAGCCGAACTTGAACTTTATGTTTTGATTGGCGTTATCGCTAATGATGTCTTCGCTTATTTTGGCGGAATCTTCTTTGGAAAACACAAAATGATTGAGCGCGTTTCCCCTAAAAAGACCTGGGAAGGTTTTGCTTGGGGAATCGTTTTCTCTGTCGTTTGCTCTTGCGCGTTTGGCTTAGGCTGCGCCTTTGGAAAATCGCCGATGTTGCCATACCTTGATGTAGAACATTGGTACCGTATACTTATTCTTAGCTTGATAATCCCGCTACTTGGCGATTTAGGCGATTTGTCTTTTTCGTTGATCAAACGTCATTTTGGCATCAAAGATTATGGCAATATTTTAAGAGGACATGGCGGAGTACTTGACCGTATCGATTCATCAATATTTGCGATGATTGGCGTTTCGATTATCGTCGTCTTCCTTTCACATGGGTATAACATTTTATTATGAGAAAGGTATTGTTGTTAGGCGCCTCTGGCAATATTGGCGGCCAAGTTTTAGACATCATTGAAAAAGATCCAACATCTTTTGAACTCGTTGGTATTTCAATTGGCAAAAATGTCAACAAAGGATTGGAAATAGTCAAACGCTTTCCTTCGATTAAATATCTTTGCGTTTTAGATGAAGAAAATAAAAAACTTTTTGATATCGAACACGTTTACTCTGGTGAAGATGGACTTTTAGATTTAATTCGTGATTCTAACCCGGATATGGTTGTTAACGCCTTGGTTGGCTTTGCTGGCTTGATGCCATCTATAGTTTCTTTAGAAAACAACAAAATCCTTTGCTTAGCAAATAAAGAATCCTTAGTTGTTGGAGGAGACAAAATAAACAAACTCCTTTCTGAAGGGCATGGCTTGCTCTACCCAATAGATTCAGAACATGTCGCGCTTGCTAAATGCTTGTCTAGAGTTAATAGAGATGAGGTTGATAAATTGGTTATCACTGCATCGGGCGGATCATTTAGGAAACTTTCTAGAAAGCAACTCGAACACGTTACAGTTGCGGATGCTTTAAACCATCCGACTTGGTCTATGGGCAAGAAGATAACAATTGATTCTGCAACGATGTTCAACAAAGGCTTCGAAGTTATTGAAGCATATCAATTATTTCATTTCCCAATTAGCAAGATTGAAGTTCTTATGCATGATGAGAGCTATGTCCATTCAGCATTATTAATGAAAGATGGGACTTATTATGCCGACGTGTGTAAACCTGATATGCATGGTCCAATTGAATATGCTTTGTATGAAGGGAAAAATAAATTTGAAGTCTTTCACGAAAAAAGCATTTCGGATTTTGGAAAATTCACTTTCCATAAATTTAATCCTGAAAGATATCCAGCAGTAGAAATAGCTCTAAGTGCCTTAAAAGAAGGAGGCCTTATGCCAACTGTTTTGAATGCCGCAAATGAAGAAGCGGTCTATCTCTTCTTAGATGGCAAAATTCCATTTTTAAGCATAGAAGCGATAGTTAGAAAAGCGCTTAGCCATTTTCCAAATAAGCAAAATCCAACAATCCGTGACATACGTGCAATGGATTTCTATACTAGAACGTTCGTTAAAGAGAAATACGGAGGAAAATAAAGATGCAAACATTTATCACAATAGTTTTATTGATCATCATGCTTGGCATCTTAATTGGCATGCATGAATTAGGCCACCTCACAGTTGCTAAAGCTTTTAACGTTTATTGCTTGGAATATTCCATTGGATTTGGTCCAAAACTTTTTTCAAAAACAAGAAAAGGCGGAGAGACTGCGTTCTCCATTAGAGCGTTGCCTTTAGGCGGTTACGTTTCTATGTACACCGAAGGAGTCGAACTTCCATTAGGAAAAAGTGTTCCTCAAGAAAGATCGCTTGAAGGAATTAAAGCCTGGAAGAGAGCCCTTGTCATGGTCGCAGGCGTTGCCGTTAATTTCTTCTTGGCATTTCTTTTTTGCATGGTGTATTCAGTATGTTTCCCCTCATATTACACTGGGGCATACGTTGATACTGGTTTAACAAACAACCTTGTTTATGTTGATTCAACTGATACCGAATCGGCAACGGCTAAGCAATACTGTTTCTGGATTAATGGCAGCGTTAATGGCGAAATCTTAGATTATAATACCAACAAATTATTGGCTTTAGATGTTGTTGCTGACGATAACAATAATCAATATGGTTATCTTCTTGATGCCAACGCTACTGTTGGTGATAAAACGTATTGTGCGGTATTTTCTTTTGAATCAGCTGTAAGTTCAAACAGCCTTGTTTCATGTGTTAAATTCTACGAGCAAAAAACCGGTTTCTTCCCGACCGGAGTTCAAAAAGAATTGGGTGTTACAGCTTATCCTGATAGCACAGCTGTTTATACCCTTAAAAAAGATGAGGAAGCTACACTTCATTTGACTTTCCTAGAATGCTCATCGTATGACGTTTCGCCCACAAGAGCACAATATCAATCTTCGAAGAACAACGTTAAGAACTTTGTTATTAAGGGCGGAGACAAATATTCGAGCAACGATACTCTGTCGGTAAATGCTTATGAATATTGGGCTCCGTTTGGAAAAAGATTGCTTAATGGATGCTCTTATTTTGCAAACTTCTTTGTGATGATAGGCCAAGGATTGGCGGCTATATTTACGTTTAATTTCTCAAATGTTGGTTCAGTTGTTGCTATGGGTTCCGTTTTATCGACTTCATCAGCGCAGATTGGCTGGGGTAGAACCTTCTTCTTGTATGGTGGTTTCCTTTCCCTTAACTTAGGCGTTCTAAATTTATTGCCTTTCCCAGGACTTGACGGCTGGCAATTACTTGTTACGTTCGTTGAATCAGTTCTTCATAGAAAGATTAATGACAAGGTTAAAAATGTCGTCTCATTGATAGGCGTCGGCCTTCTCTTAATCTTTGGAATCGCCATAATCATCAAAGATGTAGTGGGGTTATTTATTTGATATGAAAAATCAAAAAATGCAAAAATTCCTTATGTCTATAGGGATTGATAACGCTGACCATTATGACATGGATTTTATATCAGTCGGCCGTGATGCAAATGACCCAAAGAAGGTCAACATGGTTATCAAAAAAGATACCCCTTGGGATTCCATTTTAATCGAAGAATTTATTGAGCATCTTTCTTCTATAAAATATCCATACAATTTATCTTTCAAATACGAGAATTCTCCATCATTTGAAGATATCCAATCATTATTTAATGATTACATGTTTAGCCATTATCGCTCCCTTTCGTCATCAAAATTAAAACAAGGCGAAAATAATAAAATATACATAAGCGAACCTGAAAATAAATCTTCTTCCTTTGATAAGATGATTGAAGAGTTTAATTCATATCTATCTTTTCTTAACTATGATTTTGAATTGTTAAAAGTCAAAGAAACGTTCATTGAAGAAAAAGTTTCTAAACCAGTTGAAGAACCATTGATTTCAGAAAAAGAAGAGGTACGTGTAGCTGCCAATGAACCTGAAGATGACGACGAGGATGAAGGTGAACCTGAAGAAAACAACTATGAGCAAGAAATTTTTTCAGATGAAGAATTAGAGAAGTCTTATGAAGAGGCTGAAGAAAGCCGTTTGCAAGAAATAAAGGCCGCTGAAGATGAATATTTAAACAAGATACGAAGTGAAAACGAATATATTGAGCATCGAAAGATTTATCAAAAAGGCGATTATGTCAAAATGGAATCCATCAAGGATTGCTACACGACAACGGCTTCTAAAGTGGAAGTTGAAGGTTATCTTTTTGGCATAGACGAAAAGAATCCAATACGTGTGTCCAGAAAAGGTAAAGTTATGATGTCTGCTGGAGTTGGAGAATGGGAATATGGCGCCGCCATAAATATTCGCTTATCTGAATCCAGAGGTCTCCTTTCAAAAGAGGACATTGAGCAATTTAGCGCAAAATCAAATGGCAGCAGAGTTTTAGTCAAAGGCGCAATCGATAAAGATTTTCGCACTGGCCAAAAACAAATATTTGTTCACTATATTGAAAAACTTCCGCCAAAGCCATTGAGAGACGATAACGAACCAGTTCAGCGTGTTGAACTTCATTTGCATTCTAAATTCTCCGCTATGGATGGCCTAGGCGATATTGAAGATTATCTTAAGCTGGCAATCCATTGGGGAATGCCAGCTTTAGCAATCACTGATCATGGTGCAATTCAATGCTTCCCTGCTGCAGAAAAAGCCATGGGAAATATTAACAAAGCAAGAAAGAAAGCTGGATTGGAACCAAATCCAATAAAACTTTTATATGGCTGCGAATTCTATATGTTTGACAAACCAGTGCCTATCATTAACAGAAGCAGCGATGATACAATCGCCAACAAAACTTATTGTGTATTTGACTTTGAAACCACAGGTCTTTCACATGTTTATGATAGA
The DNA here is from genome assembly GCA_963638555.1 of bacterium. Lineage (GTDB taxonomy): Bacteria > Bacillota_I > Bacilli_A > RFN20 > CAG-826 > UBA4951. Next base: position 8,839 of record CAVHQU010000013.1, on the reverse strand, counting down.
CCAATTGAATTCGGTGCCGTAATTGTCGGGCCTGATGGTATGCCTATCAAACGCATTGATCGTTTTATCGATCCTGAAAGAGAGCTCTCCTCTGGCGCTATGGAGGTTAACCACATCACGGCCGATATGCTTGTTGGTGCCCCTAAGATGCAAGAAGCAATCAAAGAAATCTCCGAATTCATTGGAGATTCAATTCTTGTTGCCCATAACGCTCAATTCGACTTGGACTTCCTTAATATCATGAGAAAGTCTGCTGGAATGCCTCCTGTTAATAATATCGTCGTTGATACTCTCCAAGTGGCTAAATATCTTTTCCCTGATGCTGGCTCGGTAAACGAAAAAGCCTTAACTGGGCGTTTAAACATTCAAGGTGAATCAGACAAATTTCACCGCGCCGACTACGATGCTGAACAACTTTCAAAAATCTGGCTTGCCATGATTCCTCTTCTTCAAAAGAAATACAATAATCCAAATATTACATTTAATGATTTGAATAACTTACCAATAGATTCGCAAAACTTCTATCGTTTGCTTATTTCCTTTCATACAACAGTCATCGCGAAAAACAATGCTGGTTTAAAAGCACTCTATAAACTTATTTCTGAATCAGAAACAACATACCTTGCTCCTCAATCGAGAAATGCTCCAACTCCATTGGTTCCTAGAGAATTCTTGAATGAAAATAGAAAAGACCTTCTTGTTGGCTCAGCTTGCTTTAATGGCAGAGTTTTCGAAATGGCAATGAACGGAACTCAAGAAGAACTCGAAGAAGAAATGAGGTTCTATGACTATATTGAGATTCAGCCTAAAGAAAACTATTCCTGGCTAATTGGCATGGAACAAATAAGCGAAGATAGACTTATGGATATTCTTCAAAGAATAGTCGATACAGCCAAACGATTAGGCAAGAGAATTGTTGCTACAGGTGACTGCCATTATGTTAATCCAGAAGAGAAAATAACGAGGGACGTGTATATAAATACGGCTGGTTTAGGCAAATCAGTTCACCCTCTAAAACGTGGTAGAGCACACCACGCTCCATTCCCAAATCCTGATCAACATTTCCGTAGTACTCGTGAGATGCTCGATTCTTTTAGGAGTTGGTTACCGGAAGAAGAGTGCCAAGAATATGTCATAAAGAATACAAGAGAGATCGCTGACATGTGTGAACCACTAAAAGTCTTAAAGGATAAGCTTTATACTCCTGTTGCCAATCTTCCTGACTCTGATGTTAAACTAAGAGAAATTTGCTATGGCAATTTAAAGAAGACGTATGGCGATAATCCAGACCCTGAGGTTAAAAAGAGACTTGATAGAGAGCTAGATGGTATTATCAATAACGGCTACGCTGTTACATATTACATTGCTCACCTTTTAGTTAAACACGCCGCTGAAGATAACGATAACTCTCAACATATGGGTTATTTCATTGGCTCAAGAGGTTCCGTCGGTTCATCTTTTGCTGCCACCATGGCTGGAATCACAGAGGTCAACCCTCTTCCACCTCATTATCTTTGCCCACATTGCAAACATTTTGAATGGGCCAATGAGCAAGAAGAATTTAGAACGCTTCGCTCAGGCTTCGACCTTCCAAAGAAAAACTGTCCTGAATGCGGAACGGATATGTTAAGAAATGGACAATCCATTCCTTTTGAAACATTCTTAGGATTCAAAGCTGATAAGGTTCCTGATATCGACCTTAACTTCCCTGCCGATTATCAAGCGAAGGGCCATTTATACACTCGTGAGATTCTTTCAACTCCAGAGGAAAACGAAGCATATCGTAAGGGAGAATTCGTTCACTCACCACACGTTATTAGAGCTGGAACGATTTCTGCAGCTCAGGAAAAAAACGCTTATGCATATGCGAGAGACTATTTCCGTGATGTGATGCATGAAGAACTTAACAATGAGAATAGAGCGTATTGCGCTTTCTTAGGGAATAAATGTGCGGGCGTAAAACGTACGACAGGCCAACACCCTGGCGGTATTGTTGTTATTCCTGCTGATATGGATATATTTGATTTTACCCCTTTTCAGCATCCGGCAGATGATCCAGAAGCGGAGTGGCTTACGACCCACTTCGAATTTGCGTCCATGCACGATTCTGTTTTAAAACTTGATGAACTCGGCCACGTTGATCCTGTTGCTTTGAGAATGCAATGCTATTTAACTGGCATTGATGTCGCTAATGCCGCCGAAGCAATTCCTCTAGATGATAAGAGAGTCCTTTCGCTCTTCTCTTCTCCAAAGGAACTAAATTTAAAAACAAATCCTCTCGGATTAAAAACTGGCGCTAGAGCCTTGCCAGAATTTGGCACGTCTTTCGTTCAAGGCTTACTTGAAGAAGCCCAGCCAAAAACATTCAACGATTTACTTATTATTTCAGGCTTAAGCCACGGTACTGACGTTTGGAATAACAACGCAGAAGACTTGGTTACTAAACAAGGAAGAACTTTGGATGATGTCGTCGGATGCCGTGATGATATCATGAACTATTTAATCTCAATGGGCGTAGAACCTTCGATGTCTTTCCACATCATGGAAGATGTACGTCATGGTAAGGGCACTGGTGGCGACCCTAATTACGACATTGAAATGAAAAAGCATAATGTTCCTGATTGGTACATTACCTCTTTAAATAAGATCAAATATCTTTTCCCTCGTGCTCACGCTGCAGCATATGTTATCGGTGCAGTTCGTGTTGCTTGGTTCAAACTTTACCATCCTCTCGAGTTCTATACGACTTACTTCACTACACGTTGTGATAAGTTTGATATCAAAGTCATGTCTGGGCCATTAAGCGGAATCGTTGATCGCATTAATAAAATTAAGAACGATCCTGATGCTTCCGACACTGACAAGGAAGAACTCAACTCCGATCTTGCCGCATGCGAAATGGTTGATAGAGGATATAAGATTGAAAATGTTAACCTTATGGAATCTGAGGCTGAAATTTGGAAGGTATGCAAAGAAAGAAATTCTATCATTCCCCCATTTAAAGTCATATCAGGATTCCCTTCCCTTGCTGCTGAAGGCATCGTTGAAGCGAGAAAGGGAGGAGATTTCATTTCTCAAGAGGATTTAATGAATCGTGTTAAAAAGACTGTAAATCAGGAAGAAAGCAAGAAACAAGGTTCAACTGTATATTATTCAATCGGAACATCTGCGATAGATGCATTGAAAGAAGTTGGAGCACTTGAAGGCCTTTCTGAATCTAATCAGATGTCACTTTTCGATTTTTAGAGTATAATAACGCTCGCTTGTTAAAAACGAGCGTTTCATGTCGGGACGTAGCACAGCTTGGTAGTGCGTCTGGTTCGGGACCAGAAGGTCGTGGGTTCGAATCCCATCGTTCCGACCATTTTTATTTTGAGCACATTAAACAACTGTCTACGAATAATTCCGAAATTAGGGCTGCTTTTTATAAAGGACTAATTGTTTCATCCGTCAAAAAGCATGATATTGATTTAAAGGAAAAAATCGAAAAGATTTATCTAGAAAGCAAAACGATATTTGCTACAACAAACATTCAAGAAATATATCTTTTTGGTTCAGTGGTAGATGATACATATTGTGATAACAGTGATATAGATCTCGTTATCAAAGTTAAAAACGAGGAAGATTTTGAGGAATCACGTTTGTTTTTGAAAGAATTTAATAAAAGATATTTTGATAGAAAAAGCAACATTCAAGAATATAACGCGTTCAGGGAACATGATTCTGACTTGCCATATGAACGGTTATATTAATTAAATTGTCTTGATTGTTTTTGCCGGAACGCCAGCAACTACAGCATTGTCAGGCACATCTTTTGTGACGACTGCGCCAGCGGCAACAACCGCATTTTCTCCGATTGTTACTCCAGGGAGAATTGTCACGTTCATACCTATCCAAGCATTTTTCTTTATGATGACCTTCCCATATGTATATATGGTATGCCTATTTTTGAAATCATGGTTGATTGTAGCGATTCTAACGCATGGAGCAATCATAACATCATCTTCGATTTCGATTCCTCCGGATGCGGAAAAAACGGCTGAATGGTTTATGAAAATATTCTTTCCAAATTTTACTCTATTACCAAAATCGCAAATGAATGGAGTTAGAATTCTTATGCCATCCAACTTTCTGCTAAACAACTCTTCAAGATAATTCACATATGTTGGATCATCTGGCATAGTTGCATTTGCTTTAGCGCACAAGGTTCTAGACCTAATCATTTCTTTTGATGCTTCTTGAAAATATTCTTCCCTGCAATCGGTTGGGCCGCCTTGGTCCATCAATTTATAAACATAGCCTTCTTCGTATTTCATATGTTTTCCTCAACCCATTTCTTAATCGTTTCATCACTTGTTCTTGCATTTGTCCCTTTTATAGCCAACCCTTTTTTAATAATGGATGTCTTCAATGTTTTCCTTAATTCGGCTTCGCTGTTGCCTAAGCCAGAACCTTCATGTGTGCACATAGGAAGAACCGTTTTACCTGTAAAATCATGATTGTCCAAGAAGGTTGCTACAGGCCTAGGATATGTCCCCCACCAATTCGGATAACATAGGAATATGATTTCATATTGTTCTATTGATATGTCATTAACTAATACAGGCCTCTCCTCTTTTTGAAGTTCTACTAAGGCTTCTTGGGTACAAGTTTTGTAATCGCTTGAATATCCTTTGCTTGATTCGATTTCAAAAATATCCGAATTGGTGATTTCTTGAATTGCCTTTGCTACATGCTCAGCATTCCCTTCCTTGATATTGCCAACCGCGTAATTTTCTCCTCTTCGAGAGAAAAACACCGTTAATATTTTCATATAAAATAATTTCTCCTACCTCCATTATTGTAAATTCTTAGTGCAAAAATATTTAATTGATAAATATAATAATCAATAGAAATATTAAATTATGAATACTAAACAAATTGAAATGATAATAGAAAGTTCTAAAACGTTGAACTTTACTAAAGCCGCAGAAAATATGTATGTATCTCAACCGACTTTAACTTATCAGGTGCAAATGGCTGAAGAAGAACTAGGCTTCAAGATTTTTGATAGGACACAGAAAAGTGTTTCTATCACCCCGGCGGGCAAGGCGTTTATTGCGTCATTGATAAAGATATCATCCGAATATAAAACGGCAGTTGAAGAAGCTCAAAATTACTCTGATAAGTATTCCGATGATATTGTCATCTCTTTGCCATATAGAAGTTCAATTCATTTACTTCCTAAAGCAATCGTAGAGATTGAAAAGAGAGCGCCCACTACATTAATTACCCCGAGATTCGGATGGAGAAATAGAATGAATGATTTTCTTCAAGGCAACGTGGATATTATATTTGAAGACTTCGCTTTACTTAAGGACGTTAAAGGCGTTGAAATAGTTCATTTTTATAAGAGTCGTATATATCTTGTCTGCAATAAAAGTGACGAACTTGCCAATAAAACCCTAATCGCAGCAAAAGATCTTAAAGGCAGAACGTTAATGGTTGGTGGAGGAAGCCAACATCAGCTTAAAATAGTGCAAAAGAGAGTAATTGAGGAGACCCATATACCATTTTTCAATTCTGATGATCATGACACGACCTTGACGAATATCGCTGCAAATAGGGCCATAGTTTTAGCACCAGGTTTTCTTCATGATCGCAATGATGGATTTGTATGGATTCCTTTCGATTGTAAAGAAACAATCGATTGCTGCCTTGCTTGGAAAAAACAAGATAATAGAGAATCGTTGAAAACTTTTATCAAAATACTGATGGATTTGTACAAAGAGGTTGATGAAAAAACGTTATGAAAAGATGCCACTGGTGCAATTTAAACAATCCCCTATATGTTAAATATCATGATAAAGAGTGGGGGATTTTGAATCTTGATGAAAAATATCTTTATGAAATGCTGATTCTCGAAATGTTCCAAGCTGGTCTTTCCTGGGAGTGCGTTCTAAACAAAAGAGAGGCGTTCCGTAACGCTTTTTCAAATTTTGATGTCGAGAAAGTTGCCGGATACAAAGAAATAGACGTTAATAATCTAATTCAAAATAAAGGAATAATAAGAAATCGATTAAAAATACAAGCGGCTATAAATAATTCCAAAATTTTTATAGAGATAGAAGAAGAATATGGTAGTTTCAAAAATTACCTTCTATCCTTCACAAAGGACCGCACCTTATATGAAAATGGCAAAACTACGAATAGTTCATCAGATGAAATATCAAAAGATTTAAGTAGAAAGGGAATGAAGTTTGTCGGATCTACAATCATTTATTCATATTTGCAAGCCATTGGTATAATAAATTCGCATGAAGATGATTGCTTTTTGCATAAAGGAGAGCAAAGATGAAAGAAATATCATATAAAGAATTAAAACTAAACCCTGTCACAATGATTGCTGATGAATGGGTTGAACTTGTTACAGGAAAAGAAGGGGATAAGGTTAACGCTATGACTCTTTCATGGGGTGAAATTGGTTCATTGTGGGGACACGGAACGGGCATGCCAGTCGTTACAATCTACGTACGCCCGCAACGTTTTAGCAAAATTCTTTTAGACAAAGAAGACTATTTCACCTTGTGCTTTTTTAATGGAGAACACAAAAAAGAACTCGCCTATCTTGGATCACATTCAGGAAGAGACGAAGACAAAATAAAGAAAGTCGGTTTCACATCAACCAGTGAAAAAAACTATTCCTATATCAATGAATCAAGTATGGTTTTTGTTTGTAGAAAGCTGTATAGACAGACCATGAAAGAAGAGTGTTTTATCGACAAGAGCGTAATCGAGGATTGCTATCCAAAGAAAGATTTTCATGATATGTATATCGCTAAAATAGAAAAGGTTTTCGTTAATGAATAGCGAAAACAAGTCTTTGGTGGTAACATACTAAAGATGCGCTCGTAGCTCAGCTGGATAGAGCGTCCCCCTCCTAAGGGGAAGGTCAGGAGTTCGAATCCCCTCGAGCGCGCCATTAACGTCTTTGAGACGTTTTTTCTTTACTGAATCCCTTATCAAAAAACAAGCGAGACACATAGTAATTAATGTAAAAAATAGCCCGTACATATATGGATTTTTAAAAAAACGGTCAATACATATAGTATTTATTTGACAAAACGCAAGCACGGTTCTATTCTTTTTATGTATGAAAATTGTTTAGTTGATAACCAATTATCATATCATGGGTGCCTTAAAATCCTCTTAAAGCATACATGTCCCTCCTCTTTTGAGGGTAAAAAATAAAAATAGGGGATACATGTAGGAGAAAAAACATGAAAGAAAACAAAAAGAGCTCAATGGTGATGGCCATTGTAGCAGCTGTTCTCATCGTTGCTTCCGTCTTATTAGCGGGAATCGGTGGATTAGCAAATTTCATCCCTGGCGGCAGTGGCTATGGCGTCAGAGTTAGCATCAATTATTATTTAGCCGGATTCGCAGGAAACTTTTCTTCTAAGTGGTCCTTCGTTGTCCTTGTTATTGATGCTGTCATTCTTTTAGCCTCAATTGCAACGCTTATCGATCTTCTTCGTAAGCATAAAGCCAAGTACATCTTATTCACAGCCCCTGAAGCTGTTGGCTTAGCCTTCTTACCATACTTAGTTATCTTAGGCTATGGCATTATGTCTCACAACGCATGGACATCCGTTGGGATCATCGTTATTGTCCTTTGCTTTGTCTTAGACATCGTTGGCATCTTCTTGATGCTCAGAGTATTCTTCTCCAAAGTTGCTACTGATGTTAAACCAACCCTCGCCCCAGCTCATGAAGAAAGCTTAAGCGAAGATCAAATTCGCGTTATCGTTCGTGACGAAATTGAAAAATACGAAGCAGAAAAAGAAACACCAGCAACCGTTGCTGAACCTGTTGAAACATTAACAAAAGAAGATGTTCAAAAGATTGTCGATGAAGCAATCGCAAAAGCTCTTGAAGAACATGTTGATGAAAAACATGCTGAACCTGTAGTTGTCGCTGCTCAAGCTGAAGAAAAGAAAGAAGAGCCAGTTGAAGAAGTCAAAGAAGAACCAGCCCCAGCAGAAGAAACTGAGCCTGAAGAAGAAGTTTCTGAAACTGACGAAACCGAAGAAAATGTCATTGAAGAAGGCGGTGCAAATGATCCATTCGCAGCTCTTAGAAACAAACGCCGTGCAAGTTTTGAAACACGTGTTAAGAACTCCGAATATGATATCCGCCACAAATATTATGACTTACGTGATTACATCAAAGATTACGGTCTTAGCAACCGTATCTCCATCCCAGGTGATACCTTCTCTGCTCACCGTAAGAGATATGTCTTCATTACAATCAGTGGCAAACACATCAAAGTTTACTTTGCTGCCAACCCAGATGATTACAAAGATACACCAATCCCAGTAGAACATCACACAACAAAGAAATACGAAGACTTACCACTCTTATTCAACATCCGTTCTGACCTTTCCTTCCGTCGTGCCCTTAAGCTAGTTGATGATATGTTAACTAAAGAAGGCTTCACAAGAGAAGATAAGCCAATCAAGAACACACAAAATCCTGAAGAAAAATAATTCTTGATGGAAACAAGGGCTCGTTAAGAGCCCTTTTTAATTTTTATGTTGACATAGAAGAAATAAATCATTATCCTTATTAACGCACTTAATGTGCAAATGGGTCATTAGCTCAGTTGGGAGAGCGCCTCCATGGCATGGAGGAGGTCATCGGTTCGAGCCCGACATGATCCACCATTTTGGATAATAGTCGAACGGGGTTATTAGAGATATATCTTTATAACGGAACGTTCGGCTTAAGGTTAGATGCAAGAGGCATTCTCAAGCGATAACCATATATAAGGTGAATTCGAAAGAGCTCACCTTTTTTT
>CAVHQU010000012.1:0-40499 GCA_963638555.1 bacterium | reverse complement strand
GGATGATATCCTCACTATCTAAAGAGATGACTGTTAATGCTGGTGTGATGTATTTATTTTCGTTGTTCATGGTTTAACTCCTTCTTTTATTTTGTAGAATCTGTAGATTTTCCACTTGTAAAGCCTTGGCTAAGCATGGTTAAGGTGTTTTGGACATCACTGGAATATTTTGCAAAGGTTTCAGTGTCAGCTATATATGCTTTAGCAATTGATTCGACGGAATAAGCCGTTTCCTTCAAATAAACTTGTCCTTCATCCTTAAATGTAACACTTGCAACAGCATAAATGGTTTTGTCTAAACTGTTATTGTCAACATTTATAAAAACACTGAAAACATTAAAGTAATTTCCATCAGCATCTTGATAATATGGTGGAAGACTTGGAAATCCGCTAGAAGTTTTACCGCTTTGTTTTCCATAGAGTGCTTCGTAATCGCTTATTTTTTTATCGCTGTCTTTCTCTTGGATTTTATAATGTCCATCATTGAGTCCATCAACAAAACTTTCACATTTTTTGCTTTCTGGCGAAATAGTTGAATAAGTGACGCCATAATATGTCATATTTTCATAAATTGCGTAGATGGTTTCTTGATCAAGCACCCCGCCGAATCTCAATCCAATATCAGAAATATTGTAATTAGTTATTCCATTAACTGTATCAACTGTGTATTTATAAAAAAGTTGGGCTTTTGTCTCACATTTTTTCAATCTTTCGATACCGCTGCCAGTCGATTCAGATGAAGATGAACTTGTAGTAGTATCAGCGTTATCTTCAGCAAAAACCATTGTTCCAGAAGTGTTAATAACAGGAGCGGCAAGTAAGGCTAATGCGGCTAATATCATTAATTTTTTCATATGCTATATCCTTTCTAATTCTAACTGATTATTGACTAATAATTACAATGTAGTCAAATAATCGCGAGAGAAAGTATAGTGTTGTTTTTTTTGGAATTCAACAACATTATTTACTTATTTTTGAAATGCTGTTATTTTCTTTATTTATTTAACAATATCAACTTGATTGTTTGTTTAATGACAATATGAAAAAGCACCCATCAATGATGGATGCTTAATTGCTCAAATCCAAGGTAGTTCTACTGTTCCTTGTGTTGTGGAATTGCTAGATGATTCCGATGAGGATGAATTCATGCTAGATGAACTTGATGATGAGGTGTTATTGCTTGAACTATTGTTAGTTGAGCCATATACGACATCATTTCCACAGCTAGTAAGGAATAGAGAGAACAAAATTGTAGCAAGGGCTAGTCTTGATTTTTTCATTATTAGATATTATCAGTCCAGAAGTCGCCATTGTCAGAGTTATAGGCATTTCCGAATGTTTTTGTTTCTCCTGATGTGCGGATGATATCCTCACTATCTAAAGAGATGACTGTTAATGCTGGTGTGATGTATTTGTTTTCATTGTTCATGGTTTTTTATTCTCCTTGGCTATCAGATGCGCTTGTATCAGTTGATGAAGTCTTGCCGTCCTTTAATAATGCAAGGGTGGCAAGTTGATCTGTATCAGTGATTCCAAGTTCGGTTTTCTTGTTGAGATATTCGGTAGCGAGTGACTTAACGGAATACGATGTTTCACTGAAATAGAACATATCTCCATTGGAAAGTTTTAAATACGCAGCGGCATATATTGTTTTGTCTAAGCTTTCAACGCTTACGTCAAAATAGAGATTGAACATCAAATATTCAGAAGAGCCTTCTTTGTAATATGTTGGAAATTTGGTATAAGCGAAGAAAGCATTATCTCCTCTATCCTCACTTTTTTCCTTAACTTCGCCTTGTTTATATTCATCATTTTTTAAAGCTGTAACAAATGAACCGTTTTTTGGTGCCACGGTCGTGTAAGCGATGCCAAAGGATGACAAATAAGATTTCGTTTTTGAGTCTCCCCATAAAAGTTCAGTTAAACTTACATCATCAGCAAAGCCACCAAATCTTAAACCTATTTTAGAAATATTGTAGTTAGTCGCGTCAGATCCTTCGCTTGCTGTATATTCGTAATAAAGTTGAGCCTTTGTTTTTGATTGTTTTAAGGTGCTGATGCAATCGGCATCTTTTGTTTTGCTCCATTTGCCATAAACATCGTGATTTGCATCAATCTTCGAAGAGTTGAACGTAAATTTTTCAGCTTTTTCCGCAGTACTTACATACCAGCCCAAAAAAGTATATGTACCATACCAGACAGTTGCAGTATCGTCTACGGAGTAATACTTGTATTGTTCTGAACAATAACCACCAGCAACAACTGTTTCCGTTGTGGTATCAAGCACGGTGTTTCCATCCGCGCTTTTTAAATCAGTCAAATTGTAGTGATACGTAATCGTATATGCAGTAGTTTCTTCGCTAGAACTTGTCGTATCATCTGCAAAATATTTAATTGCCCCCCCTGTAATATCGCTAGAGATATTGGATGAGAAAGATGGTGCTACGAGTAATGCTAAGCTACTTAATATTAATAGTTTTTTCATTATTGTTTTTCTTTACCTTTCTTAGTATTTGTTTTGTTGGGGATTTTCTATACGAAAAATCTACAACGGGTAAGATTGTAATAGTTGAGAAAACTATTTTCAATAGTGTCAATTCATATATGAATGAAATAGTATTGTATTTGCAATATATTTAAATAGTATTAACAACCCTTTCTATTTAATGTTATTAGTAATGACATTCAATATATAGAGGTTATTTGTATTTCTCTAGTAAAGGCAATAGCCATTCTTTGATCCACTTCTTTACTATTTCGTAGTTGGAATCATAAAATACCGCACCGACGATTGCCTCCAAATATGAATCATGCTTACTAGATCTAACCTTTTCGTTCTCTGAAACATGTTTGTCCTTATAAAAGTGTTTATCATTGTACGCATAATCTATGATTCCTTCAAACATGATTGTGCAATACAAAGTTCCGTTGCTTTCTAATTTTTCTTTGAGTTATCTTACCTTTAGTTTTTGCTCCATCAGCGAAAATCAAGTCCGCAAGAGCCAGTTTCAAAACGGCATCTCCAATGGTTGCTAAAGCATCGTTTGAATAGTTTCCTTCCGACTTAATCGAACACATGGCTTTCTTGAGCCAAGAAATATCTTGAAACTTATAGCAAATCTTGGATTCAAGTTCCTTCATTTCTATCTCTATTCTTTTTTCTTCCATACAAATATCTAGATTTTCATCGGATTTATTGTCGATTCTCCATCGATAATCTTATTTATTAATATTATATGTGATCTGCGGCAAATAAACATTTTTAAGATGGTTTAATCATTCTCAAGAAGTTTCTTTTGAAATTCGACAAACTCTTTGAATCTAGGGAGAGTGAAGACTATTTTGCCCCTATTACTTGTATCGATGATCCCTTGCTTTTCCAATCTTTTCTTATAGACTTGTAGCGTAGAATTATTTAGATTTGCTTTATTTACAATATCCGAGACTTTATTTGACTCGCATATTGAGAAACATATCGTTTTATCTTTGTCGGATAATTGAGACCATATTTTTCCATAGACATTGTCTTCAAGGGAAAGATCGTAGTCAGAGAGTATCTTCTTGGATATCTTGTTAGTGCTGTTCTTATATAGCAGGTTTCCTAAAAGCTGATATCCATAGGCATAGCCGTTGGTCAATTTCGCTAACTTTAAGGCGTCTTCAGTGTCTAAAGAAAAGATGTTTTCATAAGAGAGAGTAATTGCTCTAGGGTTTAAATTCTTTAAGAATATTTTTGGAGTTCTTAGCAAGAAAGTGAGATTGTTTGAATTTTCTAATTCGCTTATGTTTTCAAACAAACCCGTCATCAGCAAGAAAATGTTATATGAATCTCTTAAAAAACTCTGATATGAGTAGATGAAAGCTTTAACGTTATCATTTCCTGCGACATCATCGATTAAGACTAATACTTTTATGTTCTTTTCCTTTAGATATTTCAACATTACTTCCAAAAGAGCATTCACATTCGTTATTGGATTTTTTCCGGAGATTGAAAAACTAAGCCCATGAAAGGAGAAACTAAATTCACGGCTTAAGAACAACTTCTTGAGTTTTCCTTTGTCGTATAGTTTGCTTGCTAAATCTTCTAACATATTAGTAAAGGGATTCAAATCAACGCATATCCAATTCTCATATGTATCGAACGTTTTCTTTATTTGAGCCATCAAAACAGTTTTACCAGTTCCTCTAGGGCCAGAAATAATCAAAGCTTTGCTTGAAGGATTCTCTGATGTGAAAGTATCAATTATTTCATTATATTCATCATTCCTTTGAATGAGTTCTTTCGGTTCTTCGCCAAAACTAATGTTGAATGGATTCTTGTTACTAGTCATAAAATCTCTAACCTCGAATATAGTATAGTTGGTTTTCTTTTTCATTCAATATTATTTTTGTCATTGTTTGTTATTCTTTGTCATTGTTTGTCATTTCAATATTTCTTTTGTCATTTAAGAAACATTCTTTTTCAAAGAAAAAGGCATCCAATTGGATGCCTGATGATTGGCTTGAATGCTAGATATTATCTTTCCAAAAGTCTCCATTATCGGAGTTATATGGATTTCCGAAGACATTGGCAGTTGCTTCGCCTGATGTGCGGATTATATCTTCATTTTCAAATGAGATGATATTTAAGATAGGTGTTTCGTATTTATTCATGATTAGTTTTCTCCTTATTCTTGTGAGCTAGATGATGCGTCAGTTGATGATGACGATTTTATGCTCTCGGTTTTTGTGTCGCCTGTGGCAAGGGCATAAAGTGTATGCATCTGTATTTCATCAGCATATAACTCATTATCAAAATAATAATTAGCAAGCGACTCAACAGATCCGCTCTTTTCCGTCAAATAATATGTTTCGCTATTGTCTAAAGTAAGTTTTCCAACAGCGTATACAGTTTTATCTAAACTTGATGAACCAACATTGAGATATACATTCCAAACGTAGTATGTTTCATCATCGATTGTTTGAGCAACCGGTGCGGCAGATTCAGTTAACGTTTCTTCTTTAACCGTAAATGTATCTTCGGGAACTCCTGTATTAAGGGCGTCAGTTAATGTTTCATGGTCGCCAAGTTTATCCTTTGTTGTATATACCATGCCAAAGCTTTTAATATGAGATTTAATTGCATCATAATAGGATTCCTTGATCGTTCCGCCAAATCTCATACCAATATCGGAAATATTGTATGTAGAATCGGATTCATCAAATTCATATTTATAATTCAATTGAGCTTTTGTAAGTGAATTTTTGATGTTTGTTATATCATTCGTATCGATTGGACTTTCCTCCGATGCTACAACAATTTCAATCTTTTGAACTAAAATTCTTTTTGTGCAGGTAATAATCAAATCGGTAGTCGTGCCAATATCGGTCCATGTAAGTTGTTGGAATCCGTCGCTATTGTATTTGCTAGAATCTAAAGAAATGACCGACCCTTCATAATTGCTCGATGTAGAAATTTTAGCTGTTGATTTATCAGAGGACCAAATTGCAGCGTAAACATTGACCTTTTTAATATCTGCGCTTTCAAACGCAACAGTCAGAACGCCATCACTCTTACTTGAACCCATTTTCAAAGCATAGGTATTATCGCTTGAGGCCGTAGAGGCTTTCGCATAGCAACATTTATAACTCCATTTCGATGATTCGAAGGTGATCACATCATTTGAGCACCATTTATCAACCGTTGCAGTTTTTGTCGTAAGTGCCGTATTGCTATAACTAGATGTAGTCTTATCGTTTCCAAACGTAATCGTCGCCGTCTTAGTATTCGTTTCTTCGCTTACTTCAGAAGATGAGCCCCCCCCTCAACTGCATCAAAAAAAGCTCCTCCTTCTTTAGCAATATTTGAAACTAAATTGCTAGAGAAAGATGGGGCTACTAATAATGCAAGAGAACTAAGAATTAATAGTTTTTTCATTTGTATATGTTTCCTCTTTCTTTGCTAATTATTTCTAATTAGTGTTTTAAGGCCTATTTTTTCATAAGAATAATATCGAACCTTAAAAATACTTAAAGAGTGTAACATATGACATGTACATATGCAACGTAGTCAATTGAAATTTTGTAATATTTTTACAATTGCAGTTTTGTTCAGGAAATATCGATATTGAAATTAAATAATGATTAAATATCGATTTTATCGATGTTTTTAATGATAGTCACAAACTCGATAAAAACAACAAGAACAAATTAATCATTTTCCAAATCATTTAGTTTGGTCAAAAGACTATCTAAATCAGTGGAAAAAACAGGTTTTTCGCCTAATGAATATCGATTGAGATATTCTTGGCAATCATTTACAATTCGCTTTATGTTTTTGTTGATTATATTTTGAATCAAAATACTAAAATCGTCATCGCATCTGTATTTGACATAATAGCGTTTAGCAACCGGAAACATTTTTATATAATGCAGGCCATGATGATTTTTAGGCTTTGTGGATGATCTTGGAGGCAACGGAAAATATTCATTTTTAGGGGATGTTGAAGGTATATTTGATCTCAGCGGTATGGCAAAGTCGTATCTATTATTTTTGTACCTCAATTGTATTATGACAACATAAGGTCTTTTTGCTTTCAGCAAGACCTCTTTGTCAGAATAATATTTTTGCAATAGCTCATTTTTTATAGTTACAAATTTCATGTGGGCCCTCTTCCGAAAAAGAGCTTGTCAACAAGGCAAGCTCTTTACAGGTAAGTGATATTCTACGCATTAAGCACCCCGTCACTTCCGGAAGTTAAACATACATGTTCATCATATTCTCGCCGTGATGACCGACAAGCTTTATTTAGCTCAAATAAAATATACCTTTCATAAGAGAGAAAAACAACATATTTATTAAATATTTTTCACTTTGTCCATTTTTTAACATTAAAATATCGTTAACTCTTAATTTTCTTGTAGCAAAAAACGGTAGGAAGGTATTAGCAAAACAAAAAAATGCAACAAATTGGATATTGCCAAATTCAAAAAATGCATCATTTTGGATATTCACTTTATCTTTTTTTGCAACAAATTGGATGTTTTAGATAATTATTTTATCCTTTCTTTTTTAGGCTTGTACCATTTGGTAATAAACGAGACAATAGTTAAAACAATAGTTGATAATGTCCACGTTATTGGGTAGAACCAGAATATCATCGTTACATCGTTATAGATATATTTCAAGGCAATAGGTATGCCAGCAATTCTTATTACAACCCAGCATAATATCATGATGATCATTGGGGTTTTGGAATAACCTGCACCTCTAAGGACCCCACTCATGGCATGAGAATAAGCCAATAAGAAATAAAATGGGGCAGTTATTCTTATTTCTAGGAGAGTATTTTCAATGACATTCTCCGTTTGAGTGAATAACATTGCGACGTATCTGCCGAATATAATGATGAGCAAGCCTAGGAATTCCGTGAATAGAACTGACGCTAGAACGCCAAGATATCCCCCTTTTTTGACACGTGAGTAGTCTTTAGCCCCGACATTTTGACCTGTATAGGTTGCTAAAGCCATTGAGAAAGAACCTGATGGGAGAGTGGCAAAGCCTTCAATCTTGCTATAGGCGCCATATGATGTTGTGGCTAACTTTCCAAAGGAATTGATATTAGAAAGAATAAAAACATTCGAAAGAGAGATGATGGAATTTTGTAGTCCCGTAGGGATGCCATAACGAATGATTTTAACTAGTTCTTCTTGATGAAATCTCAGTTTTTTGAATTCAACTTTATAGTCTTCTTTCGTTAGGAAAAGCTGAGCGAAAGTCAGCATAGAGGATACGGCTTGTGAAACTATCGTGGCAACTCCCGCTCCTATTATTCCCCAGGAAAATGCCCCAACAAAGAGGAAATCCAATCCTATGTTCACGAATGTGGCAACAATCAAATAATATAGAGGCCTTTTCGAATCCCCCACAGCCCTAAGGATTGAAGATCCAGCATTATAGAGGACAGTAAAGATGACGCCTATGAAATATGTATGGAAATACGAGACTGAATTAGGGAGAATTTCTTCATCGGTTCCCATCCAACTTAAGAGGATAGGCGCTAGGAAATACCCGGCAAAAGATAAAATCAAGCCTAAAATGAAAGAGAAAAGAACGGTCGTGTGGATGCAATCGCTCATCTTTCGTTTATCTTTCGCCCCAAAATGCTGGGCAATGACGATGCCTGCTCCTACAGATATCCCTTGGACCAATCCTATAAGAAGGTTTATCAAGGAACCCGATGAAGATACGGATGCCATGGCATCATCTCCAACGAATTGACCAACTATTGCAGAATCACAAATGTTGTAGAGTTGTTGAAAAAGGTTTCCTAATAACAATGGCAACGTAAACAAAATGATGACTTTAAGGGGATTTCCCTTAGTCATATCGATATTTTTATTGTTTGAAGCAGGTTTAGAATCGGATACCATGCCTTATTAATGCAAGAAAATAAGAAAATGTCACTAATTATCTTTAAAAGAATATTTGAAAGCGTCTTTCATATATTCGATATTGCTTTGCGTTATTCCGTTTTTTGTAGCGATTTCCTTATAGTTGTCTCTTATTATCTTTTTTATACCACTCACTATTTCTTTAGCTTCTGGCAAAGAAAGATCATAATATTTAGCTGAATTAAGAATGGTTTCGTCGCAAATTCTTGAAGATGTTTCATCAATATTTAACGAGAGGAAATCCGATTCTACATTAGGATTAATATCATATATTGGCGACAATTCAAGTTGGCAAGCTTTTAAGATGAAACCATGATTTCTAAAATGATCGTCTGTGTTCCCAATACACATGCTAAAAACTACTCTTTTAAAAAGTTCTTTTGCGTTTTCTAAGGGATTCTTGCAATTTGTTTTGATGAAAGAAAGAATGTCTAGATAGCCCATATCCGAGGAGGAGCCATCACCGTCTTTTAACCCTAAGGCAGTCATAGCCGAGATAAAATGAAGCCTTTCCCCGTTTTCTCTATCAAATCTTTTTATTAAGAATGTAGAACCATTTTTGGAATATTTGTCCAAACGAGTTTCAACCGTTTTTAATCCGCATAACTTTGCTAAATCATGGGACGTTTTCTCCCAAGCGCCTGCATCAAATTCATCGTGTTTTGATGGGAATTTAGCGATCCAAAGGTCATTATTGGTATCTTTTATTGTCGCTTTTGGTCTTGCTCCGCCTAAGGATGAGCCTGGACCGATAAGTTGTTTAAGCCATTTATCGTCATTTAGGTTTTTATCTTTTTCGTATTCTCTTGAGGCGTCTTCCAATTTTCTTATGTATTCAAACGGTGGCACTTCCATTTCTTTAGATGAAGAAAGATATGTTTTGCCATCTTTCGATAATCTTATCGCGCCCATTCTTGATTCATCGGAAACCTCAAGAAGGTAATCTATCTCATTTAAGCTTCTAACAGGTCTTTTCTCTTTATTAGCGTTTATTATTTCGCGTCTTTTTATCAAAGTTCTTCCCCATCTATCCGGTGCTAAATCAGATAGAAAGCCAAACATTTTATTTCCTTCTTGCAAGAATTGTCTGAAAGGATATAAATACAAATTCGAGTCTAGAAACAGTTCATTGCATTTGCATTCAAGAAATTCGGGAGAATATTGAAAAGAATACCTTTCCGTTCCGTTAATATATTCAAAAAACAAATAGCCAATCAAAGTCTTCCGATCTTTGTCGTTATCGAAGTAAACATATATTTTCTCTTCCATATTTTTACTCCTTTGACGCTCTCTTTCTTGGGAGAATCTGCAAATCTTGCAAAGTTCTACCATATATATCATCTTTAGCGACTAACAATAAATCTTTGTCCATACCGCCTATTGCATGTAAGGCCACCGCATAAAAGCCTATCGCAACAGATGGATCACCTTTTTCTATTTTAGAAAGAGTCGCTCGAGAAATATTTGCTCTAGCACATACAAGGTCCATAGAGATATCTCTTCTAAGTCTCGCTAATTTTATTTGTTCACCCATTTGCTTAAGTATTTTCTTTGTTTGAGGGAGGACGTTAGCTGTTCTTCTTTCCATAGTCTCTTTCTCCTTAACTTCTATTATTGTAATCATTTTTCTATGTTTTTGTCTACTATAATGGACATTAAAAAGATTAAATGTAAGATTTTTAGTATGGTTACTTCAAGGTTATTTCAAAGTCCTCATAAAACTTGACTTTTATTCAATGCATAAAGAAAAAGCCTAGTTTTATCTAGGCTAGTTTCTTAATCTTCGTCTTCTTTATGGTCGATAATGTTTTCGTTATGAAGTTCATCAAATTTGGCTTTCATGGTCGGATTTCCTTTGGTGAGTTTCTTAATGCTAAGCCCCTGAGCTTTATCATTGGCAAGGCGGAGGTTTCTTTCGACGCCAAGAAGATCTTCTTTCATTTTGTTGAGGTTGCTTATTGCTTTATCGATATCATCGATTGTTTTGCTAAATTTCTCCGATGCAATGCGGTAATTGTTGCCAAACTTTTCTTTGAAGTCCTCCATATTTTCTTCAAAATGAGTGATATCAATGTTTTGTTGCTGATACATTAGAAGTTGACGGCGATCTTCAACTGTTTTTAATGCGGCATTCCTCAAAATCGTGATGATCGGAATGAACATTTGAGGACGGATGACATACATCTTTGGATATTTGTGGGAAACATCGACTATTCCGTTATTGTATAGTTCTGAATCAGGTTCAAGTAGGGAAACAAGAACGGCATATTCGCATTTCTTTTCGTTTCTATCTTTGTTGAGTTCTTTGAAGAAATCTTCATTTTTATGTTTGACTTTGGTGAAATCCGCTTCATTTTTCATTTCAAACATGATGGAAATGAATTCCATGTTATCTTCTGTGAAGTCTCTGAAGATAAAGTCTCCTTTAGAACCAGACTCGGTCGAGACTTCATTGTCTTTATCAAAATAAGCATGAGGGAAAGCGGCTGCTCTTATTTGTTCGAAAGAGTTGTAGCAATGTTGCTCAAGGGTTTCTCCAATCATCTTCGTGGACATCTTGGATTTTAGATCCTTGTAATAGGCGACTTCGTCTTCTTTGAGTTTGAGTTTCGTCTCATACTCATTCTTGATTGAATCTTCTTTTAGGGATGCTTCAGTTTCTTTTACGTGAATCGTATTTTGAAGAGAAAGGATTTGGGTTTCTTTCTTATTGAGCTCTTCGTTTTTAGAAGATTCAACCTTGGCAATCGCTAAAGCTTTTTCCGTGTCAAAGTTCGATATTTGGCCCTTCAATTGGCTTATTTGTTGCTCATAGGTTGCCTTAGTTTCAAGTTCTTTGTTTTTAAGATTCGCTTGATTTTCGACTTTTAATGATTTGATTTGTTCCTCAAGCTGAGCGATTCTTGTATCTTTTGAAGATTCAACGTTCTTTAATTCGAGGTTTTTATTTGCTTCGGCTTGATCGAGTTTGCTTTGGAGTTCTTTTATCTTATTCTCGTATTTGTTCTTAGACTCGTTTTCAGCAAGTTTTATTCTATCGTTATATTGATTTAAAGCGCGTTTCTCAGCTTCTTCTAATTCTTTATGATATTCATCGTTTTTTACTTGGTTAAGTATGGCGGCATAGTCTCCATCATCAACTGAGAAGACCGTATTACAATGTGGGCATTTGATTTCTTTCATATTTATTCTTCCTTTCTTCTATATAGTTAGGAAAATCGCATGTGTCTTTTATGCGTTTTTCTGCTATAAATATTATACTCATATTTTTCATTTTCTAGTTGAGTTTGCTTAGCCTTTTCTTAGACTTTGTACTAACAAAATATACGAGGTTGTATCCATTTATATTTTCTTGTTTTCAACTATATTGTTATTTAAATATTAGGTAACAAATAGTTACGATAATTATCAGTATAATTATCTTCTAAAGTTAGTGGAGATACCTTTCCTTGTTCCAAAAGTTCCGTACTTAACGAAAAAAGCATTAAAAGCGTAAACGCAAAATGTGCCATATAGAAAAAGAGAAGGAATAAAAATGAAAAAATAAAAGGTAGGGTTGAAATTAACTATGAAAGCACCATCTTCTAAAATGATGAAATGAGTCGTCCAAATTGGAAGAAGCCAAAAAGCAATCACGAGCAAAAGTAAGAGAGAAGTGAAAAGATATGGCATGTAGCGTTTCTTGAATATATGGTATTTGCGATCAAAATTGATAAATATCACAAAACGCCTAATAAGAAGGAAGCCAAAAAAGATTTGAAAGAGAAAAATTACACGAGGAAATATATGTAAAAAATTATAGCCAGTAATGGTTGGAAAACCAGTAGTTACAACTGAATCAATCACCATTGCAGTTAACTGAATTGATAATTTTGCGCTATCATTATGGTCTTCTATTTTATCAACGTTTCTATCATCAACAAAATATTCATATAAACGTTTTCTTTTGCACATATCAAACAACCTCGCCATTGTACCAAGACCATTTGAATAACGAATATACTTTCCAACCAATTGCAAAGCCTTTTCTCATATAGCCGTAAATGAGCATTTTAGCAAATATATAAGCGCAGCCAATAACAATTATGCCAATAATTACCCCTAAAGCAACTCCAATGGGGCTTGTCAAATCAAACAACCCCAAAAATCCTTCCAAAAGTCCAGTTAAATACGTAACAATTTGTTTAACAACTTTTTCGATTACAATAGCCGTGAAAACTCCGCCAGAAGCAAATGAAATAATTACATTCCGTATTGCTTCGAAAGGTGTTTTGGAACCAGAAGCAGCATAAGTACATCTATTATTAATCCATTCAGCGAATTTGTTATACATTGAAATGCACATGTCAGGGGTGCAAATTATTCCGAAGAAATTCACATTATCAAGCTTTCCGCTTGTGGCATAAGCAACATTGGATTCGGTATATGGTAAATTAGTATCCAGCTGCGTTTTGGCGGTTCCGCCACCGCCACCATCATACGTCAAAAAATCATCGCCGCTCAAAGATGCGGTTTTTACCGTATCAGAATTTTTCTGATCAAACGTCGGTTTAATATCGGTGTTTTTTATTGAAAGCGACAGAGACGAAACATCAGAAAAGATCAACGTTTCGTTTAAAGAAGTTAGATAGAATTTAAACTGCGATATGCTTGAACCTTTCAAATACGCATCATCAAGGGATTGAAAAGCCGTATAATCGGATGAGTTCTCAATCTGGTTCACCAAATATTGTGATTGCTCATTTGAAATCAAAGCGTTGTCTTTCGCATAAGAATATAGTTTTTGTTTGCAAAAGGAGGATGACTCATCGCTTGTAAGACTGTAATCGCTATAGTCAAAAACGTTTGGTGCAATCGTAACAATCGATGAAGAAAGTTCTTGAAGACGCTCGCTATTTTTGGCGTTAGATATGCTAGAAAGTCCACTTATAGATGTAGCAGCAGTTATCATTAACGAAACAAATAGCATGGCATCTTTCCTTTTTGCCATTGTAACATTAAGTAAGTATTTTTCAATGATTGTTTTCTTAGTTTTCTAAAAAAGGAAATATTCGATCTTTACAATGTTTTCGTTAATTCTTCATTTGTCGATTTATTAATGAAAAGCCATATGTTTTCGCATATGGCTAATTCATTTTAGTGTTTGTTGTTTTTATGGTCGTCTTTTATTTCTTGATGAAGTTTGTTTTCAGAGGAGAAGATTTTTTCCTTCGAAATGGCAGGTTCAACTTTTTTAATTTGAACCACTTCATCTTTATCATCTGCTGGTTTTTTCATTTCTTCAACAGTTTCAGTTAGAACCGAAGCAACACTTGTAAGTTTAGAGATATCAGATGGAATGATGAGTTTGGTTGCTTTACCATTTGCGACTTTTGCTAAAGTCTCATAGGAACGAATTGTTAGAACTGCTTGAGATGGATTTGCTTCATTGATCATCCTGATGGATTCCGCTTCGGCTTTTCTAACGAGAAGTTCGCCATCCGCTTCGGCTTTCTTTACCTTAAGAATCGCTTCAGCTTGGGCTTCGGCTTTCTTGATAGCTGCTTGTTTTTCTGCTTCGGCATTTAAGATTGCCGCTTCTTTATTGCCTTCCGCGATTGTGATTGCGGATGTCTTTTCACCTTCAGCGATAAGAATCTTTTCTCTCTTTTCTCTTTCAGCCCTCATTTGTTTTTCCATGGCTGCTTGGATGTCTCTTGGGGGGAGGATGTTTTTAACTTCAACACGTGTCACCTTGATTCCCCAAGGATCGGTTGCTTCATCAAGAATTTGACGCATACGTGAGTTGATAATGTCACGACTTGTTAACGTTTCATCAAGATCGAGATCACCAATGATGTTTCTTAAAGTTGTGGCGGTTAACGCTTCAATACCAGCGATTGGGTTTTCTACGCCATATGTATAGAGCTTTGGATCAGTAACATTGAAGAAAACGACTGTGTCTATTTGCATCGTGACGTTATCTTTTGTGATAACTGGTTGGGGTGGGAAATCATAGATTTGCTCTTTCATGGAGACTTTCTTTCCAATCCTGTCAACAAAAGGCACCAAGAAATGAATGCCTGTATCCCATGTTGTGAGATATTTGCCTAAACGTTCAACGACATATTTGTCTGTTTGCTTAACGATCTTCACCCTTGTGACAAGAATGATGAAGGCAATGAAGACAATTATGCAGGCAAAAACAATCCCAACAATTCCTCCTGTGCTCATTTTATTTTTCCTCCTTCTTAGCCTTTTCGACTAATAATTTATTTCCATTTATTGAAATAACTTCAATTATTTCTCCTTCAAGTATATCATCATCGTTTTCTCTTTTTATAGCGTTCCAGATGACATCATTGATTTTGACCTCTCCTTTTTCAAGGGTTGTTATCTTCTTTACGACCAATCCCTTCTTTCCAAGAATCGAATCAACATTTGTTTTTGATTGAATCCTTTGGAGTTTCTTATTTACTAGTGGTCTTATTATAAGGAATGAAAGAAGAGACGTTCCGATAAAGACGATTAATTCTCCCCACCATGGCATGCCCGGGATGTAGGTGATCGCAGCCGCAATGATGGCACCGATGCAAAACCAAATAGATACCAATGCTTCAGTTGATATCTCTACAATCAAAGCAATTAAGAAGATAGAGGCCCAAACAATTATCATTATTAGATTTTCATCCATCTAGAGCACCTCCTTCTTTAAATCTATTATTAATAAGGATTCATGTTGATCGTAGTAGCATGAATATTTCTTCGGCTTCGTTTTAAAATCATAGCTAAGGAAATCGCTAATTCTATTCACGAATTCAGTCGAGGATATCCTTGTATATGTCTTTCCCCCCGAAAGAATAAACATATTATCTTCAGGAAAAGCCTTAGAATCGTATTGATCTTTGCTGATTGGTTGAATTGCAATCTTTGAATCATCCGGATCTAAGCCAAACATTGCCGCATACGCATTCCCAATCATCTCAGCGCCAGTCTTGTTGATGGTGATGTTTGTTGGGTAGATTGTCGCGGTGGCTTTCTTTTCGTTTTTTGAGAACCATTGAATCATTTTATTCACCTTGACGAGTAAAGAATACATCGCACTTCAAATTAATTCAATGAGATTCAAAGAAATGTTTCATGGTTGTTTAAACCTCCTATTTTTAGATTGTTCGTGAACGGTTATTCACTAAGTTGGGGACTCTGGACATTTAAAAGAAAAAGCCCGTTTCTGGGCTTATCTAACATTTCTGCTCTCTTTATAGAATTCTTTCTTATCTTCGTACATAAGAGTTTCGGCTTTCTTGCGGAGAAGAGGAATATCGAATTCAGATGTTGATGCGTATTCGTATCCAACAGATACGTAATATCCTTTTTCTAAGAGCCTATCTTTGAATTTTTGCATCTTTTGATTGATGTTAATATCGAAATTATCAAGATTGATAACAACAAACTCATCGCCGCCTATGCGGTATATCTCGCCAGGAAAGATTTCTTTTATCGTCAAAGCTACATATTTAAGCATGCTGTCGCCCTTATCATGGCCATGGGTATTATTCATCTCATGAAGACCATTGACATCAAAAAAGAGAATCTGACAATTTTCGTGCCTCTTTTGACCAAACACTTGAATGTCTCTTTCGTAACAGTTTCTGTTCTTCAAACCGGTTAAGATATCCATATCTGAAGAATAAGCCAATCTCTTTTCGTATAAGATACTCTTAAGCTCATAACGGGTAACGTATATCGTGAGAATAATAGATAGGCAATAGAGAGTGATTACGTTTAATAAGTCGGCATTTAAAATTGTTTCTTCTTTAAAGGAAATACCTAAACCAACAAATAGCCCAACAGACATAAGACTAATTAGATTGGAAACTATTGGTCGTTCCATAAAAAGAGTCGGAATGAGAACAAGCATTACCGGATAAATCGTTGCTCGCTGGCTTTCGCTTGTTATCGTGCCAATCAAGGCAGAGAATGCAAGCAAAGAAAACATGAAAACGTAGGATAAGATGTTTATTCCGATATAATTCCTTTTAAAAACAAATAAGGAAAGTAGCAAAGCTGCAACGGAGACAAGCATTTCACCCATATAGTAAAAGAAATTGGCTTTTGCGATTGGATTAAAAGAGGCGACGATCATCATAGCGGCCATGAAAAGAATAAGGATGGTTGAGAGAACCTGAGTATTTCTTCTATTTGCTTTAGCGATATCGTCTTTAATTGAATCTAAGTCTTCTTTTTGAAAGGTTGCATAAAACAAAGTTCTTTTCAATTTATCCCACATATTTCTACCTTCGATTGACATTCAATGGAAATATTCTATATATGTTTGAATATTTATTCAAATAAGTTTTATGTTGCTTTTTGTAAAATTTAATTTTTTACGTTTTTGAAAAAAGGCTAAATGTCTATTAATTCTTTGTTTTCTTTAACGAAAGATTATTGTTAATTTTCATTTAAAAACGGAGTTTACCAATCAATTACCGATAACCATTTTTATTTTATGTTTTTTCTAAACTGACCCGTTTTTTTGCTTTTAACCGACCGATATTTCTAATAAGCGCAAAAAAAGAAGGCTTATTGCCTTCAAAGAAATAGTGGCGGAGGCGTCGAGATTCGAACTCGAGCTAGGGATGAATCCCTACTAACAGGTTAGCAACCTGCCCCCTTCGGCCTCTTGGGTACGCCTCCGTGCGTGAAATACTATACACTAAATTGAAAAAGTTCGCATTAAATATTTTCTTTAAGATGAATTATTTTTCAAATATCGTTAAAATGAGCAAAAAAGATAATAAAAAGAAGGATGAAAAACATTTTCTTCTTTTATTCAAAATAAAAGAGTTTACAATATTGCCCGTTATGAATCTCTTTAAAAAATTCAAAAAATTATTTGATCCAATCGATCTCTCTCATGGCGGAATATGGAAAGATATTTTGATGTTTTCTTTTCCAATCATGTTATCAACATTACTGCAAAAGATATATTCTTTGATTGATACGATTATTTGCGGGCAAACTCTTGCTGATGCTGCTGTCGCAGCCGTTACCAATACGACAAATATCGTTTTCTTGATTTTGCAATTCTCAATTGGCTGTGCTTCAGGCTTTTCTGTTGTTTTGTCTAAGAAAATAGGCCAGAAATCTATCGAAGGCGCTAGAAAATCAATTTGGACTCAATTGGTCTTATCAGCAATTATTACGGTTATTTTATCTGTAGTTGGTTGCTTAGTACTTGATTATCTTCTTGCTTGGATTGGTATTTATCCAAGCACAACAGATACATATATGCAGGCTGAATATGAAGCGGCTAAAACATATTTGCTAATTATCGTTGGCACTTCTTTCTCGCAAATTTTCTATAATTTAGCCGTTACTTGCACTAGGGCATATGGCGATTCATTCACCCCATTCGTCTTTTTGATGATTTCCACCGTTTTAAATATCGTTTTGGATTTGCTTTTCATTGTCGTATTCGACTGGGGCGTTGCAGGTGCCGCATGGGCTACAGCAGCCGCTCAAGCTTTAGCGGGTCTTCTTTCTTGGATTTATCTTTTCTATCATTACAAGGAATTAAGACTGCACAAAGAAGATTTGAAGATTACCTGGAAAGATGTTCTTGAACATTTAAAAAACGGCCTTCCTTTAGCTTTTAATTTCTCTATTTTATCTATTGGAACGATCATTATGACAGGCGCTGTTATCTCTTTTGATAGATTACCCGATGGAACAATGAATCCTTCATTACCAGCTCAATTGGGATATGGCGTAGCCTCTAAAGTCATTACTCTTGCTATGGGATTTCAGGAATCACTCGGTTTGGCAATGATCTCTTTCATGGCTCAAAATTTAGGCGCCGGAAGGCAAGATAGAATCAAAAAAGGATACCATGTATCCGTTATTTATGGTTTGATTATCACCATTTTAATTAACGCCATACTCTTACCATTAACCATAAATGGGGCATATCAATATTTATTCTTGTCCGCCGCAAAAGTTACTCAAGAATCCATCAAATGGGGTAACGCTTATCTATACACAGCAGTTCCAATGATGTTTGTCTTGTTAATGCTATTCCTTTTTAGAAATTGCTTGGAAGGTTTAGAAAAAGCCGTCTGGCCATTCTTGGCAGGAATTGCTGAACTTGTTGCTAGAGTTCTTATTTGCTCTTTCTTACCGAGTATCATAAATGGCGGAGCGATTAATTCAGAAGCGTCCGTTTGGGCTTTCGTTGGGGTTTCTTTAGGCGATCCTGGAGCGTGGATTTGCGCCACGCTCACAATGATCGTTCCTATGATGATTGCAATTTATAAACCTAAAGTTGATACAAGTCTTATTCAGCAAGAGAAACACGATTCTCTCTAACTCTTATGCGATTGCGCTTGCAAGAAGAGTCTTTGATTGCATTTTGAATGTATTGATTCTTTGAAGCCAACAGAGTCTTAAAGCCAAAGACAAGAGAGATTTGTTTTGCTAAATCGGCAATGTCCATTTCGCCTTGTTCCTTAAGAATATCGGCTGCGCAGTTGGCGATTTCTTGATAGCAGATATCGCTTAAGGTGCGTTTTGAAACATTCTCTTCCTCAACACGATAATTGACATATTGAGATTCATCAAAGTTATTAAGAACATAGAATTTGCTAGAGCCATTCATGAAATGATAGGTTTTTTCGCCAAGCATGGATAAGGCAACCTCAATTTGTTTTTGAGAGGTTGAGCCAACGCGTTTCTTGCCTGTGGCTTCACAGTATCTGCGATTGATCAGTTCAAGGGAGATAGGGCCTTCAAAGAAAATGAGAGAGTAAAGGTAAGAGACAAGTTTGCCTTCAGAATACGCTTCATCACTTAAAGTATAAGGAATGGAGTTTTTTCTTACGACTTGTTTGACGAATAATGGCTTTCTGAGGCTTTCTTCTTCAGCCTCTTCTTTCCCACCATTGAGTATTTCATTTATTGTATTAACAATCTTTTGAACTACTTCTGCACGATGATCGAGATATTCGTTTGAATAGACATTAAAGAGTTTCCAGCCTAGACGTGTGAGAATTGAAGGTTCATTCAAGTGGCGATCACGGCATGTCATATGGGCAAATTGCTCATTATCGATGATGATGCCAAGTACGTAATCAGTCGGTGACTCTTTTAAGGCTACGCCTAAATCAATCTTGAAAGATGATTCACCGATATTTTCCTTAACTTCGTAGCCAAGTTTTCTTAAATCTTCGGCAAGATAGGTTTCAATGCCTTTTTCTTTCGAGAAAGGATTAATGGAGTTGTGTGGGAGGTATGAGTAACCATTTTTGGCAAAGGAAAGGAAATCCTTAAGGCATTGAGCTCCATTGTTTTTAGCCTTTTCCGCTCTAATATCATCAGGATTCAAAGATGAGAAAACAATCATTTCCTCACGTGAACGAGATATTGCGACATTAAGACGTCTTTCGCCTTTTTTGAGTGAGAGAGGACCGAAATTAAGCGTTATCGTACCATTCTTATCTGGACCATATGTTGTTGAGAAAAGAATTACGTCCCTTTCATCTCCTTGAACGTTTTCGAGGTTCTTAACGAAGATTTTTTCTCCACCTGGCTCAAGGTTATTTAAAGAATTCTTCGACATCTCTTTTTCTAACATATCATCAATGACGTTTTGCTGAGCTTCATTGAATGTGATAATGCCAATTGAATGAGTGCGAAGTTCTTTATCTTTGAGACGGCGGATTACTTCCTGAACGACTTCTTTTGCCTCTTGGCGGTTAACTCCTCTGCCTTTTTCATAGGTGCCCTTCACTTGTTTATAAGAGATGGCTCCTATATCGTTTTTAGGCGAAGGGAAAGTAAGCAATGAGTTGTCATAGAATTTATTGTTTGAGAATGAAATGAGAGATTCATGACGTGAACGGTAATGCCACAGAAGTCTCTTTCTTGGAAGGCCTAAAACTATCGCGTCATCAAGTAAGGATTCGAGGTCTTCATCAAGAGAGGAGAAACCATCTCCTTCGTTTGAACCTATCGTGCTAGTGAAGAATGATGTTGGCGGCATCTGTTGCTCATCCCCGGCGATGATAACGTTTTTAGCTCTAGCAATCGATGGAATCGCCTCCGATGTAGGAATTTGAGATGCCTCATCAAAAATGACAACGTCAAATTGATAATCATTAACATCAAGGAATTGGGAGACAGATATTGGCGACATCATGAAACATGGCGTTAGATTTTGAATTACGTCTTTGTACGTATGGAAGATTTGTCTCAAAGAAACACCACGTCCACCGTTCTTTGATAATTTTGCTAATTGATTGTAGGTGGTTGATTCAGCAAAATGGAAGGCATCGGATGGGTAAGATGATGATATCTTTGCCGCGGTCATAACGGTAGAAAGATTAGAGAATTCTTTCATGTCTTTAGAATATTTATGAACAAGATTGTCCATCTCTTTGCTTGAAAGGATTGCTAACCGGTCTTCTTTGAAACGTATACCAATTATTGATGCAGCAATAGATTTCTCGTAGTTTCTTAAGAGGTCCTTCTCTTTGAGAGTTCCATCCTTGAATTTAGCGAAATATTCTTCGCCAACAATATTCGTGACTTCGTCCATCTTCAAAAGAAGAGTCGTCCATTCAGCAAGGTTTCCAATCATGCCGATAGCAGAACGGATTTTCGAGTAAACAACACCGAAATATTTGCTTGTGTCTGGATATAAATCAAGATTGAAATCATATGTCTTCAAAAGATGCTCTTTTTTGGAAAGATATTCGGCATAATGGTCTAAGAATTTGTTGATAGTAGGTGAGAAAAGAACGGATTGGCTCATATCGGAGATATAACGAGCAAACGTCTCTTTTTTGCCATCGAGATAATCAAGCGAGGCGAATTCTTTGGCGATTGAGACTGTATTTTCAAATTCTTTGTTTATTTCTTCTCCATCAGGATATGTCTTAAAATCATGTTGTTTAATGAAATATTTAACATACGGGTCAAAGGAATCCAAAGATTGCGTGAGGGTTTGGACTCGGTCTAAAGAGGAGATATATTCCTCAAGGTTCTTATCTTTTAAAGCGTTCTTATCAAGAGTAATGTTTTTGAATTGTTTCTTAAAAGAAGATAAAGCGAATGCACGTTTAAAAAAACCTTGAGATTTAGCTTCAGAGAATCCTTTTTGAAGGATTTTTGCGTCCATTTCGTATATTTTGTCGGTGAAAGCAATTGCCAGTTTATCTTTTTCTTTAGCAATTTCTAATTGGAGAGCTAAGGCTTTGCGGATATCTTCTTCTTTTTCGAGGAAAGTTTCATCTATGTAGCAATTATTCCAACTCTTCTCGCCTTTGCGGAGGATTGCAAGAATAGCGGCAAGGCATTTTGCGTTATTGGCGGTTTGTTCTAAGGATTTGCATGGATTTATGACATTATGGACATCGAGTTTGAATTGTTCGATGAATGGCAAGAAATCTTCCAATTCTTTCCTTAAACTGTCGCGATATTCCATCGAATATTCACGTTTCTGGAAAGCGCGGAACGGAGAAGAGAAATATGTATCAAAGGATAACGAAGTTGAGGCAATTTCTTTTAAAAGAGTTTTTGCTTTTTCGTAATCGTTTATCGTTAAACTTGAAAGATAACCATCTTTAAATTGATGCACGTCCCCACTATTTTCATTCTTGAGATAGATGAGGATTGCTTGATATGGTGAGAAGATATAGTTTTTCTTATCATGAAGAGAAACCACTTTTGAATCAAGCTCATTTTGTTTTTCTTCAATTTTTTCATTCAATTCGGAGAAATTTTCAGCTTCGGCAACCGGACCACCCAAAGATAGAAGTTTCTGATAGGTATCTAAAACTTGGCTCTTTGGCTCTTGAATGTTAGCTAACTCTAAAACGAATTGACCAAGATTAAGATCATCAAGACGGCGTTTAACAACATCAAGAGCTACTTCTTTTTCTGCAACGAAAAGGACTTTCTTTCCGTGGTAAAGGAAGTTAACGATCATATTCGCGATTGTTTGAGATTTGCCTGTTCCTGGTGGGCCATCAAGAATGAACGATTCGCCTTTTTCAGCATCGTAAATAGCTTTAATTTGGCTTGAGTCAGCACTTAAGGGCATAATGACATCGCTGTTTTTTATTTCATGAATGTCTTTTTTCTCATTTTCTTCGTTTAAGAAATTTCTTTCTCCGTTGGCGAAGGAAGAAACGATCTTGTTCTCCATGAATTTCTCATGATTGTATTTAAGGTCGGACCACATGACAAAATGTGAAAAAGAGAACAATGAAAGGGTTGAGGCTTCTTCAATAAGGAGCCAATTCTTCATTGGAGCAATGATTTTTCTTATCTCATTGAAGATAATACGGATATCGACCTTACCTTTAGAATCCTTAGGTATTGAATTGAGAGAAGAGAAATCAAGGTTGAAGTTTTGCTTGAAATATTCGAATAATGTTTGATTGAATGCTAAATCTTCAATATCGTATTCGAGTGTGTAATACGTTCCGCTCTTTCTTCTTGGGATGCGAACTGGCAAAAGTAAGAGAGGAGCGTACATCTCGCCTTTAGAATGCGAGGCGGATATTTCATTGTCGTACCAACGTATTAAGCCAATAGAGATGAAAAGGGGGTTGCAACCACTTTCCTCAAGGGAGGTGTTGGCTTTTCTTGAAAGTTTCTTTGTTCCCTCGTTTTTGATTCCAGCATGAGAGAAAATGGAGATATGTTTTTTCTCATATCCTTCTTTTATCGTGGCTGAAGTCATTATTCCATCGAATTTAATCATACCCTTAGTGTTTGGTGGGTATGGAGATTCGATTTCACCAACCGTGATTTTTTCATTATCCGACAAGAAATCCATGAATGCTTCAGGATCGCTCACAAGGATTTGCAACGTTGAGTCTTTGTATTTGAAATTCAAAAGTTTGTTGGCAAGATTTAAATCCAAAAGCTTATCTTCCCAGTAATCGTATCTAGATTTAGTCTTTTTAGCGTCTTCCGGAAGATATCTTCTTGCTGAAAGATCTATTTGGGAATATTCGTTCGTCATGAGATCTTTCAAAGATGGGACAACAATTTTCTTTTCGCCATTTTCTTCTTTGATGGAAGGGATTGGCCAGAAAAGCTCAGCACGGCATTTTTCTATATCAAGAGCATAGTCAAAAGCCATATTTTCAATATGCTGATTCGCTATTTCTTTCGCTTCTTGGAAAGAAATGTGGGATTCATTTGTTATAGCAGTCGTTTCAATCAAGCAAAGATGTTCGAATCCTTTAGAGATAGCATTAATGACCGTTTGGCCATTTTCTTCAATTGCCGAAGGGAAACTTTCCTCATCTAGCCATACGCCAACCATGCAATGTCCTTTAGGCAAAACCAATACAGGTCTAAGCCCAATTGCTTCCAAAGCAGAAGCGAAAAGCAATGATGTATCCAAACAAGTTCCGTATCTATCAAGAAGAACATTTCTTGGAAGCCTTACTCTTTGGAATATTTTGTCAAATGACGCTGGGGAAGTGATGTAACGGATATTCATCCTATTAAGGGCTTCATAAATTGAGGCAATATCCTTTAAAACCTCATTTGGATCATGTGATTGATATTCATCAAAGGAATCGTCGCCAAAATTTTCTTTTTTGTATTTGCCAGCCAAATCAATGATTTCTGTCATCTTGTCGTCGTTAGGTGTGACAAAAGAAGCCAAAATTGCCTCATTGCGATTATCTGAAGCGCTAGATTCAATTGGATCAAAACGAATGTTAACGTTATTAACCCCTAAAACTTCTCCTGTTGAAGAAATTAAAGTTGCTCTAATCGAGCCAGCGATTGCTTCAGTGATTTCGTAAAGTTTTAAAGGATCGAGAAATATTTCAAAACGATTTACAAGAGTTCCACGCTCACCTTTTTCAACACAGGCAAGATGGATATTTGAAATATGCATGAATTCAGGAACGATATCAAATTGAAGGGTGACATCGTTAAGATCTTCTTCGCCAAGATTCTTGATGAGAATTGATTTCAAAAAGGAAAATGGGTTGAATTCTGATGCATGGGTCGCCTCTTTTTGCAAAAGATAAGCCTGATATGTTACGTAATTTATTGTTTTGCTTGCTACTATTTCTATTGATGCGGATTTTTCTGACATAAAGATAACTGCTCCCTCTAGCTATATTTTAGTGTAGCATTTTTTAGGGTTCTTTTTATCATGAAAAACAAGAAAATCACTTGCATGGTTTTCATTGTCATTTTTTTATTTTTCTTTACCAAGATGAAGAGAAATTTCATCTCTTTCTTTTTGAAGGCTCAGCTTGTTGAGAATTTCTTCTCCTTGTGTGATGAACCAATAAGACAAATCTAAGAAAAATTGATCTTCTTTCTTCAAAGACAATATGAGAGGACAAATAACTTTAGAAGCTAACTCTCCTAACAATGATGAATATTCCTTGAACATTATCTCTTTGTATAGCCATCTTGAATGAAGAAGGAAATTAAGAAAGTTCACATCATCTTCTTCCCAAGAAAGATAAAGTTTTTCTTTCGCCCATCTTTCAAGAAGATTTATCACATTACGAAAATGTTCCTCAAAAGACTTTTTGTGGTCTTTCAAGGAAATGGCATCTTCATTTAAATATGAGATTTCGCAAATGATATCGATTTTGAAATCGTATTGATCCATATATTAATATGCACGTGCAAAATATGCGATAAGTGTTGCTTTATTGCCGTTTGTTGGATCTTTAAGGTCTGTATCTTCTGGAAGTTTAGCAAAGATGCAGCGGGCTGTTGCGCCATTTGTCTTGGCTTTGATGATATCTTCTGTTTCAGGTCTTCCATCATATGCCATCTTAACAAAGCCACCTTGCTTATCTAAGATTGAGGTTAACTCTTCTAAAGAAGAAGCCTCAGAGATATGAGCATTGAGGTTATCAAGGGCCTTTTGGTACATTCTTTGATGGATGTCTTTGATGATTGCAGGCATTTTTGAAGCAAGTTCATCAATCTTAACGTTTTCTTTCTTTCCATCAACTCTTGTTGTAAGAACAGCAATGCCATTTTCAAGATCACGTGGACCGACTTCAATGCGGAGAGGAACGCCCTCATCTCATATTGGGCAAATTTCCAGCCTGGAGTACGGTTTTCATCATCATCAAGTTTGACTCTAATGCCTAAGGCTTTGATTTCATTATAGAGTTTTTGACATGCTTCAAGGACACCTGGGGTTTGCATTCTTACAGGTACGATAACTGCTTGAATAGGTGCGACATATGGAGGCAAGACTAAACCATTGTCATCGCCATGAACCATGATGATGGCGCCTAAAAGTCTTGTAGAAACTCCCCATGAAGATTGATATGGGGTTTCAAGGGCGTTCTTTCTGCCTAAGAAAGACACTTCAGCAGCTTTAGCAAATCCCTGTCCTAAATAATGGGAGGTTCCGCTTTGAAGGGCTTTTCCATCATGCATAAGAGCTTCGACTGTATAGGTTGCTTTTGCGCCAGCAAATCTTTCGTGTTCGGTCTTTTCACCAACCAAGAAAGGTATTGCAAGTAAATCACGGCCAAGTTCGTTATAAACATTGAGAATATCGAGCGTGTTTTTGATAGCGGCTTCTTCTGTCTCAAAAATGCAATGTCCTTCTTGCCAAAGGAATTCAGAGCCGCGGAGGAATGGGCGTGTTGTCTTTTCCCAGCGGACTACCGAGCACCATTGATTGTAGCAAAGAGGAAGATCTCGATATGACGTAAGTCTCTTTTTGAAAAGTTCAGAGAAGATAACTTCAGAGGTTGGGCGGATGACGAGTGGATCGGCTAAAGGTTGTCCTCCGCCTATCGTGGCAACCAAACATTCAGGCGCAAAGCCCTCAACGTGTTCCTTCTCTTTGGCGAACAAAGATTGAGGAATTACCATTGGGAGGTAAACATTTTGAGCACCATTTTCTTTAAAACGAACGTTTAGATAATTTTGAATCTCTTCCCACATAGCATAGGAATAAGGAAGGTATTCGATAAAGCCTTTAACGGCATAGTATTCCATTAAATCCGCTTTACGGCATACATCTGTATACCATTTAGCGAAATCTACATCGCGTGATGTAATAGCGTCATTCTTTTTTTCCATAATTAATGTCTTAAGCCTTTCATTTCATTTAAGCGCAATTCATCCTTCTCTTTGAGAGGAACAAAACCATTTTGATATGCCCCGAATTGATTTGACGAAACATAATCAATGCCTGAGCCAACTACTAATTCTATCGCATTCCAATCAGGAAGGTTAATACCAACGATGATTTTGGAATATTTTAGGAGTTTTTCAACAAGAGCGTGAAGTTGAGATCTAATCGCCATATCCATGTGTTTGGAATCGATGTCTTCGTTTTTGAAATCAACAAAGAAAATATCCATCGCTTTCAAAACGTTTTCGTCGATATTTATCGCTTGCCCTTGAACGATAACGCCAACCTCAAATCCTTCATCGTGAATGTTCTTAACTAAGTCAAGGAAGTTTTCTTCGCTTGTTTGTTTGATAAAGGAGAATGCCTCAGTCTCACGAACAAGGAAGGCAATATTTGCTTCTTTTGCATCTTTTAAGTTTGAGAACATTGCAGGTATTGATTGAAGTTCCCTTACCATTACCGGATAAAATAGCCTTTGCGAACGAAGAGGTCGTTCAGCAACAAAACGCGAAACAATCGATTTAGCAAGATAGTTGAATAGATTGTTTTGGTCTTTTGCCCTTATGGCGTAGTTTTTAAGTTCTTCGATTGTTGAGAAGGAAGTTCTATCCGCATCAGGGGTCGGGCGTGATATATAGCCAAGAACCGAATGTCTTTCAACGCCATATACAGGTTGAAATAGGTTATCAATTCTTTTATCAAAGATGATTTTTTCAACTTCTGAACGGTATTTTGCAACATCAATTGTAATATTCGTATCCGCTCCTTTGCGATAAACGTAAAGGGAAGAGGACGTTTCATAGGCGCTTATCGCCGTTCTTTGTGAGCAATCGATGATTGATTCGGTATCGCCAAACGTATCTTTATTCGCGACAATGCCAGCCTTAATAACATAAGGGAAATCTTCTATCTTTGTTTTCCCTAAGAGAGCATTCGTGACTCCATTAACCGCCTTAAGAGCATAAGAGATTGCCTCGTCTGTATCGGTAATATCGTAATTACAAACCAAGAACTCATAATCAGATAGTTTCAATAAAGAGATATTTCCAGTGATATATCTATCTAAAGCGATACGGAACTTAGAGGATATCTGTTTAGAAATGTTGCTATCATACCCCGAAACTTTCTTACGTCTGATATTGAAGCAGAATGTCGTGCCTCTTGCAGTGCCATTGCTCTTGAGAACATTAGCAAATTGATTCTCAGAGATGATTGGATTAAGTTCAGATGTTGGTTTCTTCCTTATCGTGTTTTGCAAAATGTAGCTTTCAAGATGCAATATTCCATGCGTTGGATCGGATTTCGTTATTTTTAGATATGATGGGGTAGTTCTACGGGTTTTAGAAATATAGACGTTAGTTTGAAGGAAGGCGCTTGTTTGTTTGCCTGAAAGGATAGCGAGAACCCAGCTTTTTACCTTATCTTGCTCATCTTTGGGGAATGAATTATAAAAATCTTTAGTTGTTGTTGTCTTTTTGTTAGAAATATTGGACAAATCGAAGTAAACAATTGAATCTTTAAGAGAGTTAATGCGGTATATTCTTGATCCGCTAGATTCATATTCGACCCTTTCAACGAATCTTTTATCTTTGTAACGCATCACAAGATAAGAAATAAAAATAACAAGCAAAGCGACGATTATCAAAACGATGATTCCCCAAGCTACTAGATTGGACCAATCAAGGCTTTTAAGTTTGTTGATTATCTTATCGATAAAATCAGTAAATGCGTTTAGAAACATGAATAAAATACAGGCAGATTCTTCTACCTTTGAATATTTTATCACTTATGGATATGTTTAAAAAACATAAACGTATTTTTAGACTACGAAAATAAAATTATTGATTGATTAACGATGTTGTAGATGTTTATCCCAATAATGATAAAGATTGTGATTATATACATTGTTGAAATTGCTTTGGCGGGTAGTTTTTTGTTGAGAAAAGTTCCGAGTAATGATCCAATTACGGAAATAGGAACTAAAACCAGAAGGAATATCCACCAGCCTTTATCATTACCGCTTAAAGCCTCGATATTGAATAAATTAATAAGGCTGCCATCGCATAACGAATAACCTATTTTTGCTATTTGGGAAAAGATAATAACAATCAATGAATTGACTGATGATTCTTTTATAGGCATAGCAAAGAAGAGAGCAAGAACGGCAACGTTGATTGGCCCCCCGCCAATTCCTAAGAATGAAGAAATGATGCCAAGCATTAGTCCAATGAATATCTTCATCAAAGGATTCTTGATATTCATACATATTCCTTTAGGATTCAAAAATTGCATGTAAATAAAGACAAAAATCAATAAAACTATAAGTATGATTGACTGAACAATGATTAGTATTGATTTATTTGAATTGGCCTTAAGAATGCCAAACAACAATTGGCCAATAATTCCACCAACTGCCGCTCCTATTCCTAATAGGATTGATGTTTTGTAATTAGGAATTTTCTCTTTCGAAATAACTCTTTTTGTGATTGATGTTAAAGCAACGAAAAGCACGCAAAAAGAAGATATCGTATTTGATATCGAAGAATTCTCAAAATACGAGAAAGCATCTAATGCTGGGCGTATAATAACACCTCCGCCAATACCAGCTAAAGCCCCTATTGTCGCAGCCGCTAATATAATCAAAGAAAATAAAAAGTAATAAATCATAGATTTATTCTAGTTGTTTTATTTCGATATTTAAAGTATATTTATTTCAAGTTTAAAAATCGTTTCGTTTGTAAGATTTCTAAGTTTCAAACACAAGATGATGGAGGACAGATATGAAAATTAACACACGTGAATCCGAAATTGTTCAATTGGTTGATCAAGAAAGAAAGATTTTAGTTAAAGACTTGGCCACTAGGCTCAATGTTTCTGAGGTAACCATTCGTAAGGATTTAGATAAATTAGAGTCCTGCGGAATAATCATTCGTCGCCATGGGTATGCCTTAAAAAAGAATACGGCCGATATCACCAATAGACTTTCGATTAATTACGAAACAAAATGCAGAATCGCCAAGAAGGCTTGCTCTTTGATAGATGATAATGAGACAGTTATCATCGGTTCTGGCTCCACTTGCGCTCTTTTAGCCGAAGAGATAGCCAAGAGCAAACCAGGCGTAACAATCATCACCAATTCAATTTATATCGTTGACCATGTATCAAAATTAGGGAATAACAAAGTTATCTTATTGGGTGGAGAATATCAAAAAGATGCTCAAGTAATGATTGGCCCGCTTGTTAGAAGCTGCGTTAAACAATATTTCGTTAACAAAATCTTCTTAGGAACTGATGGTTATATGAAAAACGTCGGTTTCATGGGCTCTAACACACTAAGAACCGAAGCAATCGCCACAATGGCTGAATCCGCTTCAAATGTCATCATCCTCACAGATTCATCTAAATTCAACAAGAAAGGCTTGCTCGTTCAGTTCCGTGAATCGCAAATATATCAAATCATTACCGATAAAGGCATCAGCGATGACTTAAAAGGTTTCTTCGTTAACCATGGAATTAAATTAATTACTGTCATGTAATTTCTTAAATAAAAAAAATGACGCCTCTAAAGAGACGCCATTTTAATTTCTAGGTTAATTAAGCCTTGAGAGCTCTTGCGGCTTCAACAACGTATGAGAAGTCAACTGCATCTGCAACCGTCTTCTTAACTTTGTCTTTGTTTGCGCCACTTAAGGCAGAATTTCTGATATTTTCTGCGTAAGTGTAGCCTTTACCAGTCTTTTCGCCACAAAGTTCAATTTGCTTATCAATACCAAGCCATACGGCAATATCGGTGGCAATGTCTTTTGCAAGAGTCGCTTGAGCTGTGCAAACTTCAGTGGCTGTTGCTGCAACTGCTGGATCGGTTGCTCTCTTCTCCATGCCTTTGACTAAGCCTTTCATGAAGTTCTTGAAGGTTGATTCATGTTCTTTTAAGAATGTCGTGTTGACGGCCCATGTTGAAGGTGTATAGGATTCAGACATATGGGTTGAAGTCTTAGCGACTGTCTTGAAATTCTTTGTGTCTTTTTCAAGAGTTGTGGCAACAGGAGCGAATGCAACGCAGAAATCAGCTGCGTCAGCTTGCTTCATCGTTGTTGGGAGGTTTGCCGTTGTTGTCTTAAGGATTGTGACCTTATTAGCATCAACATAGTTAGATTCAGCAAGATCGGAAGGGAGTTTCGTGGCGCCATCATCGTACCAAATCTTTTCTCCTTCATCGAGTTCCTTGTTTAAGGTTGTGACGAGTGATGCCCAGAATGAACCTGGAGTTGTTGAAAGATCAAGAGCGACTGTTGAGCCTTTGAGTGCTTTTGCTAAATCAGCATGGCTGGAATTGAGCGTTAAGTCTTTTCCTTTGCCAGAGGTTGTTGCGATAAGGCGGTCATCATCAGTAAGGTTATCAAGAGCGATAAGCTTCATGGTAGAAGATTCTGTGAAGTAGTTCCATGCAACGCCGTTTCCTAAGAAGACGACATCTAAGCTGCCAGAAAGAACTGATGCAGCAAGGTTTGGTCCGGTGGCGATTGAATAATCGGCTTTGATGCCGAATTCTTCGAAATAGCCTTCATTGACAGCTGTCATACCAGCTGCTGCGCCAAAGTTTCCTTGGAAGCCGACCTTAACGGTTTCGAGAACCTTGTCGTTGTTGTTCTCGCCACAAGAGGCAAGACCGCCAATAGCAAGCAATGAGGCACCTGCTAAGGCTAACAATTTTGTTTTTGTCATTTGTTTTTCTCCTTTTTTAGATATTATTTTTAAAACGAATCTCTTCGTTTAATGACCTTAATGAAGTCCACTTTCGACGTACATCTTATAAACGACGTCCCAGATGTGGTTTCTGTAATCCTGGAATTTTTGATCAAGCTTTGTTCCTTGATTTCTTGGGTAAGGAAGATCGATATCGATAACTTCTTTTACCTTTCCTGGACGAGCTGACATGATAATGACTCGTGTGGCAAGAAGAACCGCTTCATCAACATCGTGGGTGATGAAGAAACATGTTTTCTTTTCGCTTTCCCATGTTTTTAAGAGGTCTTCTTGAAGTTGAGATCTTGTTTGGGCATCAAGAGCGCCAAATGGTTCATCTAGAAGAAGAACATCTGATGAGAGAGCGTATCCTCTAGCGATGGCGACACGTTGTTTCATACCGCCAGAGAGTTGTTTTGGATAATGTTTTTCAAATCCATTTAAGCGAACCATGTTAATGTATTTTTGCGTGATTGCTTCTCTTTCCGCTTTGGTGTAACGGACTTTTTTCATTTTTGGAGTCTTATTGCCATTTTCATCGACATCATAGGCTTGTTCCATTTCGCCAGTTTCTTTGTTTTTAATCATTACTGGCACTTCATGTTTGATAAATTTAGTACCGTACATAATGTTCTTTTTGACGGTTAGCCATGGGAAGAGGGCGTATTGTTGGAAAATGACTCCTCTATCTGGGCCAGGGCCAAGAATTGGTCGGCCATGGATTGTTGCTTCACCTGAAGTTGGTTGCTCAAGTCCGGCTATAATGTTCAATAATGTTGTTTTGCCACATCCAGATGGGCCAACGACACAAATGAATTCGTTTTTCTTTATTTCGAGGTTTACATCGTTAAGAGCAACTACATCGTTACCATTCTCAACTGGGTAAACTTTGTTAATATGATCAATTTTGATAACTGTTTCAGACATATATTATTGCTCCTACTATTATTTCCATCTTGTGAGTTTCTTTTCTGCAAAGAGAAGAAGCTTATCAAGAAGAATGCCGAAGACGCCAA
This sequence comes from bacterium, assembly GCA_963638555.1. Classification (GTDB taxonomy): domain Bacteria; phylum Bacillota_I; class Bacilli_A; order RFN20; family CAG-826; genus UBA4951. The sequence goes on along the minus strand of CAVHQU010000012.1, from coordinate 8,171 downwards.
GGATAAGAATGCCAGCGATGGCGTAATCGAATTGAAGGTTTGCGGCTTGATTTGATACAAGGGCACCTAAGCCGTAATTTGTACCCGTAAGTTCGGCGGCTACGACTGTTGTTAAGGCCGCACCAATGCCTAAACGCATAGCGGTTAAGATGAATGGGAAGGCACTTGGAACGATAACGTCCATGAAGAGGTTTTTGTCTCTTGCGCCGAATGTGTAAGCCGCTTTAACAAGAGTAAGATCAACGTTTCTAACGCCTTGATAGATTGTGACTGTCATCGTTAAGAAACAAGCTAAGAAGATAATGAAGTATTTGGCTGGTTCACCAACGCCCATTCCAGCAACAACGAGTGGAACATAAGCGATTGGTGGGATGCATCTAAGGAATTGAATGAATGGGTCGATAAATGAACGAACTGGTTTGTACCAGGCCATTAAGAAGGCAACTGGGATAGCACAAACAAGAGCAATGCAATATCCAACCATTACACGAGAGAAGGTGAATCCCATATGCATGAATAAGAGTGGAGCGTCACCTTTTTTCAATGAGGTCGTCGCCATTGATCCGATTGCTTGGAATACGTTTAATGGCGATGAGAGGAAACTTGTTTGTTGATTCATCTCGCAGAGCGTGGCATATAATTGCCAGCAAAGGAAGACGAATACGACACCGCCTACACCAACGAGAGCGGATTTCCAGAAGGCCCATGGAGAGAAATCTTTCATCTTCTTCGGACCTGAAGTTTGAACATCGTTCACGGGGCGAGAAAGGCTTTCAACATTAACGGCATCAATCTCCGCTTGCTTTTTTGCCTTTCTTTCTTCGATAAATTTGAGTTTCATTAATTTTCCTCCTAATTGTGGGCCACTTCTTCAGAGATTCCGATTCTTGCATCAGGATGTTCTTGTAAGAGAGATGCTGGGAAAGCGATATCTTTATCTCCAAAACTGGCTCTCTTGACGACTGATTTATGCCAATCTCTGAAACAATACAGGCGAATCTTTTTAGAATTTAGGATCTCTTTCATGCCGATAGTTATTGCGTATTCAGGCATAAAGTAATATGCGCCTTGGTAATCATCCATTGAGTTGACAACCCTTGTCGCCTCAGTGATTTTGACCACGCGTGTTCTGGTGTTTTTGAAATCTTCTTCAGACATGAGCATCGGAGGTTCATTGAAGGCGATATGCCCAGTGATTCCAATCCCGCCAAAGCAGATGTCAACTCCTCCGTGGTCCTCAATGACTTTATCGATCAAATCGATCGTATCGAATGATGGGAAGATTCTCTGCTCTTCGCTCATGATGAGCTCTGGGTCTATTTTGTTGTAGCAAAGCTCATACATGGTTTTACGGAAAGATAATTTATGAGTTGGAGAAATAAGTGTATTGCTATCAAGCATGTATTCATCCATGTTGATGAATGTGACGTCTTTTAAGCTGATTCTTTCCTCATTAACGATCTTTGCGAAGTATTTGTATTGTCCTACAGGACCTAAAGGAACGATGAAGAGGGTTCTCTTGCCTTGTTTGTTATTTTCCTTGATTGTCGAAGTCATTAACTTTGCCATCTCAAGGAATGTTGTTTCCTTATCTTTATAAATATCAATAGGGACTTTTCCTTTTGTTAATCCTTCATCATGGATTTCAAGAATTGATTCATTGTTCATATATCTTTTTCTCCTTCCATGCATAAATGGACTGAAGGGCGTTTGAATGTCATCGGAAGAACAAGGATAGATGGATGTTCACCGACATATTTCTTTGCGTCAGAGAGTGCTTCTTCAACACTGTTTCTTGTTTTCATGCCCATTTCTCTTGCTGTTCCAGGAGCTTTTGCGCCAACGACATAGACAGCTTTGCAATCTCTTTCAGCAATATGAGCGCAAGAGATCATTGAGAAGGCATGGAATGGGTGGAAGGCATATTCGTAACGGTATTTGCGGATATACTCCTCGTTATTCATTTGATGATAATAGTTTTCGATATCAGGTAAGGTGTTTCCGTGTGCTTGGAAGTAATCATAGACTTCTTTCATTGCTGGGAATTCATCATCGCCGAAGTCTCCATCACATTGAGCGAGGGCGATGATTACTGGATTATCGGACATTACTCTCTTTAGACGAACTACTTGAGCAGAGATGGCTTGTTCAACAAGGATTGGATTTCTTCCTTGACGAGAGCCATATTGGAAATCATTTGGAAGGCCGAAGATAATAACGTCATATTTCTTTTTTGCCCATTTGACATACGTTCTTTCATCGGCAATTTTCCACGATTCTTTTTGAACTTCATGAGCTTCTCCTGCAAATACGGCGATTTGATGGGAGAAAGAATCAAGGACGGCATCAACGCAGAAGAATTTCTTTCCCATCATATTTTCCATATGCTCACCGATTGCATCGAATTTTTGACGCATGAGTGAATGTGATGAGACAGGGACGAAATCTTTTCTATGCATGACCGATGGACAATGGTGTGAGGAAATGCATTCCCAGTTGGAGATGCCTGTCGCGCAATGCTTATATCCGCCTGAATATCCACCATATGGGTTTCCTTGGCTATGGCCAATAAGGAAACACACATCGGAATCATATACATATTTATTAAGAACGACTTTTGCACCGAATTTTGGTTCATTCCCTAAATCAACCAAGTGATCCCAGTCTTCGGAATCGTGGTTGATGATTTGACCTTTTGGATAGAAACGATCAAATATTGCATCGCCTAAGAGTTTACGGATTTCTTCTGGTTTGTTTTTTCTATGAAGGCCATTGGAGCAAATAAGCATGATATCTTCTTCTTTTGCACCAGCTTTCAAACATTCATCAATGATTAGAGGGATTGATGTTTTGCGGTGACTATCGTCTTGTGTGCCACCTTTGACTTTATCAGGGAAGACAATGGTGATTTTGCTGCCTGGGTGAACTTGTTTGGAAATTGGTTCTAAACCCATTGGATGAAGAATTGCGTCCAATGTGGCAGCCTTTACGTCTTTAAGCCCTTCTGGATCCTTGACTGTTACGCCAGTCTCAAATATATCGGCATCATCAGGGACATTAACTTCTACTTGTCCATCGCCGTATTCTAATTTAACCTTTTTCATTTTAATCCACCTTCGTATTTTTTAACTATCGCTTCGAAATCATCTAAGAAGAATCCGAAGTCTTTGCCAAATCTTGTAAGAGCGATCAATCCACCATCGAGTTCAGGGATTGAAGCAATCATCTCGGCATTTTCGAGTTTCAAGCCTCCACCATAGACGATTGAGCAAGGAAGCACGCTCTTAATGTGTTTTGCTATATCCTCTATATATTCTCTATCTGGCGGAATCTTTCCTGGGCCTATTGCCCAAACAGGTTCATAAGCGATTGTGACATTTTCAAGATCACAATCTTTTAAGCCCGTCTCTAATTGATCCTTTAATACTTCATATTTATGATCTTGCTCTTCTGCTTTCTCACCAATGCAATAGAGAACTTTAAGACCAGCTGCTAGAGCCTTTTTTATTTCAGCGTTAAGAATTTCATTAACATGAGATTGAGCATTTCCATAGGAGAGAAGCTTATTTAGATACATTCTCTCTTCGCAATGTCCGACAAGAACTGCATCAACGCCGATTGAACGCATGGCATTGGCCGTTCTTAAGGAAGTAAATGCGCCAAAGTTCTTTCCGGGCTCTGTATCTTCAAAATGGACGCCTTGGCAACCAATTTCTACTTTTTCCTTATTCTTTAATGCAGGAAGTAAGTTTGATTCCTGGAAGAAAATCGTGACTGGCAAAGAAAGGTTCATCTTTTCTATGCCTTTAACTATATTGGCGGCGTATTCTTCTTTCGCACCAATTTTATTGATTCCTCCATACTCTGGAAGAACGTCAAATCTTTTCAAGTTTAGATAGATACGTTTCATCTATGAAAGCCCTTTCTTTTCCAAAATATTAACCCTTTTGAAAGATTAAACAATGCTATATTTCGAAAAAAAATAAAATATTTCAAAAAACATTTCGTTCGAAATTAGAAATATTTTCTTTCGTAATGGTTTTAAGATTAAAAGCATTAATATTCATCAATAAAATACATAATATTAAACTCGAAAAAATAGCGAAAAATTAGTCAAAATATTAAATTTTTTAACAAATCAGAAAATTGTAAACGCTTTCTTTTCTCAGATTGTTTTCAATCATCAAAAATTCAATTTAATTTTTATTCATAATTGTAAAAAGTTTCGTTCGAAATATTTTTTAATCTTTTTTCATCCTTATTAATAAAATAAATAGAATTAATATTCTTTTCTTGCATAATTAGGATAAATAAAAGGGAGGCTTAATATGCCATATATACCAAGCAAAAACATTCTTGCAGTCGCTAAGGAGAATCATTTCGCCCATGGAGCGTTTAACGTTAACGCCCTATGCCAAGCGAAAGCAATTATCGAAACCTGCGAACTTATGCACACTGCTGCTATCATCCAAGTTGCTGAACCAGGTTTAGCCTATATTGGCGGGAACCCTGATTTTCTCCATGGAACTCTCGAAGAAAAGAAAAAAGGCGCTAGACGTATTGCTAAATATGTTAAAGGGTTAGCTGAAAAATCATCCATTCCAGTTTCTTTGCATCTTGATCATGGCAGAAGCTACGAGTCTTGCAAAGCTTGTGTTGATGCAGGTTTCAACTCAGTCATGTTTGATGGTTCTGCCCTTTCATATGAAGAAAATGTGAAAATAACTGCTAAAGTTGTTAAATATGCTCATAGTCACGGCGCTTCAGTTGAAGCTGAATTGGGTGTTTTAGCCGGTGTTGAAGATCACGTATTTGCCGCTTCTAGCACATACACAAATCCATTAACCGCTATTGATTTCATCAAAAAGACAGGAATCGACTTATTGGCCATCTCTTACGGAACAAAACATGGTGCCGTTAAGGGCGATAATGTAAAACTCCGTAAAGAAATCGTTATTGCCACGATGGAGAATATGATGCATGAAGGTCTTGATTGCGTGATTGTTTCCCATGGTTCAAGCTTAGTTCCTCAATATATTGTTAACGAAATTAACGCCTTAGGAGGGAATGTTCATGGACATGGCATTCCACTTGAGCAGCTTCATGAAGTTATCCCATCCGGCATTTCCAAAATCAATATGGACACGGATATCCGCTTAGCTACAACGAGAAACATTCTTGAATATTTCACTTCTCACCCAGAAAAGAGAGAAGGTAGCAAGATCTATAATTTATTAGTCGAAAAGCCAGAATCATTCGAATACCGCTATTATCTAAAGGAATACATCGAAGAGTTAGAAACGAATCGCGGATTCAACGATGAACTTAGAGATATTGTTCCTTTGATGGAAAAAGCTGTTAGAGAGATAGTTGCAACTGCTAATGCTTATTTTGGATGCATTGGCGATGCAGATTTAATCAAATAAATAAAAAACACACAAAAGCGTGGCACTCATAGCCACGCTTTTTAATATAGTGTTTTTGCTTATGGCATAACATGCTACACATTTCTCTATAACATTGTTATAAAAAGGTCTTCTGCGTTATTGTCAGAAGACCCACTTATTAATTATTTCTTATCAACGAATGAAACGAATTCCTTACTATCATTCAATAATGGTCTAAGCCATTTTGCATATTCCGGAGAAATATCGTTGCCATTAACAATATAGGAAAGAGGGAAGGTCGATTCTTTCAACATTACCTCTTCAATTGGAATGAGGATTGGTTCGACCTTATATGGCGAAGAAGATATTCTCTTTAATCCTGCCATTACGCCATTTTTCTTCTCAAGGACAGCTTTGGCGGCAACTCTACCCATAAGAATTGCTTCATCAATGTCGACCTTTGAGGCTAAAGAGGAAGAGCATCTAGCAATCAAACCAGGTTTTTCCGATCTTGCTTTGATGCCAAGTTTTTTAATTATGAGCGTTGCTAAATGAGAGGATACATCACCAAAATATGTGGCTCTATCAGTTTTAAAGATTGGTTCAACAATAGAATTTCCATCTTTGTCTTTCAATCCTTCAGAGCAACATACGATAACGCCTTTGCCTTTAGCCCATTCGCGTTTGACATCTTCAAGGAATTTATCTTCATCGAAAGGAATTTCTGGAAGATAAATTAGATGAGGGGCGTCTCCTTCTTTTTCTCTTGCTAGAACACTTGCGGCCGTTAGCCATCCAGCATTCCTTCCCATGATTTCAATTACTGATACGTGAATTGGAAGGCCTTTGACATCTTCTGCAGCATCTTTTACCGTTTGAACGACGTAATTAGCTGCCGAAGCAAATCCCGGAGCATGATCTGTAACTCCTAAATCATTGTCGATTGTCTTAGGGATTCCAGCGCAATATAGGTCAACTCCTCTTGCTTTAGCGTGTTTGTAGATATTTCCGATGGTGTCCATGGACCCATTCCCGCCAGTAAAAAGCAAATAACCGATGTTATGTTTAAGGAGAACATCAACGATATGCTCATATTCCTTATCATACAAAGGGAAACGTGAGGAGCCTATTGCTGTTCCTGGAGTATTTTTAAGTTTCTCTAAAGTTTCATCATCAATATCGGTTAAATCGATGAAATCTTCGTTATAGAGACCTTTGCTGCCAAATCTTGCGGCAAGTATTTTTCCTTTGAAACCATTTTCTTTGATTTCTTTGATTGCTCCATATAACGAAGCGTTAATTACGGCTGTAGGAGCTCCGCCATGGGAGATAAGGATATTCTTAGTGTTTTCTGCCATTTATATATACCTCACATATTTCATCATCTTCATTCATTAAAATGAAATCGGCGTCTTTATTTTTCTCAATTGAGCCGATACATGTATCAATTCCGAGCATTTTTGAAGCGTTTAGTGATGTTAATTTACTTGCTTCAAGATCATCTAGATTGCAAAAAGATTTCACGTTTCTAAAGGCTCTATCCATCGTCAAAGTTGAGCCGGCTCTAACACCTGTTGCACTTATTTTGCAATCATGGTCTTTAACGGTGATTGGGGTTTCCCCAATGAAATAGTTTCCATCAGGTAGCCCTGCAGCCATAAGAGAATCGGTAATGCCAATTACCTTATCGTTCCCTTTTATCTTACGGATGAATTCGACCATTTCAGGCACTACATGAATTCCATCAAGGATTACTTCGTTATACATTCCATCGATATAAAGCGCGGCCGAAAGGATTGATGGGGAATGTTGATGGATGCCTTTCATGGCATTCATCGTATGCGTAATGGAGGTTGCGCCTGCTTTGTATGCCATGTATGTGTCATCAAAGGATGCATCAGAATGACCGCAAGACACCCTTATTCCTTGAGAAACCATATATTCTATTGTTTCTTTACTATTAGGGAGTTCTGGGGCGATCGTCATATATTTGAATAGCCCATGAGATTTTTCAATGAATAGTTTGACTTTTTCTATGCTTGGTCTTTGAAGACATTCTTCTAATTGGGCACCTTTATACACTTTAGAAAGGAATGGTCCTTCTAAGTGAATGCCCTTTATCATTGGATTGATTTTAGAAGCTTGATATATCAATTCCATTTGACGAAAGATAACTTCGTCTCTTTCGGTGAGTAATGTTGGTAACAATGATGTAACGCCTTTTGAAGCGTAGAAATCTAGCAAAGAAAGAATTTCTTCAATGTTCTTAACCGTTGAAAAATCCAATCCATTGGCCCCATGTGTATGAACATCCACAAATCCCGGGATCATTTTATACCTTGGTGAAATTTCCTTACTTGAAGTGAAATTTTTAAACTTGCCGTCCTCTATTTCTACATCTAAAACTTGATAGCCTGTAGGTAGAAGGACATTAACGCCTTTAATTATTTCCGACATGTTTGTTACCTGCCTTTTGACAAAAAGATTGTAGCATATATTTCTCAATCTTACTTTTCAAATGAAAAGAAAAGTTTTGTTTTCTTCCATTAGTAAAAGCCTTTTATTTCATTCGAAAACAAATATATGTCTCTCTTCTTTTATTTTCTTGTGAGAAAGGCGTGAAAGAGATATTATTTATACCGCTACGGAGAAGTACCCAAGTGGCCGAAGGGGGCAGTCTCGAAAACTGCTAGTAGGTGTATGCCTAGCAAGGGTTCAAATCCCTTCTTCTCCGCCAGTTTGATACGGTACGAACACTATACTTCCATCAGCATGGGTTCGTCG
>CAVHQU010000011.1:0-46648 GCA_963638555.1 bacterium | reverse complement strand
AAAGCTGGATCGTAGAGGAAACTAGATTATGGTAGGTATTAACAAAATAATCCAGTAAATTAAAAAGAGACTTATCAAAGCCTCTTTTTCTTTACCAAACGACTACTTGATCATCACTTGAAAGATACATTCCATCATTTTCGCTTAACTTATAATATGTAGAGAAATTTTTGGAATTTGATAGAAGGGAGTTTACGCGGGCCTTTCCCCAAGAATGAGTGTCTTCGTAATATGTCTTCTCCCATTCTGAAGAAGAACATGCCGTAAAGAAATGTCTTGAAGTTTCTTTGTAGAAAGAATCCCAGTTTGTTTCGTTCGTGTATTTTCCATAAATTGTCTCAGCGATTGTAAGGCCACCAATATCAGCGATATCTTCTCCTAAGGTTGTAGAAGGATCCTGCAATGCGGCAGGCATAGCCTCAAAAAGGTGGACTTTCTTCACTTTATCCTGTTTTTCTTGATAGGCTTGAATGTCTTTTTCGCTCAATATTGAACCTTCGACGTAATTACCATTTTCATCGTAATAAATGCACGAAGAATCGATTGAATGAGTTATTTCATGAGATAAAACGACCGTAAATGGACCATAAAGTCTCTCGTTACTTAAATTAATTAAATCATCCCCATAAGAAGTTATTAAAGCGGTGGTTATCGTTATCCTGTTTGTTTTATCGGTATAATATGCGTTAGGCAAGAACAAATCTGTATATCTTTCATTCAAACTGAGTTTCGTAAGAGTTTTGGATTCTTCTCTAAAATCATTCCAAAAGCAAACGTATCCATCTTTTAAAGCGCTTGCTAAAGATGATGTGTCTAGAGTTACTTTGTAAGACTTATTAGTATCAGTTAAGCCGGAGATGGAGAAGTCAAGATTTGATAACTTTTTAGAAATGGCTTCTTGACCATCCTTAGTTAACCAATTGTTAACGGATAATCTTTCTTTTATGGTTGAGGCAACTTCTTTCCCTAAAGAGAAAGCCTTATCAATTGATTTTTTTCCTACTTCACTTGCATAGTATGTATTTACGAAATATGACTGAAGAGCGGTGGAAGTTAATTTCAAGAATGTCCCTTTTTCCCCTTCGGATGTTAAGCCTAATCCTTCACGAATGCTAGTAGGAAGAAGAGCACTATAATTAAACGCTAATGTAGCGATATAAAAAGCCTTGATTGATTCGATGTTTTCTTCACTTATACCATCTGAAAGATAGGAGAAAAGAGAACTAGAGAATTTATCCGTGGAAGTTATGTATGCGTTTCCTTCACCTACTTGGGCTTGAAAATATTTTTCAAATGAAGCGTTTCCCCCGTAGCTGCTTTCGCCATGAGAAGCGATTTTTTCAAAGGCTGATGTGAGAGAGCTTGTTAAGCTTTTTGAAGTGTTTTCATCATACCCAAAAGAAGAGAAGATACTGTTTATGGTCGTTTCCTTCACACTTTCGCTCGTAAAAGCCTTGTAGAAGTTCTCGGCGCTTAAGATTATAGGATAATCTGAACTGACCCCGATTTCAGCAAAAGAAAACAAATAAGACCCAGTATTCGTGGATACTTCAAGCATGTCATCCCATATGTTAGATGTTGTCGAATTCTTTATTGTATCTGCGTATTGCTTAAAACTTTCTAAACCAACCCCATTTGAATAATCCTTATATAGAGCTGGAGCTTGCTTGTTAAAAAAGTTGACATAGAAATCATAGATATTTGTTTGATCTACCATGCGTTGCTCATAGTAAGATTCATTCCATTTCGTGGTCATTGAAGAATCAAACAATCTATCTTCATTTGAATAGGTATAGAAATCATTTTTTGCTGAAGAACCTAAATAGGAGAAGATTCTTTGAAGATAGGTTTTCGTTACGCTTGAATCTATTTCCATATCCCCATAATAAGGAGATGATCCCCATAAACCGTAGGAATTGAACCAATTGAATGCTTCCTTTCCCTCAGCTGAATCGGTATAAATGCTGTCCTGGCTTCCAAAATATCCAGCATAAAGTCTAGAACCGACTTTTTCTTTCTTTTCCATCAAGGAAGAAAAGGCGCCTTTTAAAAGACGAAGAAGGGTATCCGTATCCGCTTTTAGCGTTTCATTAGATGAAAAACCGGCATTTTTGATGATTTCATTCTCACTCAAAGGATTTTCATAATCCTTTCTTGCATTAACGATTAAATCTAAGCATTTTTGTAACTCAGAAGAAATGGCGTGATCTGAAGAGGATTCTTCAACGCTTGATGAAATGAAAGACCCTTCACTATTTGTTGATGATTGGCTATTTTCTCCTTTTTGACAAGAGGAGAGAATTAGAGGAATTGATAGGATTAATAATTTTGATTTTTTCATACCGTAGAATTCTAAGTTATTAACTTTTTCTTTACAAGGAAACAACAAGGAAAAGACAGGAAATAATTTGTAAAAATAAAAAAAGAAAAACTCGGTTAATCCGAGTTTTTTATTAATTGGCTTTGCTGAATTTGAAATCGAATGCTAGTTCTAAGGCTGAGAATAATTTATTCATGACGTCTTTGGCGATTTTTTCAATATCCATATTAATCACGGAAGAGGCAACTTGGTTTCTTAATTCTTCTGGGACGTTATACGCTTTTAATGCCATTTGAAGAAATTTATCTGTTTTATGTTTTAAGGTGAAGTAGCGGTCACATGGTCTAGCCATATAAGCTCTCATAATGCCAGCAGATCCGATTTCGTTTTCGTAGAAATCGCTTTCTTCCCAGGATGGATTAAAATCTTTAAATATTGAAATGAGCTCTTTAGTTGTTTTTTCTCTTATTAATTCCGAAAGATCTGGATCGGTATAAACTTCTATGTAAATTTCACGGATGTGCTCGTTTGATTCGGCGATTGCTAATTGAATTGCCGTTTCGATAGCGTAAACAAATATGGGATTCTCCTTTGACATATCTTTAGCCATTGCAAATTGGCTATCGAACATGAAGTTGATTAAATCATATAAAACTCCATCCTTGGTTTTGAATATATTTTGAAAAGTACCGGAGGAAACATCAGCCTCTTTGATGATGTCCATCATCGTTGCGGCTTTAAAACCTTTCTCAATGAACGTTTTCACACACCATCAAGATGCGTTTTTTGGATCTTTTACTTTGTTTCTATCAATCATAATTGGTTGCCTTGCCAAAATTTATAGCATTTTATTTAAATGGTATGGTATACCTTTGAAATATCATAAGATGAAGTTTTTTCTTTGTTGGCAATATGCAAAAAGGATTACAATTCAAGATGATTTTTAAATGAAAAAAAGAGGTATTGAGTATGAGCGAATGGGAAAAGATGTTAAATGGTGAAGTTTATAATGATTTCGATCAAGACTTATTCAACAAAAGAGTAGAGGCTAAAAAACTTTTTAAAGCGTATAACAAAACGAATGATGATGAAGTGAAACTCCGAGAAGATCTAATGAAAGAATTATTCAAACATGTAGGAAAGAACGTTTGGATTGAGCCAGATTTTCATTGCGAATTCGGCAAAAATATCTCCATTGGGGACAATGTATATATCAATTTTGGCTGCATCATACTTGATTGTGCAGAAGTGAGCATTGGCGATAATACTTTGATAGGTCCTAATGCTGGAATATACGCCGCAAATCATTCTATCCATTACGAAGAAAGAATAGCCGGCGGTTGCATTGGAAAGCCGATTCATATAGGAAAGAATGTTTGGCTAGGAGGAGATGTTAAAATCGTGCCAGGCGTAAGTATCGGTGATAATAGCATTATCGGTACTGGAAGTGTAGTCACTAAAAACATTCCTAGTAATGTAATTGCTGTTGGAAACCCATGCCACGTTATCCGTGAAATATCGGAGAAAGATAAAACTGGCTATTTAAAGAAATAGTCAACAAACAAAAAAAGACTTTGCATTATCTTGCAAAGTCTATTTTCATTTTTTGATGATAACAATCAATCAAATGTTCCCATGATTCTATCACCAGCATCGCCAAATGCAGTAACGATGTAACCATGTTCGTTTAATGGAGCATCTTCGTATTTTGCTAAGTAGATTTTGACTTCTGGGTGTTCCTTATGAACTCTAGCAACGCCCTCTTTTGCACCAATAAGGCAAAGAAGACGAATATCTTTGCATCCTGCTTGTTTTATGTAGTTGATAGCTGCAGAAGCGGATCCACCTGTGGCAAGGGCTGGGTCAACGACCAATACTGGTCCATCGGCGACATCTTTTGGAAGTTTGAAATAATAAGTTTGTGGCAATAAAGTTTCTTCATCACGGTATAAGCCAATATGGCCGACACGTGCCTTTGGATAAAGATTACGGATGCCATCAACCATTCCTAAGCCTGCTCTAAGGATTGGAACGATTGTAAAATTTGTGTCAATGACTGGTGACTCAAATGAGGAGATAGGCGCATCAATCATAATGTTTTTTGTTTTGAGATCCTTTAAAACCTCATAGCCCATCATTGTGGCGATTTCTCCTACAATCTCATGGAAATCCTTAGAAGATGTCTTCTTTTCACATAAAACAGTTATTTTGTGTTTTATGAGCGGATGGTCGAATACGAACAAGTTGTTGTCTGGATTTAACATTAAATTATCCTTCTTTCTTTTTTCAGTCTAGCACAATTGAAATACAGTGGAGAAGACATATTTTTTATTTTTACTTGCCTTATACGTTTTGAAGAATATAATACTAGGCGGACATAGTCTTTAAAGTTGGTACGAGAGATCAACAAGACGCGGATTGAATGCTTTTTATTAGGATATCCATAGCCTTGTTGCACGTAGCAACGAGGCTATTTTCTTAGGAGGATGGATGAAATTTAAAGCAGAATTACTTACAGAAATAGAAATTGAGAGGTCCTTAAAGAGACTTTCGCATGAAATCATAGAAAACTGTGATTTGTCGAATATCATTCTTGTTGGAATTAAAACTAGAGGCCTTCCTATTGCGAAGGTTATTCAAGAAAACATCAAGAAGTTTGCGGATGTAGAAGTTCCCGTTGGTGAAATTGATATATCCCTATACCGCGATGATTTAACCCAAGTGAATGATCAAGCCGTTCTTAATCAATCAAATTTAGAATTCCCAATCCAAGGGAAAGACATCATTCTCGTAGACGATGTCATCTATACAGGAAGAACAGTCAGGGCTGCAATCGAGGGAATCTTCAAAAATGGAAGACCAAATCGAATAATGCTTGCCGTTCTTGTCGATAGAGGACATAGAGAATTGCCAATTCGTGGTGATTTCGTCGGAAAGAATGTTCCAACGTCAAAGAAGGAACTGATTGCAGTTCATCTAACGGAAACGGATGGAAAATGTAATGTCGAACTCTGGGATAGAGAATAAAAAGAAAGAAAAAGGAAAACACTATGCAATTAACTTATAATGTCAAAGACAAACCGCCTTTTGGCAAAACCCTCATCTTCGCCTTTCAACAAATGATCGCGATCATGGCTGCAACATTGCTTGTTCCAATGCTCATGAGTAGCTATGAAACTGCCACTGGTGGCACATTAATTTTCGACCCAGCTGCTGCCTTATTTGGCGCTGGATTCGGAACAATCTTCTATATCTTACTCACGAAAGGAAGAAGCCCTGTCTTCTTAGGAAGTTCGTTCACATTCTTAGGCGCATACGCCACGACGATCGGTTCAGGATTTGGCTATTGGGGTGTCATTATTGGCATTGCTATGGCTGGATTAGTCTATGTTATCGTTGCTCTTATCATCAAATTTGTTGGCTCTAGCTGGGTTAACAAACTTCTTCCACCAGTCATTATCGGACCTGTCGTTGCTTTAATCGGTTTATCCTTATCAAGCACCGCCACAAGTTGGTCTATGACTAATGGCGGAACAGATTACAATCTTCTTTCTATCCTTTGCGCTTTAGTGACTTTCATGGTTATTGTCCTCGTCTCTGTCAAAGGAACAAAAACCCTTAAATTAATCCCATTCATCATCGGTATCGGTGCTGGATATGTTCTTGCTTTAATCCTCACTCTCATCGGCATGGCCGCCAATTGCGACTATATGAAAATCTTAAGCTTTGATTCTTTCCAATCATTAGCACCATTTAGATTCCAATCTATCTTAGATTATCCTAAGTTTACCTTCATCAATGCTATTCAAAATCCTGAAGCATCAAATATCAATTGGGCTGCAATTGCCTCAATCGCTATAACATTCGTCCCAATTGCTGTCGTTGAACTTGCTCAACACGTTGCCGATCACAAAAACCTCTCATCCATTATTGAAAAAGACTTAATCACCGATCCAGGTTTACACAGAACCTTACTTGGTGATGGTATCGGATCTATGGTTGGTGGTTTCTTCGGTGGTGCCGCTAATACAACATATGGTGAATCCATTGGCTGTATTGCTATCACAGGAAATGCTTCAATTGTTTCCATCTTCGTTGCAGCTGTTGGCTGTATGCTTCTCTCCTTTGTTTCTCCATTCGTTGCTTTGATCAATTCCATTCCAAAGTGTGTCATGGGTGGCGCTTGTATCGCTCTTTACGGCTTCATCGCTGTCTCTGGCTTACAAATGCTTAAGAAAGTTGATTTAGGCGATAATAGAAATCTCTTCGTTGTTGCTGCTATCTTCGTTTGCGGTATCGGTGGACTTACGCTTGATCTCGTATTCGGCGATACAACAATCCAAATCACATCCTTAGCTGTTGCTATGGTCATTGGTATTCTCACCAATCTTATCACCCATTCTGGTAAAGATAAGAAGACTGTTGGTGAATTATCTGCCAATGCTGATGCGGTTTCTGATGTAATCGAAAAGGAATCGACTGAAGAAAATTCAGAAGAAAGATAATTGTTTCTTAAAGAAAGGAAATCCGGTCTAGTGGCCGGATTTTTATCATTAATATGAAAAATATACTCGTTTCAAAATGCCTTCTCGGCTACAATTGCCGTTATAAAGGCGATAATTGTGCTTGCGAAAAAGTAATAGCCCTGGGAAGAGAAAACAACCTTATACCGGTCTGCCCTGAACAAGATGGAGGTCTCCCGACTCCTAGAGATCCAGGCGAAATAGTTGGAGACAAGGTTATCTCATCCAAAGGAAAAGACATCACCAAAGAATATAGAAAAGGAGCGGAAATCGCCCTAGAAACCGCCAAAAAGAATCATATAGACTACGCTATACTTAAAGCGAAGTCTCCTTCATGTGGCAAAGGATTGATATATGATGGAACGTTTACTGGCAATAAGATTCCTGGTAATGGGGTTGCCGCTCAATTATTGCTAGATAATGGATTTATCGTCTATACGGATGAAGAAATAAAGTAAAGATTCTAGAACATAAAAAGCCTATCACATTAAGTGACAGGCTTTTTTAATAGTTTTAACTATTTGAGTTTTGCTGCATTTTCAGCAGTTAACGTATATTCTTGTGTCATTTGGGAAGAACGATGGGAAACATAAGAGATTGTATATGATCCATCTTCATTCTTTGTTGAAGAATTTACGGTGTTATAGCAATAGAAATAGAACTTATCTTCGTCTGAATTATATGTCCATGAACCAGTTTCTTCGACATTGTAGTTGTAGAAATGGAATTCATAGGATTTATTCGAATTGAAGATTAATCCGAAATGCATTCCGGAAGTGTTTGTCTTATCAATGTTGACAAGTTCATCTGTTCCTAAGGCAGCTAAATCAGTTGAAGCAAGGATATATTCTTGTGTTAAACCGGAATTCATGTTGGAAATGTAGTTTCCAGTATAGGTGCCATCTTCTTGCTTTGTTAATTCATTTGTCGTGTTTTTGCAAGTAAGAACAATTTTGTCATTTTCAACGTCATATTCCCATTTACCAGTTTCAGAAGCATTATAGGTTGTGAAACTGAATACGTAGGAATGATCGCGATTGAAGGTAAGAGTAATGGCGGTATTCTTTTGACCTAAGAGAGTTAAATCAGAGATGCTGAATAATTCTTTATAGGTATTTTCATCAAGCGTGTAGTGTTGATCTAATTGAGATGATTGAGAATAGACGTAATAGAGGTCGTAGTAACCATCATTCTTTGTGACAGTGAGGCATTCTTTATCACCAATCTTCATGGACACTAAGCCAGTTGAAGAATCAACAGACCAAGTTCCAGTTTCAGAAACGTTGTAGTCAGTGAAGGAGAACGTGTAGCTCTTATCGGAGTTGATAGCAAGAGTGATCGTGTCCTTCTTATCGCCTGTAAGAGTTGCAAGATTATGAACAAATGTTTTACCCCATTCATCTTTTGTTAGAGTGTAATGTTGATCTAATTGTGATGATTGAGAATAGACATAATAGATGTCATAAACACCATTCTTTGTGATTGTTGCGCACTCTTTGTCACCAACTTTCATTGAAAGTGTATCTGTTGAGGCATCGTATGACCAAGTGCCATCTTCAGTTACATTGTAATCGGTGAAAGCGAATGTGTATGTTCCATCGGATTTGAATGTAAGAGTGATCGTGTCTTTCTTGTCTCCTTTGAGTTCAAGGATTGTCGTAACTTTGAAATAGGAGTTAAAATCGGCTTCAGAAAGAACGAATGATTGTGTTAATTGTTCAGAAATTGCAGAGATGTAATCGACTTTGTATGTTCCGTCTTCTTGCTTGGAAATTATATTAACACGAGCTGTTCCGTCGGATTTATCTGCGCTAAGGGTAATAGAATCGCCGTCTTTGTCGTATGACCAAGTGCCAGTTTCGTCAATCTTGTTTGCTTGCCAGACAAAGTGATATGTTCCATCAGAGAAGAAAGCAAGTTTGATTGCATTATTCTTTTCTCCATCAACAACAAGCATTGCGCCTTCTGTTGGATCTGGATCGACTGGTGTGACATCATCTGTTCCGATGTCTTTGTCAAATGCTTCAAATCCGTATGCAGGAACATCACCTAGCAAGCCTTCAAAACCAACTTTAGTGACCTTATAAGCTGGAACTTTACCAACGGTTAAGCTTAACCATCCATCGAAGGTATCGTCGCTTGTCATATCAAATTCCATATTGGAACCGTTGTTGTTGACAAAGTCATGTCCTCTACCTTTGTTAATACGGACTGCGTCATATTCTTCAGTTGATTGATCGGCGTATGTTTTGTATGTGCCAGATGCCGTGAAGATACATGTAAGAACCTTATCGTTCTTTGAATCCATTGTAGTGGCATTGAGATAGTATGTATTATCGTTTCCTAATGTAAGCATGAAATAGGAAGGACGTGCACTGAAATCGGAGTACCAATATGTTTGAAGATCGTTTCTGCCTGTTGCGTTTGCTTCACCTTCTGTTGCGCTATCACCTAAAGAGAAGGAGCCATCTGCTTTAACAGTGAATACAGGAGAATCGCTTGAGAAAGCTTTTGTGAAGACTTCTTTTGATCCTGATTCATCATCGCCACGATAAAATTGAACGTTACTTGTGTCAGTTCTATCGGTATAGGCCATAGGGCCAAAACCAAGAGTAATGACGTTTCCGGAACGTGTGTAATCAGTTAAGGTGCCGAATGATGTTACTGTATAAGTGTTTTGTTCATCTGCAGAAATAAATCTTGTATAAGAATTTAAGGCTGCTTTTTCATCATTTAAGAGAACGAGCATATCGTAACCAACGATTTTGCCACCATCAACATCCTTGCTAGATGTAACAAGATATGTTTCTGGGCCTTTTGTTACGACTTCACCCTCAGATGATGAGGAGTTTGTAGAATCATCTGATTGTTCAGATGTTGGCGTGCTCTTTTTAAGACCGTCAACATAGAAATTATAGAAGAAACCAAAGAGGGAGAAATTTGAATAATCACAAGATGTGAGCATACCACAAGCGAATAAAGCAGTGGCAGAGATTAAAGCTATTCTTTTCTTTTTCATAATTATTCTCCTTTGGAAGAATCATCTGCTGAACCAGAAGTTGTTTCTGAAGCAGTTTCTTTCTTATATTTGGAATATTTGATTTGCTTTGCTGTTGCAATTGATAACATGACGATTGTGACGATACCACAGTAGATAATTCCATCTGCTAATGCCATTTGCCACCAAACCATGACGTTTATCATCTTAGTAAGTGGTGTGACACCATTCATAGCATTGGAATTAACGATTGTATAAAGCATACGATGGCATGCTTGTCTCATTGCGTTGACCATATGTGGGTCATTTTGATAATCGAGAGCTTTTAAAGTTTTGTATTGTGATGTCTTCATGGAGCTATCGAAGGTATCAGTACCAGCAATAACTGCTAAATATGGATCATATGTGGTTCTATCGTGAGCAGTGGTTGCAGCACCAGAAGTTGTGTAGTCGGAGACGGCGAATCCATCCATTCCCCATTCACCACGGAGAACCGTTGTCATTAAGCCATAGTGAGCGCTTGACCAAACAACGCCAACTCTTGAGAAGGCTGTCATGACGTTATGGGCGCCGCCTTCTGTGATGGCAATCTCAAATGGTTTGAGATAGATTTCACGAATTGCTTGTTCATTAACGAAAGTGGAGATAGAACGGCAATTTGTTTCTTCATCGTTTAAGGCAAAGTGTTTGACAAAGACATAGACGCCTTTGGATTGAATGCCTTTTGTTTCAGCGGCAGCAATCTTTCCTGCTAAGAAACCATCTTCGGAATAATATTCGAAGTTACGGCCTGAATAAGCAGATCTATGTGTGTTCATGGCAGGGCCATAAAGACCGGAATAACCAAGAGCTAAACCATCTTCACCGATGTGTTTGCCAACTTCTTCCATGAATTCTTCATTCCATGTTGCACCCATGATGTTTTCATCAGTATAGGCACACATTGTCTTTGAAGAACCAGTGATGTCTGTGAGTTTTCCAGAGAAACCTTGAGGACCATTTTCGTCTTTAGTCTTTGGCATGTTGACGCTGGAAACTGATTGATGACCATGGTAACCCATACCAATCATATTGCACATATCGTCATAAGAAAGCTGATCAAGGAGCTTATCCCATTCGGCATCATCATATGACTTGGTTCTAAGATTGATGAGACTTTCACCATTATTTGCATCCATTGTTGGCATTGTTTCGCCTTCAACGGTCTCTTTGACGTAAGCTTTGATACCAGTCATCTCATCGTGAAGCTTGTCATTGAGAGCGATTGTTACTCTTTCTGGCCAAGTACCTGTCCAATTGGATCTAGAAAGATATTTCATATCATCTAATCCATAATAAGAAAGTTCGGCTGAATCGAATTGATTTGTTATCTTATTGCCATCTTTGCCGGTGGAATATTTTGTATCATCAATTGCGGCTTGGCTGAAGGTATAAACCTTATCGGCATCGCCTTCAGCGGAATCGCCATTAGCGGCAGACATGAAGGATTTATTGGCGGCATCACCTTTCTTTGCAATGATGTTGTTTAAAGCGTCATGAGCATTTTTGCCAACGGAGAGGTAATAGTTGCCTGCATCCATGATATATGTCTTTTTGCCTTTTCTATCATAGGTGGCGAATTCACTTCTATCGACAGTGATGGAAACTTCTTCGGTTTCGCCGATGCCTAATTCAGAAGTTTTGGCAAATCCGCAGAGTTCGACTGCACTCTTTTCGATGGAGTTTTCTTTATCGTAGTCTGTATATTCAGATTGGAAATAGACTTCAACGACATCTTTCCCTTTTGCATTGCCCGTGTTTTTGACAGATAAGGAAACGGTGATTGCATCAGCTTTTTCGTCAACTTTGAATGTTGGCTTGCTATATTCAAAGCTTGTGTAGCTTAAACCATAGCCGAATGGATAGGCGACTTCATTACTATAATCATAGGAACCAGCATTGCCTTTTCCATAGACGACATCTTCATATCTTGTTTCGTAATATTTGTAACCGACATAGATGCCTTCTTGATATGCGTTGAAATATTTGTTGCCATCAAGAGAGTTGAAGACCATATCGTTTTTGTATTTGTCATCGCCAGAGTTGGACCATTCTTCAGAATAGAAGTTGACCATGCTTGGGGCGGTGGTGTTATCGTTGCAATATGTATCAACGAGTCTTCCAGATGGAGAAACATTACCAACTAAGAGATCTGCAACACCTTCAAGGCCTTGTAAACCGGTATAACCAATCCAAAGGGCTGCATCAACTTTGGAATCTCCAGAGGTGAGGAAATCACATTCAAGAGGGTTTGCGGAGTTGATAAGAACGATAACCTTATCAAATCTAGCCTTTGCTTGATTGATTAATTCGATTTCATTTTTTGTTAATTCGAGAGAGTTGCCTGAACCATTAACGGTTTCATCGGCATTACCTTGGTGATCTGTATTGGATGGAAGATCATACATTTCACCGCCTAAACGGGAAACGACGACGATTGCTGCATCCTTGTATTCATTCATTGATGAATCAACGCCTTCGGCAGCATCTAATGTTGAGTAAGGGATTTCATTAACGGTATAAGAACCTTTAACACCACCATCACCTGTACGAATGGAGTTATCACCCTTCTTTGGATTTGTTTGATAATTATTAACTTGACTCATGTAATAATCCCAAACTGTTTTGTTAACGGATACACCTCTAGCAGTTAGCGTTTCGTAAAGAGTAGGTGCACCATCAGCATTAATATCAGCAGATCCTGTACCGCACACTAACATGTTGCAGGAAGAGTGGCCAAGAAGAGTAACCTTGGCAGTTTTTGAAATAGGAAGAGCGTTGTTTTCATTCTTTAAAAGAACTGAACCTTCTTCTGTGAGTTCTTCGGCAATTTCTTTGTCGGATTTCTCTAAGTCTTCAGTTGATTTGTAATCACTCTTAAAGTATTTTGAATCATACTTGGAAGGATCACCAATCGTGACTTGGATGTTTGCCTTGTCTTCGAGATCTAAGGCTTTGTTGATGACACCAGCGAAGTTATCGGTAACGCCAAGAGCAGTACCGAAGCCAGCGGTCAAAACGGCAAATGAGCCAGCAAGAACCCAAAAAACGATAGGCTTTTTAGTTTGTTTCTTCATACAATTTTCTCCTTAATTTAAACAATTGTATCATGATAAGTATAACATATGAAAGCGTTTCCATATTTGCAAAATTAGCATAGAAACATTGCAAAAATATGAGTATTCAATTACCGATATACTGATAATTGCCGATATTTTGCAATATTGATTTAAAAAAATAGCATTTTGATTACGTTTAAAGTATAAGAAATGCAAACTATGAAAAAAAGACCCTCGAATAAGAAGGTCCTTAGACTATTGTTAATCTTTGCTTTATTATATATAAGGATTTATATTAGCGATGTGTGCAACCACATGGAACTCTAACAAAATCCATTAATGTATCAATATATTCTTTGTTGGCGGAATAAATGTCTCCGCTCTTTGTGATGAGATTGTTTTCTTCCATCAAAAGAAGGTGGGATTCAACATCTTCAGGTGAGCATGAACTAATTGATATCAATTGGTCTTTGCTCAAACTTCCATTAACGTATAAGAATTTTGTGATCTTGACTCTATCTGGATTGCTTAATATTTCAAATCCGTTTGCAGCCTCGTCTTTATGCATGATTATTCTCCTTTATTTTAAATACATAAATACCTTACATTAATGAGAGAAGATATGCAAATGATACGCAAAAGAAGGGGTTTTGAGAGCACTTCCATGTAAAAATATGGTAACTGAAATTAATAATAGAATAGTATCAATCGGATATATTTGTTACCTAAAAATATAGATATAACCATTTTCTTTTTTTGGATTTTAAAGAAAAAGTGAGTATTTTTTGAAATGGTGCTATAATTCGCAATGTCAGGAGTGATAAAAATGGACTTCAGCACAGCATTAACCGTTATGATTGTGATGGCGATGCTCATTATGGGCGTTTCTATTTCTTTAAACTCCGCTTTCGATAAAAAGAGGAAAATTTATTCTTGGCTTTTGGCGGCTTGCATCATGGTTTGCAGTATTTGTGAGTGGGCTGGCATAAAACTTCAAGGTTTCGATACGAACACCATAAAATTACATATCGCTGTTAAAGGAATCGAACTGTCGCTTGCTCCATTTGTCGGAATTATTCCTGCTTATATAATTAGAAAAAGAAATAAGAATAACGTTATCGATTGGCTTATTTTCTCGGTATTAGCTGCAAATATCATCTTAGAATTTGCCTCCGCCTTCTCTGGGTTTATCTACAATGTCGATGAAAGTAACTATTATCATCATTCAACGTTCTATTTCCTTTACTATATCGCTTATGGCTTTGGAATGGCTTATTTCATCTACACTATCATTCGTTTCTCAATGCACAAGAGAGCGTCTTTTCTCGTTCCTAATCTTTTAGTTGCTATTTTCATCGTGGTATCTTTGGGGATCTATATTTTCTGGGAAGGAATAGAAGTTATTGACTGGCTTGCCATATGCATCGCCTCAATATTTTTGCTTAAATTTTATGGCGATGTTCTTTCGAACACAGATGGTTTGACCGATGTTCTAAATAGGATGGCTTTTGAAAATGCAATAAAGAATGTTTCGTATGAGACAACGGTTATTTATTTCGATGTGAACGAATTTAAACAAGCCAATGATAAATATGGTCATATCTTTGGCGACGAATGCCTGATTAAAGTTGCAAAAAATCTTAAGAAAGCATATGGAAAGTATGGCAAGATATATCGTTATGGCGGAGATGAGTTCTGCGTCATTCTCAAAAAGAAAAAAGTCGATGTTAGCTTGCTTAATGAAAAATTCAATAAGTTAAATAATGAATGTTTATTAGAAGATGTGCGTTTCCCTGGAGTATCTTTAGGGTCGGCTGCCTACAATCCCGAGACGGATGAAATTCGTGACGTCTTAGAGAAAGCTGATCAAGAAATGTATAAAAATAAGGAAATCGCCCACAAAATGTCAATCAAACAACAAGAAATATAAGAGATGCGTTATGCATCTTTTTCTTTCAATTTTTGCCGGTTTGTTTGCAAATTATTGTCTATTTATTTAAATCTTAACAAATTTATATATAATAAAGTCAAATGAGGTAAGCATATGGATTTATTCAAAGGAAAAACAGTTATTATCACGGGTGCTGGTAGAGCGACTTTATCTGATGGCAGATGTGGTTCTATCGGATATGGCATTGCTACAGCATTTGCAAAAGAAGGAGCAAATCTTGTCATTACAGGAAGAAATGTTGCAAAACTTGAAGCAGCAAAAACGGAATTAGAAGAAAAATATGGCATTTCCGTTCTCGCTTTACAAGCTGATGTTTCTGATAAAAACGATAATGAAACAACGGTTAATGGAGTAATTGCTAAAACAATTGAAAAATTTGGAAGAATTGATGTTTTAGTTAATAATGCTCAAGCATCCGCTTCAGGTGTTCCTCTTGCGGAGCAAACGACTGAACAATTCAACCTTGCTTTGTATTCTGGATTATATGCAGCATTCTATTATATGAAAGCATGCTATCCATATCTTAAAGAAACAAAAGGATCTGTCATTAATTTTGCGTCAGGCGCCGGCTTATTTGGCAATTATGGACAATCTTCTTATGCAGCCGCAAAAGAAGGCATTCGTGGTTTATCAAGAGTTGCTGCAAACGAATGGGCAAAAGACGAAATCAATGTCAATGTTATTTGCCCTCTCGCTTGGACAAGCCAACTTGAAAATTTTGAAAAACAATATCCAGATGCGTTTAAAGCCAACGTTAAAGTTCCTCCAATGGGACACTTCGGTGATCCGGAGACTGAAATTGGACGTGTATGCGTTATGATTTGCACGCCTGATTTCAAATACCTTACTGGTGAAACGCTTACTCTTGAAGGCGGCATGGGATTACGTCCTTAATCGATTGAAAACATAAAAATAAGCGAGACATGTATGAGTCTCGCTTTTTTGATTAAATCAAAGATTTGCCCGTCCTATTTTATGAATATCTTGAGCATGTTTGTTGGACCGTCCTTCTCATCTTCGACGCATTTAACACATTCTATATAAGCACGGCCTTCCGTTGAATACTCAGAGAGATAATAGCCACAGAAATGCAAAAGGAAAAATGTGTCTTCTTATGTCATTTTCAAGGTGCTAGCAGCACGAATAAGCTCGCCTTTTCTAGGTATGTGCCAAGTAAGCCCCTCTTTTGTTTTCTTTCCGTAGTTTCTACCCCAGTATTCTCTTAATCTTCCGCTTTTGGATCCTATATCATTATCGATTTGTTTCCAATAATAGGACCGTGTCCTTTTTCTTTCGTATTTAGTGCCTGTCGATGCAAAATTGTTAAGAATATATCTATCTAGCATTGCTACGATATCTTCATCAACTTTTATCTCATCAGAAAGGTCTTCTAGTGAAATGTGCTTTGACGAGAAATTTGGATTTCGTGAGTCAAAAATTATTGTCGAAGGAGCATAGTCACATTTCGAATCGAATTCAATTGTCTCTTTACAACATTTAAAATTCATTTCACATATAGGTTCATTAAGAGAGCGTTTACGAGTTTTACCTTCCATTTCGATGAAATAAACGTTTACATAAACATCTATTTCAGGATGTTTTTCAGCAAAGTTACTGCCAACTTCTTTGACGAGGCTAAAAACTTCTGAATCTTCATAGTCATTAGCTTCTGTGCCGATTGTTGAAAGAAGTATGGATTGTATGCCATTTTTAAAGCAAGATTGAGGATGGACAAGTAGGTATTTTTCAATTTATTGAGGTGATCGATATCGCTATTGCGAAATGGGGCTATTACGTGAATGATATATTGAGCAGGTAAACCATATGAAGAAGTGATAAAGGCGGAACCATAATCGAGATTCTTCCCTTTTTCTTCAACTTCCTTTTCTAAAAGACCGGAATCTTTTTTCAATGCTTTGCAAATTGATTTGTATATCAATCCTTTTAAATTTATATTTTCTTTAGCACCTAATGAATTGATGATGGCAACTTTTTGACCTTCAACACTGAATTTTGTTATGTTTCTGAAACTATGTAATACATCGACGTTCTTCCTTATTTTGATATATTTCTAGGCTATTTTTGTTTTTTCTTTGGTTTATATTCAACTATTAAATCATTAAAATCGGCTGGAATATTTGCCTGAACTCGTTTTAATAATTCGTTTGGAATTTCTTTTGTAATATTTGCTAGCACAATTTCTTAATTCTTCTTTGACAGTACCATGCAACACTTTAAAGACGCAAAAAGATTAACGAGTTTCTTCTGGATAATTTTTTGATTTTAGAAATGATGGAATCACGACAAATAGAGCAATGAAAGATGCAACAGCTGTGCCAGCGCAGAATCCCAAGAGTCCAATTGCAAAACCTAAAACAGCAAAAAGTATCTTCATAATTACCAAGAATGCAAGACCATCTAAATCAAAGGAAAAGATTATTCCTGGAAATTTTACAAAAAATATTTCAGCAATATCAGCAAATATTTCAAAAATGCAGTTGTTATTCAAGAACAAACATGCGAAAAAAGGGAAGAAGTAGACTGAACCAAGGGTTGCAACAAGGATGGTAGCAGTAACGTTGCTCGTACACTTATAAACAATCCAACATAAGATAAGCGATAAAACAATCGAACATAACGGTCCTAAACCATATGCCATTTGCCTTCTTAATCTTGCTTTATCCTTTATTGCTTGTATTTCGGCTTTTTTCTTGGCTTGAACTTCCTTTACATGTTCCGCATAACATTCAGAACAAAGACGTTCTACCGTTCCAGGAACTGTGTATGACCTGCCTCTTGATTTGAATACTCTCTTAGCAGGTGTATTTATGTCATGAATGTCGTTTGGCCCTTTTAATAGTTTGTGACATTTATCACAAATACCATAGGCACCAGCAGGCGCTTGAGTTTCCTCACTCTTTGCCGGTTGAGAAGCTGGAGGAGTTACGAGGGATGGCTTAACGATTTCAGCTTTAACGGATGCTGCTGGAGGGGTTACAACTGATACATGTTTGGCTTCTTTTTCATTTTCTGCGGGTTTTATTTCATCGAAGGATTCAATTTCTTTGGTGACCTTTTGCTCATTATTTTCGCTTCCGATCAAATCATCTAAAGAGATTTGAAAAATGGAAGACATCTTTCTTAAAGATACTATAGGAGGTTCAATGCCATCATTCTCCCACCTGGATACGGCTTGTGGAGTGACGTAAAGCTTATCAGCCAACTCTTTTTGGGTTAACCCCAACTTCATGCGATTTTCTTTAATTCTATTTCCTAATTCAGTCATGGATTTGTCCTCCTCAATCCATAATAGAAAGAACATTTTTTATGACAATCAACACAGAGTTGAATTTGCTCAACTTCTTGTTGAATTGCCTTTATTGTACTTCATTTTATAACATGTTTTGACTAGATTTTCGAAAAAAGAATGGAATGTGATAAAATTAATTTGCGCTTATATGAATGAACTTGAATTGCTAACGATTGTCCTATCGATAGTTGCAGGAATACTTTTCTTTGCATTAATTATTGTTCCCACATTAAAAAGAGAACTCAAAGATGAGCATAACGAAGAAAATGAAGAAGATCATGGCGATGAAATTGCTATCACTCCAACGAATCTAGAAGAAATAACAAATTTTTGCGGTGACCAAGGAGAAAGCATCATTAATCGTCACCTTCAGCGATTAATGAAAGATGATGAATATTTTTTGAATAACCTTTTGTTGCCGATGATGAACGGGCATAAGACTGAAGTGGATGCCGTTTTGATAACTCATAAAGGCATTTATTGTGTAGAAAGCAAAAACTGGGTTGGGAAAATTAAAGGCAACAACAACGATGAACGTTGGGTGCAAGAATATCACGATAGACGACTTGGGTATAAAAAGCATAGGAACCCCGTAAAGCAAAACGAATTACACTGTGATACGATTAATGAAATTCTTGAAGAGGAATTAGATGTGTATGAAATCGACAAAATATACCAATGCATTCATAACGTTGTTATATTCTCTCATCTACAGGATCAATCTGAATTATATTCGAATTGCACCTTTGATATCCTTGATTTTAAAGAATACTATATGACAAGAAGAAACGAGATCGATGATGAAGAAACACTGAAAGATATTTATGACATCCTCTCGAAATTTAAGGCTACGCATGAAGAGTTAGAAGAACATAAAAGAGAAATTGAAGAGTGTCATAAAACCTAGAACACATATATGTCTCCAGCGGATTTATGAAAAATGCATTATTTCATAAAGAAAAAAATCTCCCAATCATGAGAGATTTTAATGCTTATTTAGAAATCAGTTTAACTAATTGCTCTATTTCAGTTTCGCTCATTCCACCTTGTAAGAGGTAAGTTTTAGCATCTTCTGTGTAATCGGTTTTCTTAAGCTCTTCAATGTCACTTTCGCCATGCAAGGCTTCCATGAATGAATCGAAATACAAAGAAACAACAGCCTCGTATTTGTCGGGCATCTTTTCCTTTGTGATGCCATAATAGTTTTTGTATGTAGTCATGTAATCAGCACACATTTGATCATATGTGGATGATGCTAACGCTTCTAGAAGAGCACATACGAAACCTGTACGGTCCTTGCCTTCCATGCAGTGAATATAATATGGGCCATCTGTATTCAAAATATGTCTGAAGCCTTTAACGACACTTTGTTTATATGTGTCTGAGGCATAAGATGAACCCATAGATAATAAAACGATATTACCTTTTTCGTATAAGTTCTTTGTATATGTTGATGAAAAACCCTCTTCTTTGAAATATCCTTGCATGTCTTCATCGGAATCGGCTAAATCCATGATGGAATTAATTTTGTTTTCTTCTAATAATGTATCGGTTGTTTTTGCTCTATTTCTCGAATTATCAACGGGTGAAGCGCCTCTAAAGATGAAATTTTCCTTGAGGTTTCCTCCGGATAATGATCTGAAATTCGAGAAAGCTTCGGCGGAAGGATACTCGGTTATATCTAATGAATATGATTGCCCCAACGCTTCTTGAGTTGCAAGATATTTGCCGGTTTCATTAAGCGTAATCGATACGCTATCGCCTTCTTTTAATCCAACAACATCCCAAATGCCATAGTTATTGTATGTTATTAAGACATATGGATTTGATGGATACGAAACAATAACTGGCATATTATTTTTTACATAATATCCATTGAAATATGGAACATCATTCATTTCATAACCATTAGAGAATTTAATATTGCAAGAATCGCCTAAGTTAAATCCAAGTTTGTTGAAATCATCGATCGATATATTAACCAAAGCAGCACCGAATTTGCCGTCTTCGGAAACTGAAGCGTTTTTTAACTCTGGATTATTATTTTTACCGCAAGATGTCATAATTCCTAGAAATAATAGTGGCATTAAAGCCTTTTTTATTTTACTAGATATTTTTTCATTTAACATATAGGTCTCTCCTTTTCTGAAATATATTGCTTATTGGTTTTTACGTTTATAGAAACATATTAGTTATAAATGTAACGATTGTCAATATCTGATGATACAAATGTATTGTCATGTTTCAAAAAGATGTTCAATTGATAATCAAGCCATAATCATCATAAATGTTTTTATGAGGGAGAAAAACTTAAAATGAAATATAGTAAAATGCGCTTTGATAACAACACTTGCTTTTTCATTGCTGCAGATGGCTGAACAAAATGCATTGTGCTATTTTGATTTATTTTTGTTACAATAAATAAGATATTTTTATGAGTCAAAAAGATATTAAGCAATTCTTCGATAATTTAGCACCGAAATGGGATAGTCTTGAAGTGATAAAAGATGAACAGATTATCGAATTATTTAAAAAAATAGGAATCCAAAAGGGTGATGAAATACTTGATGTCGGATGCGGAACTGGCAGAGTTACTTATATTTTGCATGCTTTAAGCGAATCTTCAGTTACCGGCGTAGATCTTTCATCAAACATGATTGAAATTGCTAAAGAAAAATACAAAAACGAAACTTACGCGACATTTTTATGCGAAGATTTCATGGAATATGACTTTAAGAAAAAGTTCGATGTCATCGTGATTTATAATGCATACCCTCATTTTTTAAATTTAGAAAAACTTAATGATGCTTTAAAGAGAAATTTAAAAGTGAATGGCAAGTTTGCGATTATACATTCTTTAGGCAGAGCAAAATTGCAGGATGTTCACTCTGATTTGAACACGAATGTTACAAGGCATTTGGAAGATCCAATTACTGAAGGAAAACATTTTGCCAAAAATTTTGAGATTTTAGCAGCAGAAGAAGATGACAATTCTTTTGCTTTAGTTTGCAAAAAACGTTCTTAATATAAATATTTAAGTATTTTCATACTGATTTAATTTGCAATTATATTTTTATGGGTTAAAATAAGTCGGTAATTCGATAAGGTGGAATTAGATTATGAAGAACTATTCAAAGAATCAATTAAAGAGATACCCAATATATCTTAAATATTTCAAAGAGTTAGAAGCACAAGGTGAGGAAACGGTTTCTTCTCCAAAGATTGCAAAGGTTTTAGGCTATTCAGAAGAACAAATTCGCAAGGATCTTCAAGCTGTTTCAAACACTCCAGGTCGTCCAAAGAAAGGTCGTAATATCGCTAAATTAATCGATACATTAGAGACTTTTTTAGGCTATAAAGGCGATATCAAAGCCGTTATTATTGGCTGCGGTCACTTAGGACAAGCTTTATTGCACTATCCAAATTTCAATGATATGGGTTTGTCGATAGTTTGTGGATTTGATGTTGACCAAAGCTTAATTGGCACCAATGTCGATGGAAAAGAAATCTATAATTTAGAGGACATCAACGTTAAATTCAAAGAAGTTGGCGCATCGATTGCCATCATTACAGTTCCTGTTAACTATGCCCAAGGAGTCGCCGATAAAGCTATTGAAGCGGGTGCTAAAGGCCTTTGGAACTTCGCTCCAACCCATCTTAACGCTCCATCGAAAATCGTTATCGAAAACTTTAATTTCTCCTCTTCCTTGGCTGTTCTTATGCATGACTTAGCCGAGAAAGACAGCTATTCAAGAAAATAATAAATACCGATAGAAACGGCATTATCAAGATTTAAAGAATCCACTTTAGATGATTGCTCAATTTTTATTGGGGTGCCGATTTTAAGGAAAGAATCATTAAGCCCTGTTGCCTCATTGCCAAAAATGAGGGAATAAGGCTTTTCTTTTTTAACTGTTTTTAACATGTTATTTGTTTGTAACATGAATGGATATAAGGTTCTTTTTCCTGCCTCATTTTGATATTCTTCGAAAGAGGAAAAATATTTGAAAGGCAAAGAAAATATCGCGCCCATCGTGGAACGGATGCATTTAGGGTCAAAAGCGTCAGCTCCAGGCTTAATTATACCTAGGAAATCAATATTAAATGCGGCGCATGATCTAAATATAGTCCCTAAATTCCCCATATTGGAAGGATTTACTAAGATTACGTGGTTTCCTTCAGGAATCTTATTTATTGAAAACTTAGAAAATTCGCCAATGACAAAGGTGTTTTCTTTTTCGGACAAAGAGAAGATTTTTTGATTGTTTTCAATTACGGGTATCTTGTGTTCTTTTGCTAACGAAACCAATTTGTAATATGTCTCATCACGTTTCTGCTTCTCGTGAATGTAGATTTTTCTTGCGACTTCTGGTTTTCTAAGAAGTAACTCGAATGTTAATGTTGTTCCTAATGTATAGGAGATATCACTTTTTTTATCGTACTTAATCATATGCATAGAAATTATATACATTTTTGAAACTTTTTTGGCATTTTCTTCATTTAGCCGTCTTTATATAAGTGATGAGGATAGATATGGACAATGAAGTTGCTAAGCTTGGGAATATACCTAAAACCATTATGAAAAGCCTTCACTTAAAAGGAGATAAAATAACTGTCTTTGTTTTATCTAAGACACTAGATGAATTGGCGATTAGATATCCTGATGACTATTTATCAAAGCTCTCTGAAGCAAGGAAAATAGTTGCTAAACCTGTTTATGGATATTTTGATAGGAAGAAAGGCTTTCTTTACTTAGTAAAGGAATATATGAAAGGAGCATATTTTGTCAAGGCTGCCATTCAAATCGATATGAAAAAACAGGCGAACATGAAGGATATTTTTGTTTTAACGAATAAAAAATCAGAAGAAATAATATCAGATAATGGTAAATGGACTTGTTTGATTAAATGACGGGATTTCGATGGTATTTTCCGCTAAGCAGATTTGAAAGGAAAACAAATCCCATGCCAATGGCTATGTAAATTGCAAGAGTTGTCATGGATGCAATAATAACGCCAACCCAACCATTCAACCCACCTAAAATGGCGTAATTCAGGAAGGTGTTGTTATCGAAAATTGCTGTAGCGAATGTTGTCGACGTTCTAATATAGTGATTGAGAACGGAGAACGCTGTATAGAATAGAGGAATCGATAAAAGATAAATAATCCAGTGATATTTCCAATTGCCTTTTTCAGAAAAAAGGAGCCAATCGAAAAATACGACAAATGGAAAAATAATATATAAAGATAATTGAGTGAATATTCTATCTGCCGAAAAATACGGAACGCTTATATTCCCACCATTAATGAAAAGATAGAAAACAGGCTGAGTTAGAGCAAGTGCCGTTTCTAATCCAACTGCGACATAGAGCATTTGACCATAAATTCCGAAGATTCTTTTGCTGCTCGAGCGGAATGAAATGCCGTTTATAAGAACTTCCAGAATCAAAACGATGGTGGAAAAAGTGGTAATGGTTGTCCCTAAGAACCTAAAAGGATTCCAAGAAAAAGAGTTTGCGGAATCAGAATAGAAGATAAAGATTATTGTAAATATTCCAATTATTGCCGCAATTATTCTATATATTAGTGAGATGATTCGATTTCTGATTACCATATTGTTATTACCAAATATAATATAGCAATGAATATTATAAATGAATTTCATGACGATCAGTATCCAAAGATAGGAGAATGGAAAGAAAGGAGAATAGCCAGAGCCATAGTCATAAATGAAGAAGGTCTTTTCGCAATCCATAAAATATCTCGAGACGATATGTTCGGATCATATCAATATTACGAGACTCCAGGAGGAGGAATAGATGAAGGAGAAACTCCAGAGACGGCCGTTATTCGTGAATGCGAAGAAGAATTGGGCTATAAAATCCAAATTATCGATGAAATCGGAATTATTAAGGATGAATATGGCTTATTAGGAAGAATTAATATTAATTATTATTTCTTGGCAAAAACAATCGAAAAAACATCTAAGCACTTTGTTTCGATTGGTGACTCATTAATTGAAACGACTTTGTATTTGCCACTAAATGAAATAGTTTCTTTGTATAAAGGAACGCCTGATAAAGACATTCCTTTGCTATTAAAAAGAAGAGAACTTCCTATTTGGAAAGAGGCTAAAAATAAATTACTGAATAAAAAAGATACGCTTTTACTTGATAAAGATGTGAAACTTTATTAAACTATTTCGGCTGGCGGAATTGGTGAAGAGGCCTAACACAACCGGCTGTGAACCGGCCATTCACGAGTTCGAATCTCGTATTCCGCCCCATTTAGCAAAGATTGACATAGAATTTCTATGTCTTTTTTCTTATTTTTGAGATAAATTTGACTTTTTAACTCTATAGTTAGAAAATTCGATCAATGAAATGTTGATTAGCAAAAAACAAACTAAATATATAGGCATAATCTGAATACCAAGATTTTCTTGCAATATGCCAAACAAAGATGGCATAAAAGTGGAACCTACGTAAGCAAACGCCATTTGTAAAGATATTATAGATGCACTGTATTTTTCTCCAAACTTATATGGTGCCATATGCATGATTGATGGGTAAATTGGACCCATCCCTATTCCAACTATAACGAAACCAACGATTGCTAATATGTAATTGTAAAATGATAAAAATATAAGAATTATGCCAATTAGTTCAATTGCACATCCGATTCTAATCATGTTTTTATCGCCAAATTTATTCGTGATAAAACCAGAAATCAGTCGTCCAACCATCAATCCACCAAAAATCAAAGAACCAAAGGAAGCGATAACATCGCTAGATAACCCTACAACAGTTCCAGCAAAATAACTTGATGTCCATAAGAAACAAGTTGCCTCAGCGCTGCAATAGGCAAAAAAAGCAATTAAAGTGCTGATAACTCCAGGTCTAATTATCGATTTTCTTATTCCTTCAGATTCTTGTTGTTCATCTGCGACATCGTTTTCTTTATTTTTCGCTTTGTTCCATAAAGGCAAGGTGAAAATAACGACAGCTAAAATTCCCATTTGAATGAAAGAGGTCCAACTATACCCTTCATTCCATCTAGCGCTTTTAAGTGCCAAAGACATTATGTTTGGACTTATAACCGCGCCAATTCCGTAAAAGCAATGTAAAAAACTCATGATAGAGCCTGAATAATTACTGGCCACGTAATTGTTTATCGATGAATCTATTGCACCAGCACCTAATCCATACGGAATTGCAAAAATAAAAAGCATCCAATATTCTTCGCAGAAAGAAAATCCCAATAAACCAATAACAGTTAGAATAATAGAAACTGTTACAATCCACTTTGTGTGAAATTTCTTCATGAAGAAAGGGCTAAGCAACGCCGAGATTATTGTCATAAATGAAATAGTCATTGAGACGTATCCAGCAAAAGAAGAAGGAACGTTAAATTCCACTTGCATAGTTGGCCAGCCTGACCCAAGCAAAGAGTCTGGCAAGCCTAAACTAACGAAGACAAGGAATATTACGACCAATAACAATGAACCCATAAATAATTAAAACGTACAATAAATTATAACAATGAGATTGTATTGAACGAAGAAAATTTATGCACTTTGATTTTCTTGCTATGATATAAGAAAGGCAAGGCAGTATGAAATACGATTCAAAAAAGATGCTAAGACAATCTAGATTCAAGGAGCTAGCAAAAGTACTTAATGATGAAGAATACCTAAAAACAGTAAATGGGATCGAAAGACTCATTTTAGAAAACAAGGAATATTGCGATAAAAACAATTATGGCTACTTATGCAATTTGTTTTCTTCTCTGTCGTTGACTTGGATGTATATAGATGAAGGAAAAAATAAGGAAGAAAGCCAAAAAATAGTTTTTAGCGCGATGTATAAATTTCTAGAGCCAAGCATTCCGGGCATGAAAAGATTGGCAAAGCATAAGTGGTTCGTTCCTTTTTTGAAGAAGACAATGCCAATCAAGTTTAAACATACATGCGGATATGGATGGAAGATAACATATCCAGATTCTCCCAAAAATATATTTTCAATGACGACGCATGCCTGTATATTTGCCCAAATATTTGCAAAATACGGAATGCCTGAAATGACAAAAGGTTTTTGCATGGTTGATAATCTTATGTACAACGAGTTACCAAATACTAAGTTTTATTATTCACAGAGAATTGGAGAAAATGGCAAGTTTTGCGATTATTCTTTTGAAAGGGTGGAATCCAATAAAAAATAGCTTATATTATAAATAATATATTTTTGATTTTTTGGCGTTTTATTTTCTTGTTTTTCCTATATTTCAACTTATAATTCTATTTCGTATGAATAAATGTAAGCGCATCGGATTAGACATAGGATCAACAACCATAAAGTGTGTGGTTTTAAATGAAGAAGGAAAACTGATTCATTCAACTTATACGAGACATTACTCTCACATCAAAGAGAATCTCTTGAAAGTTCTTCAAGAAGTTAAAGATAAAAATATCATTGGAGACGAAGAAATATACATTGGCATGTCAGGATCTGCTGGTATGGGCATTGCCTCAGCTTTAGGCATAGATTTTGTTCAAGAAGTGTACGCAACAAAAGTTGCGGCAAATACTTATCTTAAAGATACGGATTGCATCATTGAACTTGGTGGAGAGGACGCGAAAATATTATTCCTTAAAGGCGGGCTTGAAGTCAGGATGAATGGCACATGTGCTGGTGGCACTGGTGCATTTATCGACCAAATGGCAACTTTACTTAATGTTTCAATTGATGATATGAACACTCTTTCCTCGAAGGCGGAAAAAACCTATATGATTGCTTCGCGCTGTGGTGTTTTTGCCAAAACTGACATTCAAGCACTTTTGAATCAAGGGGCCTCGAAAGAAGATGTCGCTAGATCTATTTTTAAATCGGTTGTTAATCAAACAATCGGCGGTTTAGCCCAAGGAAGAGATATCAAGGGTAATATCGTTTATTTGGGTGGACCGTTAACCTTCATTCCTGAATTAAGAAAATCTTTCGATGAATCTCTTAATTTAACTGGCGTTTGTCCTGAAAATTCTTTGTTTTATGTTTCGCTTGGCGCCGGCTTAAGCGGTACCACTTTGCAAAAACTAGATGATGTCTTAAAACTTTTCTTTGGTGCCAAAGCAAAAGAAAACTATGCGTATAGTGAGCCTTTATTCAAAAACGAAGAGGAACTCAAAGAATTCAGGGAAAGACACGCTAAAGCTAAAGTTGATATTTTTCCTTTAGAAAACTATAAAGGTGACCTTTATTTAGGTGTTGATTCAGGCTCTACGACTTTAAAGGTTGTTTTAATTGATGAAGATGAAAATATACGTTATACGAAGTACCTTCCTAACCAAGGAAAACCATTGATTGTTTTTAAGGACATACTAAAAGAGATATATTCAATTAATCCCGAGGCAATTATAAAAGGTTCATGCTCTACGGGGTATGGTGAAGATTTGATCAAGAATGCTTTTTCACTTGATTATGGCATCGTTGAAACGATGGCCCATTTCAAGGCCGCCAAGCATTTTAATAAAGACGTTGATTTCATCATCGATATTGGCGGACAGGATATTAAATGTTTCAAAATCGAAAATGGGGTTATTTCGAATATTTTCCTCAATGAAGCTTGCTCTTCTGGATGTGGTTCGTTCTTGCAAACATTTTCCAACGCATTAGGCTATAGCATCGAAGATTTTTCAAAACTTGGTCTATTGGCAAAAAAACCTGTTGACTTGGGATCTAGATGCACTGTTTTCATGAATTCTTCTGTAAAACAGGCTCAAAAAGATGGTGCAACAATCGACAATATTTCAGCCGGTTTATCGATGTCTGTTGTTAAAAACGCCATTTACAAGGTAATTAGGGTTTCCGATCCAAGCGAATTGGGAAAGAATATCGTCGTTCAAGGCGGAACTTTC
This sequence comes from bacterium, assembly GCA_963638555.1. Classification (GTDB taxonomy): domain Bacteria; phylum Bacillota_I; class Bacilli_A; order RFN20; family CAG-826; genus UBA4951. Next base: position 18,538 of record CAVHQU010000011.1, on the reverse strand, counting down.
TATAATGAGGCAGTTTTGCGTGCTTTCGAAAAAGAACTCGGATTAAATGTTACTCGACCAAATATTGCTGGACTTGCTGGAGCTTATGGCTCCGCTTTACAAGCCAAGGAATTGAAACTTGAAAAATCAAATATAATTTCATTGGATGAAATAAACGATTTCACTTTTAAAACCGTCTCTTTCAACTGCAATGGCTGCAATAATCATTGTGCATTGACAATGAATACCTTTAACAATGGCAACAAATTTATTTCCGGAAATAAATGCGAAAAACCAATAACCAAACAAACTCAATCTGATGAATTGAATTTGTATAAAATTATTCAAAATAAATTGATGTCCTATAAACCCGTCGAAGGAAGAAGAGGAAAAATAGCGATCCCTTTAGTTTTGAACAATTATGAATTGTTCCCGTTTTGGTATACATTCTTTACTTCATTAGGATTTGAAGTTCATAATTCAGGATTTTCAAACCCGGCTTTGTATCACAAGGGACAACATACAATTCCATCAGATACGGCCTGTTATCCAGCTAAACTCGTGCATGGTCACATCGAAAAGCTTTTAGATGATGGCTTTAAAATAATTTTCTATCCATCAATGTCTTATAACATCGATGAAGGAATTTCGCAAAATCACTACAATTGCCCAATTGTGGCTTATTATCCAGAAACGATAATCAACAATGTAGAAAGACTTAAAAATGTTACATTTATTCGTGATTACTTGGGTTTATATGACAAAAAACAATTTGCCAAAAAAATCCTAGAAATCTTGAACTATCGTATTGGTGGTTTTTCAAAGAAAGAAATAGAAATCGCTTCTAAAAAGGCATATGCGGAATACGATTCATATTTGAAGTATATTCGTGAACAAGGCCAAATCATTATAGAAAAAGCAAGAAAAGAAGGCCGTAGAATATTCATTCTTGCCGGTCGCCCTTATCACGTAGATCCTGAGGTAAATCACGGTATCGATAAACTCATTTTAGGCTTTAATTGTGCTGTTATATCCGAAGATAGCGTTTCTCATTTAAACAAGAAATTTGCTACAAACGTTTTGAATCAATGGACGTATCACGCTAGGCTATATTCGGCGGCAAAATATGCATCTGATAATAAAGACGTCAACCTAATTCAATTGGTTTCGTTCGGTTGCGGATTAGATGCCGTTACTACTGATGAAACGAAGAAGTTGCTTGAATCGAATGGCAAGATTTACACTCAAATAAAAATAGATGAGATAACGAATTTGGGCGCAGTGAAAATCAGAATTCGCTCATTGCTTGCGGCTCTAGAAGGAAAGGAGAGAGAGGAAAATGGAAAATAAAGAATATATCTTGAATTATCCAAAATTCACTCCTGAGATGAAGAAGACACATACCATCTTGGTTCCTTCCTTTTTAGACTCTCATATGGATATACTCGCTGGCGCCTTGGAGAAAATGGGGTTTAAGGCGAAAATTCTTCAAAATAAAGAAACCATACTCGTTCGTGAAGGTTTGAAATATGTCCACAACGATGCATGCTACCCCGCTACATGCGTTATTGGCCAATTTATTGACGCTTTAAAACATGAAGAAGATGTTCACCACGTTGCCTTGGTTTTGACACAAACAGGCGGAGGTTGCAGAGCGACAAATTATGTTCCTCTTCTAAGGAAGGCTCTTGAGAGTGCAGGTTTTGGCTTTGTTCCCGTCGTCACTTTAAATTTAGGCGATCTTAAGAAAAGCGAAGGCATCGATATAACTTTGCCGTTTTTGATGAATCTTTTAGCTGCTGTCACCTATGGCGATGCCATAATGTATCTTCATAACAAGACTCGTTCATACGAGAAAATTAAGGGTTCCTCTGATGAGTTGGTTACAAAATGGAACAATTATCTAAGAAACGAACTTAAAAATGGCAGGGGTTCCTCTTTTAGACAAATCAAGAAAAATTTAAAAAAGATTGTTCTGGACTTTGCCTCTTTGCCAATAGAAATAACATCAAAGCCGAAAGTTGGCATTGTTGGCGAAATCTATGTTAAATATTCTTCAATTGGCAATAATAATTTAGAACGATTTTTAATCGATGAAGGCGCGGAAATATGTGTTCCTGGCGTTTTTGGATTCTTGCTATATTGTTTTGCGAATGGACAATATGATCATCGTTATTACGGAACAAAACTTTCCAAGAAGATATACAACACATTCTTGCTTAAATTCATCACAAGATATGAAACGCTAATGATTAAATCCATCAAAAAATATTCCTCTTTTACTCCTATGAAGCCGTTCAAAGAGACGAGAAAAGAATCTCTTGGCATCATTAAACATGGCGCAAAGATGGGGGAGGGGTGGTTGCTTTCAGCCGAAATGAAAGAATTAATCAAAGAAGGATATCCCAATATAGTTTGTGCTCAGCCATTTGGTTGTCTTCCTAACCACGTATGCGGCAAGGGCGTCATGAACAAATTGAAATCCTTGTACCCTGAAACAAATATTACGCCTATTGATTATGATTCAAGCGCTTCAAAAGTAAATCAAGAGAATAGAATTAAGCTGATGCTTGCGTTAGCAAGAGAAAATGCAAACAAACAGAACTAAATAAAAAACTATAAAAGGCATTTGAGTCTTGAATGGTTAAACGCAAAAAGAAAATAGGTCATTGGAAAAATGACCTATTTTAATACATGGGTTGGCTGTTTTATTGAAAATGTTTTAATTAATAATGCGTTTTATTTTTGAGATTATTATATTCTTCAAATAACTTAAGACATTCATTTCTATCAAGTTCTTCATAAAAATCTGGGCGTTTTTCCATTTTGAATATCTTTGCGAATTTTTCATCCCTAAAGCCTATAACCGAGTTATCTTCGATTGTTGCGCCATAATAAACCTTAGAAATATTCGCCCACATGATTGCGCAAGCGCACATCGTGCAAGGCTCACCAGTTGTATAAATTTCGCATCCTGTTAAATCAAACGTTTTTAATTTTTTGCACGCTTTTCTTATGGCGTCGACTTCGCCGTGTGAGGTTGGGTCATTATTGATTACGACATGGTTATGCCCTTTTGCGATTACGACACCGTCCTTTACAATAACTGAGCCGAAAGGACCACCATGGTTATTCATTATTCCTTTTCTTGCTTCTGCAATTGCCATTTTCATATATTTGTTCATATTTTTACCTTCATATTTGCTAGCGGTTTAGTATAACACATCAATTAAAGATTAATAATATTATCATTGAAAGCGTTAACATCTTTGATAAATGTAAATATTTTAATACAATCTCAAGGCTTAAATTTTATTTAAGCAAGATAAAGTAATTATGACAAATTTAGCGCCTACAATCTTATTCTATATAAATTTGGTGTTTGGCATCATTTTTATGCTTGTTTATTTGATGCAAAACATACATCTTATCGTTGGAACATTTAGCAAACACAAGAAGTTCGAAAAAGCAAATAAACAGCACAAATACGGTTTCATGATTGCTGCTAGAAATGAAGAAATTGTCATTGGAAACCTTATTGATAGTATTTTCGGACAAAACTATCCTAAAGATTTGATTGAAGTTTTTGTTGTCGCTGACAATTCTAGTGATGCTACGGCAAAGGTGGCCAAAGAACATGGGGCACACGTCTTTGAAAGAAAAGATGAAGTGCATAGAGGAAAAAGCTATGCTTTAGATTTCTTGATAAAGAACATTTTGAGGGATGAAAAATATAACGATATCGAAGCTTTCTTCGTTTTTGATGCTGATAATATTCTTTCAAAAGATTATTTGAACCATATGAATGATGTTTTTGATTCGGGTTTTGAAGTTTCAACCTCTTTTAGAGATTCTAAGAATTTCGGCTCTTCATTGGCTTCGGCATCTTCCTCTTTAATTTTCTATCGCGAATGTTTACTCGTCCATCATTCAAGACAAATCCTTCATTTATCTACATTCATTTCAGGTACTGGGTATTTCATTTCAAGAAGAATTCTAACTGAACTTAATGGATGGAACTTCAATACTTTAACTGAGGATATAGAGTTTTCTTGTTGGTGTGCGTCGAAAAATATCAAGATCGGATATAACCAAGAAGCGGTTTTTTATGATGAACAGCCTAAAGAATTTAGCGTTTCCGATAGGCAACGTTTCCGTTGGTCGAAAGGGTGCCATCAATGTTTTGCTTTGTATAAAACGCAATTGTTAAAGAACGTTTTTAGTTTCTCAAAAAGAAGTTTCTCAAATAGGGTTTCCGCATTCGAAATGTTTGTTCATGTTTGCCCTTTCCCGCTTATAGCAACCGGATGGTTTATACTTAATATTGCCTTGCATGGCTTATTCTTCTGGATGGGATTAGAAACACAAAATGAATTCTTAACAATTTCAATGACCACAACAATAATAGAATTGATATCGTTGTTTGGACTTGCTTGGATACATGCGTTAGTATCGATGATCAAATATGGAAAATACATCCACGTGAAGTGGATTAAGAAAGTTGCTGCAATTGCGATATTCCCATTCTTCGCTGGTATGTTTGTTCCTCTTTCTCTCGTTGCTTTGTTTAAAAAAGAAGTGACTTGGACGCCAATTGTTCATGATGAAAATATCACGATGAAAGATTTGGAAAAAGCAAACGCAAAATAAAAAATGGCATATGCCATTTTTTATTTTAACAACTTTTCTACCTTGTCGGTTGTGTTATCCAAATAATTTCCTTTGTAATTTTCAATTTTCCCCTCGTCCACTAATGTAGTAATTTCAGGGTCAATTCCAATCTTATCAAGCAAGGCGACGTTCATTTCTTTAAGCATACTTTCAACGTTGTCTTTGCCAAATATCGATATCTTTTCTTCACAATGTGGGCATTTAACGTAAGCCATATTTTCGACTACGCCTAGGATGTTAATATTGAGCATTTTTGCCATCTTAATGGATTTAGTGACAACGTCTGCGACTAAGTCTTGAGGAGAAGTTACGATGATTATCCCATCGATGGGCAATTGCTGGAAAACGGTAAGTGGAACATCTCCTGTTCCTGGTGGCATATCTATAAGCAAGAATTCTTTCTCACCATAAACAATATCTGTAAACATTTGTGCGACAAGAGACGAGATTAATGAACCTCTCCAAACTATAGGAGCAGTTGGATCTTCCAATAAATTGTTCGAAGAAATAAGAGTGATTCCTCTCTCGGTTTTAGCTGGGAATATTCCATCTTTGTCACCAACGCAAGTGTATTCGTCTTGACCAAATGTTTTGGCTATTGAAGGGCCAGTTATATCAGCATCCATAATTGAGACTGTATGACCTTTGTTAAGCAAAGAAACAGCCAAAAGAGAAGTGACAAGGGATTTCCCAACGCCACCCTTTCCTGAAACTACCGCTATTACTTTTTTAAAGGATGTGTCTTTGTGCGTTTTTAATTTGTTGTGACGAATTCTAGGATCGTATTTAGCATCATTTTCTTCCATGATTTTTACCTCAAATCAATTATATTCAATTTCAATGAAATTGCTAAGTGATATATCTTTTGAAATCCTTTTTAATACGCTTATAATAATCAGGCTATGAATTTAGAATCAGTTGGTGAATTAGCTTTAGATACTCTCTTTGACTCATTAAAGGTCCTTGCTGTCGCATTAGTCTTATATGTAGTTCTTTCCTTTTTGGAGAATAAAATCGCTCTTCTTTTGGAGAGAAAGAAAAGACTTGCTCCGGTTTTTGGATCATTGGCTGGTGCCATTCCTCAATGTGGGATTTCGGTTGTTGGAGCGGATTTGTTTAGCAAGGGCCATTTAACGATAGGAACCCTATTTGCAATATTTATTGCTTGCTCGGATGAGGCGTTGCCTATTCTTTTTGGCGATTGGACTAACAAATGGTATATAGGATTTGTCGTAGTTGGCATAAAGATAGTTTTTGCGATTATCGTCGGAATGCTTCTCGATTTGATTTTTATCAGAAAGAATAAAGAAGTAGATTCACATCTGGAACATTGCGATGGAGAAGAAGAGATACATGTTGGTTGCTGCCATCACCATATCGAAGAAGAAAAAGATGAAAATGTTTGGCATGAGCATGTTTTGCATCCTTTGTTTCACTCATTGAAGATTTTTGCATATTCTTATGTTATATCCTTTCTTTTCGGCTTGTTAATATTAGGTGTTGGAAAGGATAATATTTCTGCATTTTTGACTCAAAACTACTACCTGTCCCCCCTCTTTTCATCAATTATTGGTTTGATACCCAACTGTGCTGCATCCGTTTTGGTTTCTAATTTGTATCTAGAAGGTTTGATTCCTTTTGGTGCATTGCTAGCGGGACTATCCGCTTCGGCAGGATTGGGATTGCTCTACTTATTTAAAGACAAAGAACATCTTAAAAGAACATTTGGAATTGTCGGCTTACAATTTTTATTCGCCATTATTTTGGGTTATTCGTTAATTTGGGTTAATATTTAGATATGCCATATTTTGGAACTAGAAAAAACAAAGGTTTCATCCCTTATAGAAGAAAAAAGAAAGGTGAGAAAACCGGTGAAGACTACGATATGCTTCACGAAAATGAAATGGACCCTGAATCAGGAAGAGCAGGGTCTGAAAAATATAAAGATCATGAGGATGGTGCTTAATTATGGAAGAAAAGGAAGCAAGATTATTTTTTAAAAACAGGATAACAAAAACATTTTATTTGATTTCTTATATATTTTTAGGTTTGTTCGGCATAGTTTTTACTCTCGTTTCAGGCATTGGTTTGATTGTTGAAAATGGTGCAGAATCTTCCATTTATCTCTATATCTCATTAGGTTTCGGCATTGCGTCATTGCTTGTATCTATAATTACCTTATGCCTTGCCTTAATTCATCGCGAAGAGGGGCTAAAAACAACGAGATTCAATTTGATAATGGGCTTTAAATTAACTTTAAGAATTATTAATTTTCTTGGATCGCTGATTCTTTTAATTGGCTCTTTTGCTGGTTCGATTGGGTTTGATGTCTCCAATAATGGCTGGGGAGATTTCGTTAGGATATTCGCGATTTTCTTGATGATTATAGAAGCGACCATGGCTTTGTACACGGTGTGGAAAATTGCTTGGAGAAAAGAAAACCCTGAAAGATATGCACCTGGACTTGTCGTAAAAGAAAGGGTGAAACCTAAATATACGGCCGAAAAAATTGAAAAAGAAGAGCCAAAGCAAACAAAAGAAGAGCCAGAGAAAAAGCAAATCGAACAAAAGAAGATGAAAAAAGAGACAATCAAAGCTATCGAAGTTAAAGATGATAAAAAATAATTTATTTGTTGTTTTTAATGTTGTAGATATTAAGAGCATTTAAGTAAAGCAAATGCTCTTTTTGCTCGTTATTCAATAAATGAGTGTCATTTAGATAAGGCTCATAAAGTGCATTTGCCAAAGTATCTTTTCCGTCTATTGGGTTATCGGTTCCGAAGCAAATTCTATCTATTCCTACCTCTTTAATGACTCGTTTCGCATCAGAAATTTTTACCCATGCGGTGTCGCAATAAATGTTTGGATTATCTTTCATAACTTTTATGGCAAAATCTTTATCGTCTGTGCAAAGCTCAAGATGAGCCGCAATGAATTTAATGCTTGGATATTTCTTTGCTATTTTTCCTAATTCTTTGATTGAAGAATATTTGTCCAAAGCCGTATGCACCAGCATAGGCATATTTAACGATGAAATATAATCTAGGTATGGGATTAACCTTTTATCGGTTATTTTCATTTGGGATTCCCATGGGTGAAATTTAAAACCGTGAATGTATTGTAAATTATTTTCAATGAGACCTTTGAATTCGTCGGAAATTTTTTCTTTGTTAGGATTAATCCAAACTAAAACACCAATCTCATTTGGGTGTCTTTTAGCAAAATTAAGACATTCTCTTAAGCCTTTGATTTGATCGATTTTTCTTACTGGGTAACGATCATCTAATGAAGGAAACTCAGAACAATCACAATGACTGATTAAACAGTAACCTATTCCATATTTTTTCATGGAATAGGTTATGTTTTCCCTGCATTTTCTAACCGATGGCCAAGAGGCAAGATGCATGTGTGTGTCGATAATCATTTAATAACCTCTTTGATTTTCTTTAATAAAGTTTGAATCTTTTCTTCGTCTAAACCGTCATTTGTCGAATTTGAATAAATATAATCGGCGTAAGCGCGACCCTTTTCGACGTATTTATTGTGCATAGGCTTGACGGTTGATAGGTATTGTTCGATGACCGATCTAGGGGTTCGTCCTCTTTCTTCAGAGTCCCGAATAATTCTTCTAGCTAAACGTATATCAGCCTCAGCGTCGACATAAATACAATAATCAAAATATTGTTTGGGATTATCAATTGTGTATATTAAAATGCCGTCCACAAAAACTAATTTTGCGGGTTTAACTAATACATGGGTGCCCTCTTTTCTTAAATGAGTGGCGAAATCATATATAGGGACCTGGATCTCTTTGCTTTCCTTTATATCCCTTAAATGCTTGGTGAATAGTTCGTTTTCAAGAATTGCTGGATCATCAAAATTTAGGGCGTTCCTTTCCTCAAGCGATTTTTCTGGATAAGACCGATAGTATGAATCATAAGAAAAGAATGAGGCATCAGGAAATTCTTTAAGCAACCGTTTTACTAATGTTGTTTTGCCGCTTCCCGAGCCTCCGCCAATGGCGACCATTGTTACATCTTTTCTTTGATTTTCCATAAATTAATTCTCTTTTCTTCTTGTTATACGATTAATATCGAGTAAAATATTTAAGCATTTTGGGGCGTAGCCAAGTGGTAAGGCATTGGACTCTGAATCCGAGATACACTGGTCCGATCCCAGTCGCCCCAGCCAAATGTTGACAAAGGCCAGTTATTCTGGCCTTTTTATTATGCTTTAACAATGGCTTTGACGATTTTGATCATTTTGTTGAAATCCTCAACTGATAAATATTCAAAACGTCCGTGATGATTATAGGAGCCTGTGCCTAAGTTCGGTGTCGGACATCCTAAGAAAGAGAAAGTTGCTCCGTCTGTTCCGCCGCGGACAGGGAGAGAAACGGGGTTGATGCCTAATTCTTTGAAAACATTTTTTGCGTGTTCGACAGCGCGAGGGTCTTTATCAAGAATCTCTTTCATGTTGTGGTAATCGTCTTTAATTTCCAATTCTATTTTTGCGTTTGTGTATTTTTTCAAAAGGAAATCTTTAGCGTTAATAAATTCAGTTTTTTGTTTTTCTAGAAGTTCTCTACTGTGATTCCTAATTATGTAATGTAATGATGCTTCAAGCGCATTTCCTTCAAATGATAAAATATGGTTAAATCCATCGAAGCCATCGGTATATTCAGGCTTTTCATTTGCATCCAACATTGAATCGAATTCTTCAGCCACGCGGATTGCATTTATCATTTTGCCCTTTGCCTCTCCTGGATGGATTCCAATGCCAGTAATTTTTATATCTGCGTGTGCTGCATTAAAATTATCTATATCTATATGATCAGGAAAATCACCATCGATCGTATATGCAAATTCAGCACCAAATTTTTTGGCATCGAAATGGTCTGGACCACGTCCGATTTCTTCATCCGGTGTAAATAAAATAGCAATAGGATGGTGCTTAATTTCAGGATGCTTTACGTAATATGACAAAACGGACATGATTATGGCAATGCCAGCTTTGTCATCTCCACCAAGCAAGGTATCACCAGAAGTTGTTACGATGGTATCGCCGACGTGATTTAAAAGTTCAGGGAAATTATTTGGTGATAAGACATATTCATCGTTTAATTTTATATCATTACCATCGTAGTTTTCATGAATTTGAGGCTTAACGTCTTTGCCTGAAGCCTCCAAGGCCGTATCCATGTGAGAATTCAACCCGATTGTTGTTAACCCCTCTTCCCCATCCAAATGTGCATAAAGACGCCCGTATTCATCTAATTCATTAGGAATGCCGAGTTCATCAAGTTCTCTCATGAGTTGCTTTGCTAAATTCAATTCTTTTAAAGCACTTGGAGTAGTGGTTGAGTCCTCGTCGGACTGAGTATCGATTTTCACGTATCTCAAGAATCTCTCTAAGTTTTCATCAATTATCATATGTTTACCTCTTTTTCCTGCATAATTGTAAACGTAAATTAGTTTTGTAACAATCCAGGTTATTAAAATAAAATCATTTTTAAAAGGTAAAAAGTAAGTTGAAACTAACTGAATGTTAATGATTTAATCGAAAATGAATAAAACGAGTGATATAAAACTAGTAACGTTGACAAAAAAAGATTTAGAAAAATAACGAAATTTAAAAAAATAAAAAATTATTTAAATTGACCAAACAAAATGATTACTATTTGAAGAGGAATACCAATTAACAAAATGTAGAAAATGTTTTGATTCAAATAGAAAAAGAAATTCAAAGATATCGCAAAAAGAATGCCCCATATACCAATGGAAAGCAGAATCCATAAGGCGGTGTTTTTGCCAAAAAACCTAAAATCAAGAATGCCATCAACAAAACCAATTGCAGGAACCATATAAGCAAAGGCAATCCAAGCAACGGGAGAAGAAGTCATGATTGAATTGATGAGAACGGCAACGGCAACAAAGAAAATAAATGCCGCAACTAAGGCGAGAATAACGATTTTATTTGTTTTGTTTTTATCGTCTTCTGGCGTTCCACCAAGGCTTTTGCAACCATCTTTTGTCACGATATTATCAAGTGTTACATTATAAAAAGAGGCAAGCACCATCAATTTATCTATAGACGGGATGGCTTTACCTTGCTCCCATTTTGAAATAAGCTTGTCTGAGTAACCCATCTTTTCTGCAAGCTCTTGCTGAGTTAGATGCTTAGACTTTCTTAAGAAACTTAAATTTTCTGCAACAATTTTTTCCAATTCTTCCATATATGTGTAGTCTATTTCTAAAAAATGATATATGCAAACAAAATTTTAATGAAATAGTTTTCATACCTATGGAAAAGGTAACAAAAACGTTAGGTAATAAGCCTTTAAACGTATTTTAAAACAATCGATATTTTATGAATGAATGATGTCAAAATATTTTCTCTTTTAAATATTTTTGATTGTAGAAAGAAAAAACTTAATATCTAAAAGTAGCGATAAAACCTATAAAAATAGTCTCTACTAATCGTAGAATCGCCTTCTACAAATGAAATTCGGTCAAATAGGGTGTCTTGAAAAATATTACATTTAGAATGTAAGTGTCTTGGAGCAACTATGAAGGAAGAAACAAAAGTAAAAGACATAACTGATTCACAGGAGAATTCAACTCAATCTTCACTAGAAAATGTGGATTATAAGAATCCAAAAAAGAAATGGTCTAAAAAGAAGTCAATATTGTTTTGGTCAATAGGGGCAACCGTTTCGATTTGTGTTGGTGCTGGGATTGGAATTATTCTTGGCGTGGTTTTTAATGGCGGTACAGTCGGCAATTATGACAATATTAATGCTGATGAATATGCTATTAATTATGATGAACTTTTAACAAAGTTTGAATCTTCTAAAGCATCTGATTACTCTAGTGAATTCACGCCTTGCGAAATGGCCAATATCGCTTTAAAGAAGTTTTATGATCATGACCAATGGATAGCGCAGGGGTATGGAAGCGGTGCCGCTTCAGTCTTGGGCATTCAAGTCGATCAGCAAATTCGTTCAACCTTCATTAAAAAAGGCAATGAATATTTTGAGGAGTCTCTCTCTAAATCTTCAGCGGTTAAAGCAGCGTGGCGCATGTATGAAACATATGAAAATGCTGAGTCCGTCGTCACACAATATAAGGGGAGCGTGAATGAAACGGTTTATGATTCTTCTTTCAACGAACAAGATAAAACGATTAGGACACGTGATGAATATAAGGCTCATGCCGGCAGGTATTTAGATGGAATTCCGTTTGTGTATATAGTTTCAGATAAATGCCTATCTAAAGATGATCAAGCAGTAACTTCAAAAATAGCGACTGGAGTTAGCAAAACTTCAACGGGCTATACGATTGATTTGGAATTAGATCCAAAAATCACGGTCAAAAATTATGTCGTTCAAATGCAAGCAACAGCTGATTTAGCCGGTCCACCCTCATTCAAGTTCGTGCATCTTACATTTAAAACTGATTTGAAGCTGAATTTAATTTCTTCCTCAAATTATGAAAAATATTATGCCAAAACTGCAGCTGGGGCTGGCTCGAACGTAATCGGCAAGGTAACGACTTATTACGAAACAGGAAAAGAAGTGTCAATACCTAAATTAAATGAACAAACTCAATATGACACAAGCAAAGAGTAGAGGAGAGAATATATATGAAAACAGGCGAAAAAATATCAAAATTCTTTGAAAAGAGAAGCGTTAGATCCGGTTTGATTTTTGCATTAGTTGCAGGCATTTCAGGAACTATAACTTATTTCGCTTTTCCAAGTTTCATACAGGGAGATGCTGGCAATGATAATCTTATCGACGATAGTGGAAACGGAACCGAACCAGTTGAAAGTTCGGTAGATAAATTTGCTTCAAAATTGATTGAAACGACTGGAATCGAAGGACAATTGGATTTTACCGTAACTTTTCCGGACAACGATGGCGATTCCACTACAATGAATACTATTTCCATTGATGATGCAAGTCTTAAATTCGCAATGCCAAGCACTAGCAAAATTGGCTTAGACTTCGAGGGAACGATTAATTACAACGATTGGAATGCAGAAAATCTTGAAAAGGCAAAGACCCACATCAATTACGTAGATGGAAATGCCTATGTTGATTTTTGGGGTGGAAAAATCGCTTATTTAGATACGGAATATAAATCTTTAATTGGTGAATTGATTTCAATTTTTAGCGATTCCGTTATAAAAATACCTGATAGCGTATATGATTTTTTGGACAAAATGATAGGCGATGACTCATCATCTGAAAACGATTCTGGTGACTCATCCTCAGATATGAGCAGCCTCGCAGGGACCAAAATGGATTGGACTCTTGTCAATGATGGCGAAAACTCCAAAGAATACAAATTAGATATCGATCTGGATGGGACTGTTGTTAGCCTTAATCTTTTTAGCGATGGCGATTACAATCTCACGAGAGTTGTCGCTAAAGACTTGAAATTTAACGACGTAACAATCAATTTAGAACTTGATACTTCTATCAATGAAGATGCGTTATCCTCTATTCGTTCTTCTATCCCTGCCGATTATCAAAATTACACTTCTTTATTAGGATTAAAAGGTATCATCCGCAAAGTGGGTAATGCAGTGGCAAAAGAGCGTTTTGACTTAGACATGTCGCTTAATTTATCTCATTCGGAGTCTGATTTCACTGAAAATATGTCTATCGGATTAGATGGAAATTTCGATTTTGGAACGGGTAATTACCTTGCTAATTTAGATTTAGCTAACGCTGCAGATAACTCATATTCTCAAAAATTAGATGTCGCATATTTGACTGAGGATAAAGAGAACAATGCTTATCTCAATTATAATGACGTCACGAAGGTTTCAACAAACTTAGTGACTCTTGAGGCAATGCTTGGCAGAATGCAAAAAGACGGAAACAGCCAAGACATGTCTTATTTAGCTAAAATTTTTGATTTCGTTTTCGATAGCGAATTAATCAGTGCGGTTCAAAAGGGCCGTTATGAATTAATTGCTGATGAAATCGAAAAAATAGAAATATCATCTAATAAAGTTGTTTTGAAGGTGAAATTAGATAAGATTGGCTTAGGTGACGACTCTTTGGTCACCGTCACTTTTGATGGGACGAAGAATGCTCCAATATCACAAATCACTCTTTCTGGAATCAAAGCTAAGAATTTTAAGTTAGAAGGAAGTATCGATATAAATTCATATTCAACGATTTCCTTTGATTCAACTGGCTATTACAAAATGGAACATTTACCTGATGTTTTTGATCAAGTCAGTGATTTAGTTGATTCAAAACAAGCAACATTGAAAATAGAGGGTAGCATGTTGGACGAAAACAACTATGGAATGACCTTTGATGGTGGAACGAATTTTGACGCAAACTTAAAGAGCGGTACTGGTTCAATCGTTTTGTCACAAATCAATAAGGATTATGCAAAAAACCATTTATTTACACTCGATGTAGATGAACAGCAAGCGATTTTCAATTACAACGATAATGACAAAAAGGATGAATATGCCGGATTGAATGGTTCAATTTCGCTTGCAAACATAAATGATTTAATCGAGTTAATAAAATCATTAACAGGTGACGAAACTTTCACGAAACGTTTTGGCGGCATCTTCTCGTCTTTCCAAAGCGATGCAACAACAAGCGTCATCAATGATGTTATTAATGGCAAATACGCTTCCCTTCTTTCTGCAAAAATACTTAACTCCTGTGTGATTTCATCATCGGAAGCAAATCTTTTAATCAATGGTGAAATCTTCGGACTAGAAAATGATATCAATGTTGTTATCACTTTTGCCGATACGACAAAACCTGTTACTAATGAAAATGGAGATGTTACTGATGAATTAATAAGAAACATCAAGAGCGTTTCTTTGAAAGATTTCGTTTTGTCGGGTAAAACGATGAACTTAACTATCTCTTTAGAAAAATTTGATAATACGTTATCTTCTCTAGATAAAACAGCTACGTATACCGATTTCTCAAGTGTTACGACATTAGCTGAATATTTCTTGAATACAGCAAATGAGCTTAACACATACCATTTAACAAGTGCTTTATCGGTAACCTTATGGACCGCAGATATAATTACGATCGATGCCGATTTGTATATTTCAATCGATGAAGAAGGAACCAAGGTGTTTGGAATGTTAAGCAACATTCCTCTTATTCCTGCGGTAAACAATGACACATGGCTATTTGGTGATCACGGAGATGATGCATCTTATTATCGTACGGTTGAATTCTATTATGACACAAAGAATGTTTACGTTCATGGCGTAAATCCATTTGGCACGTTTGATGTTGAAAACGATGAAGGCGAAACAACAACTTATGATTTCACTGAAGTTCAAGACTACAAATATGACACATCTTATTTCGGTTCCACCGATAATATAATTCATTTCTTATTGAAAGATGTCATCAATATGCAAAATCGTTTGTTAGCCAAAGTTGATACAAACGGAATTTCTCTGCCGACAAGTTCTTCCGCCTTAGCGACAGAAAAATTATTTAAGGAGTTCTCTTTTGACAATGAAAACAAAATATGGGATCTGTCTCTTGATTTAGGCGGTTTATTGGGAAATGATTTCTTAAAAGATCTTAATCTTAAGGTTGCTGGAACTTCTGATAAATACCTTAGTGATTTAAATCTTTCTTTAACAATTTTTGCAGGCGTAAAGATTGAAATTTCGGCTGATGTTTCATTGGAAAACATTGGGAAAAACGATTTCCCAATTGATTCATTCAATTCGTATATTTCAGCACATGAAAATGATGAATTATCGTCAAAATAGTTGAGACGTGTATATGTTATTTGCCAATTTTATCAAAAAATCATCGATTAAAAAGATTATGCTTGCTTTAACTAGCATGTCTTTTGCTATTGGCAATTTTGAAAATAGTGAAAAGATATCCGTTAAACAAAGCGATGAGTCTTCTCAAAGCCATTATCTTCCAGAGGGTGAAAATGATAAAGAAAGGTTCTTCAAATCGTTAAGCGAAACGAAAGGAATCGATGGCAAGCTTGATTTCACTTTAAATTTGAAAGAAAAAGGTTCTTCCTATAGCGTAATCAAAACTGAAGAAGCCACTTTAAAGATTGCAAGACCGACGAGCAAGATCAATGCCTTAGATTTAAATGTAACCCTTGATTATAATGGGGTTAACAAATCTGCACATTTGAATTATTCAGATGAAGTGGCTTATTTAGATTTGTCAGGCTTGAAATATAAATATTCGGATTCCACATATAAGAGTGTAGTTAGCAAAATTATTTCAATATTTGGCGTTGATGCATTGAAAGTTCCCGATTCGATTTATGATGCTTTTGATTCTTTTTTAGACAAAGACTCATCATATTCATCTTTTGAATTTGAAGAGGAAAATATTTCAAGTGGCTATGGCTATAAAGTAAATATTGGCAATGGAAATTACATTCATCTAGAAGAGGATTCTGATTACAATCTCACAAAAGTTTATTCTAATAAACTGACTATGGGAGAATCTTACGCTTCATTTACTTTTTCAACTACTGTTAATGATGATGAATTGACTGTTATTAAGAATTTAAAACCTTCTGATTCATTCTCATTTAAAGAAGTTTATGATTCTATGGATTTAATTAGAAAAATCCATAAACTTACTTCTTCGGCCCAATTTGGCATAGAGTTAGAGGGATTGCTTCATCATGAAGTGGCTGCAACAAGCAAATATAGCGCATCAGAAGAAGATGTTGCTCTTAACGCTAATGTTTATGCAGATATAAATAATTCTGAATATAACGGAAATATTTCTGTCTACCCTTCAGTTTCATCTGAAAATAAAAATTTAATTTCATTCTCTTCCGAAAAAGATACAAATCAAAAAACATATCTTAATTACAATGACGTAATGAAAGTTGCGGTTACCGATACTGTTTTAAATGAATTAATCGCGAGAATAAAGGCTGATTTTGGCAATGATGCTAAAATCATTGAAAAATTGTTAAATTTACTCGATGAATCCTTTGTTTCTAATATTAAGAATGGACGCTACCAAGACTTTGTTGATTGCATAAAGTCTCTATCTAATGATGATAATGTGATAACGATATCGCTTAACTTGGGGGTTTTTGGTTTCTCAGAAGATTCCGAAATAAAAGTTGAAATAAACGCAAATAATAATAACTTGGTGCTTATATCGTTAAATAACGTGGGTCTCAATGGTTTTTATTTGAATGATATGACAATTAAACTCATTGACTATCAAAAGAATTCCTTTGCCACGGACGATTTCTATTTCCTTGAAAAAATACCAGATATTTATTCACAAATTTACGATATCTACTCATCGCCTAAATTTCATTTATCCATTGATGGATCATATATGGACGCGAATGGTGTAGGGCTATCAACAATTGAAGGTGAAGCTAACCTTACTGGTCATACAAGCGATGATACATTATATGAATTTGATGGCGGATACGTTGATATTTTGCTTGGACAGCAAATTGGAATAAATGATGAAAATGGCGATTTCTCAAAATTGGGAAATTTGAAAAAACATCATGTTTCCTTAGATTTAGAAAAACTTGAAACGGCGTATTTCCATTATTATGATGAAGATTTATATGCTGCAGATTCCTCCCAAGCTGGAACTTATGGCAAATTATCGGTTTCTCCTTTTGAAGATGTTGTCTCTATTATTAACAAAATCTATAACTCTGATGACCCACGTTTCAGCAAGTTCTTTACCATAGTTGAAGGAGTTGCTGCGTCTAACGTTATCGATGCGTTAAAAACGGGCAAATATTCCCCTCTTTTATCCACTAACCTAATAGTTTCTTCAACATTTACTGGTGATTATTCTGAAATAGTTCTTTCTGGTGCTGCTTTTGGCTTTAACGATGAAAACAATGCCAATAATTTTAAGGTAAGTCTTCAATATGAAGGGAATAACGTAAAAACTTTAGCAATTCAAGATCTGGTTTTTGGTGGCAAAACATTGAATTTAACTATCACTTTAAGCGAATATGTCGAAAGCAAAACAAGTGTTGTTGACCATTCATTAACGACGACAGATTTCACAAGCATGTCAACGCTGATATCCGATTTGTATAATACGGCTAATTTAAAAACATATCATTTAACAAGCTCGAATATCGGTGTTTATTTAAAACTTATTGGAATTATCGATATCAATCTAGCGTTAGAAATTGATGTTAGATTGTTTGTTGACGGTCTTATTGTAAAGGCGTATGGCACAATAAACGTTCCTGTCAGCGTC
Organism: bacterium; assembly: GCA_963638555.1. Taxonomy (GTDB): domain Bacteria; phylum Bacillota_I; class Bacilli_A; order RFN20; family CAG-826; genus UBA4951. The sequence continues at coordinate 630 of CAVHQU010000011.1, read as the reverse complement.
TTATATAGCGACACTTATAACAATGGTCTTACTTTCTACAGCTATAGGAATTGCGTGCTTTATTATGATAATATTGATCCAAATACGGATGAAGCATATGCGGATAATAGCGGATATGTTTATTTGACGTATAATCTTGCTAAGAATAAGACAGACTATTCAGGCTCTAAGAAATCTGGTTCTTTCAAATACCATACTGATTATCTTACAGATACCCAGCATTTGTTAAAATTCCTATTCAGAGACATGATGGATATAAAGTCATCTTATTACTCGTCAATTGAATCAGCGATAACAAAACAAGACACATCAGGGAAGGCAATGGATTTAGAGAGATTGATCACCTCATATTCTTATGATGAAAATGATAGAAAATGGAATATTGCCCTGGCTATGGATGCTTTAATGAAAGGTGACGATACTTTGCAAAACTTCACCTTAAACCTCCAATCAGCATACTCAAGTATTATGTCATCCTATGTACTCTCCCAAGCTGATATATCAGTCAATTTAAATGTAACTGCTTTATCGGGATCGAAAATATCTGGGACAATCAAAAACGTTGACTTAGATGTTGAAGATAATTGGTCTAGCATATCTGATACTTATCAAGCATACATAAGTGCGCAT
>CAVHQU010000010.1:0-48560 GCA_963638555.1 bacterium | reverse complement strand
ATATTCCATCAACACGAAAATCATATGTTATTTAGCGTTTATCGCATTATATTGTTACCTAAAGAATGATTATCAAAGTTTTCGATTAAACTTAAAAAATCCTCAATTACATGAAGCAATCGAGGATCAATCATTTCTTAGGCTCTTTCGAATGTTATTCCACTTTCAGAATCGCCAATGCTTATTTTAACTGTATCTTTCGTGTAGATGATTCCGGTTGAGGAAACGTATCCATCAGCAAGAAGTTTCTCTTTGAGTTTGCTTACATATGCATTCCAATACGTTTCATTTCCGTAGGCATATCCAGAATATATTTGGAAAGAGGTGACTTTATAATCATCATCAAGTGTCTTACTTTGGAAATACCACTCACCAGAAAGGTTTTCATCGAAAACATATGGGATCGTTTTAGCCACTTCTTCACCATAAACCTCAGTAAGATAATCTTTAAGTTTGCTTGTAGCTCCTTCATTTGCACTCGATGGTTCTTCTAGCCAGTTTGTTGGAGCTCCTGCTTCAGTGATGGCATCGATCTTTTCTTTCAAAGATGAGTCGATTTCAACGTTATCATACTCAAACTCAATCGTTTCTTCTTTACGGGAGAGATTGCTAAGGTTGTAAGTGTAGGAGAAAGAAGAAATTCTTCCATCGTTTCCAAGATTGAAAACCAAGGTGTCATCTAAGGCAAAGTCTGAGAAGAAACCAGCCGTTAAGAAGGAGGCAAAGCCTGTTGCTTCAGAGATTGGGGAGAAAGTTTTTCCATCAGAGGATAACTCAAATACAGCAGGAGAACATCCCCAGCCTGTGTGGTTCATAAGTGTATCGCCTTCAACTGGCGGTTTATCAGTCGTAACGTTGTTATCTTCATCGATGCTAAAGGATTGAATTTTGCCATTATCTAATACGTGGTAGCCAGAATATGAATATAGGACTTCGGTATCTTCGCCAATCAACATATATTTAACGAGGATTGTATCAGGGGTGACAATCGTTTCGGCATAGGATTTATTTTGCTCATCGATATGGGAAGTTGCTTTATAGGTAACTCCTTGGGTTGTTATTGACTCTATCGCCTTCTTGATTGTTGGATTGCTTTCGCTTATTGGTTGAACCTCCCATGGTGATGAAGGGTTTGAAGATACATCCATTTCAAGACGGTAGATGGTATTTCTTCCGATTGTATCTTGTCCTATCGCACTTGTTTCAATGATAACTTTGTTAACGATTCCATTATCTACTTTGAAGTCGATGCTTGAAGCATTCAAGCCATAGCTAAGATATGTTAAAGCTCCACCAATTTGATCGGCATGATAACCGTAATAATGATATGTGTCTTCGCTCTTTTTTCTAAAAGCACCCGCTTCAGTGATTTCAGTGTAGCCAAAAGCAAGCATATCCCAACTGTAGCCAGAGATAGTTTGAGAAATCTTCTTGTTTTCAGGGGATAATCCTTCCTGGATAACGGAATTATTCTCTCCTTTGGTGTAGTGAACCGCTTCACGTACCCCATCGATTGTATTTACAACCTCAATTGAAGAATCGTTGTATTTCAAGGAGAACGTCCCTATTTCTGAATCATCTCCTTCAACATTCATGTAGATTTTTCCATTGCCCTCGAAGGATTTAGCAGTTAATAAAGAGAGGGAAGAGGAAGATAATTCATCCTTGGAAATAGAGAAGTTTGCTTTCGCATCCTCGACTTCTTTTGAATATGGATCGCCAATATTATTGAGAATGCCAGTGCGCGAAGTTGCGTCAACTTTATATGTTGATGGGGTCATGCTTGGCTGATTGAGAGTGAAAACAAGACCGTTTTCATCATTGAAATAGAAATCAATTGAATTGATGTATCCTGAAGAATATGTTTCAGAGAGTTCAAGCAAATCAGCGAAAGCAGAGAGAAGTTTTGCATTCGTTGATCTTAAACATCCATCTTTTTCAGTGAAATCGGATTCGCTTAAGTGAGTGGCGTTGATATTCGCTAGAAGGTTAAATCCAGCGAGGGAATTTAAATATGGTGATGAATATGAACCTGTTGGATATATGTCATGAATGGTGACTTTTCCAGAATCATCAACCGAGAAATAATAGACAATCTTTCCATCCTCTTCTTTGTAAGAATCAAGTAAGATATAGCCAGACTTAGAAGAAGAGAAAAGAACATAATCTGCCGCATAATAGTCCGTTAATTCTTTTCCTTGTAATGAATATACGAGTTCAAATCTTCCCCTTTGAGCATCAACGAGGGAATTTTTAAGGTTGTCGAAGTTTGTTTCCAATTGTATGAAAGACGAAGAAGACGAAACTTCGGAGGTTGAAGAATTCTCTTCGGTAGAGAGGCCTTCTTCTTTCGAGGAGTTTCCTTTGTCGTTGCATCCTGCAAGCAATAGTGGCAAGAGCGATAAAACCAATAAGCGTTGTTTTTTCATAAATTTATCTCCTTATAGTGGGACTTTCGCATTATATTACAAAAGAATTGGTATGACTTATTTTTTCTTTTTGTTTCATGAAAATTAAAAAATTATTTTCAAAATTTAAAAATAACAATTGACAATTTTACAATCTATCATAAATTTGTACTCGTTCTAGGACATTTGGTCCAACTTTAAAGGAGATTTTATGAAAAAATCAAAGAAATTGATGGCAGTTTCAGTTCTTGCTGCCGGAACATTGCTTGCTATGGCATCATGTACAGGTGGAACATCTTCTTCAGTCGAAGAGTCTTCATCTTCCATCCATACACATACCGCTAGCAAAGAATGGAAATACGATGAAAATAACCACTGGCATCTTTGTGAAGATTGCGATGAAGTTCTCGACGAAGCCCCTCATACGTTTGTAGAAACGACCGTCGATGCAACCGATGATACACAAGGCTACATCTTACACACTTGTGAATGTGGCTATACATTCAAAGATGGCTATTTCAACAAGAAATATGCAATCACCTTCAATGGCGGAGATAATGCTTATGCAATCGGTCTTCCTTCAACTGCTTGGAAAGGAGAAGCAATTGTCTTCAAAGTCACTTGCGAATCTGGCTATGAAGCATATGATGTCGTTGCAACATATAGCTACGAAGAAACTTTAGATGATGGCACTTCAAGTGCAGTCACAGGCATTGTCGACTTACAAGGTTCACTTGAAATCGGCTACACATTAATCATGCCTGGATATGATGTCACGATCAGCGTTGAAACACGTGGCGCATATTTCAAAGCAGGTCCAGAAGATAGCGCAGCCGTTGTCTTTGAACCTAAATATCAATATGGTTCAAAGAGATACGCAAGCAATTTCATTGCCGGTTACCTTATCGATGGCAAAATCCAAACTGGTACTGATGCATATCTCCGCGCTGGTTCTAAAGTCAACGTCTTAACAAACTATGTCTACAACGCTCAAAATGTTAAATACACAATGAACGGTGAGGAACTCGAAGAAGAAATCGTTGAAATTGTCTCTGGTGAAGGCGATGATGCCACAACAACAAAATATAGCACCGTCACATTCACAATGCCTGCTTCCAACGCTGACATTGAGGTCACAGCCGAAGAAAAGCCATTCGAAATCGTTGTTGATGCACCTTCCTATGTCTCATATTCTCTCTACACACTTGATGCAGAAGGAAGTAAGACACCTGCAACAAGCGCTTATGGTGGAGTTGACACAGTCTATCTTGATATCGAATTCGATGCAGATCACTCTAACGATAACTACAAGCTTAATAGCGTAACAGCTAATTACAGAACACGTTCTGGCTATATCATCAAAGACGAAAGCGAGTATACCGCTTCTTCATCTACTACAACAACTGTAGCTGCTGGTAAGACATATTCTTTCGCTCCAAATTCATATACTGCTTATGCTGATAAGATCACTCTTACAGTCGCTGTTTCCGAAGCAAAATATCAAACATCTCCATTCGTTGGAACATTCGGTGGCACAGAATTCTATGGAGCAACAATTGCTTCAAATTCATCAACAATCACCGGCAACGCTTTCGGTGAAATCGTTATTTCTAGTGGTTGGTCACCAACTAAGTACTATGTTGTTGCAGATGAAGGAACAAATAAGTATCCAGTAGGCACTACAGCATCTGCCAAGACCGCTTCAACATATTTATTTGCCGAAGATGATATCATCGTCGCTAACTACTATGGTACAAGAGCAACTGATTTCTCTGATATCTACGTTGGTATCAAAGGCAAATCAAAATCCGATCTCTCTATCACCCTCACTGGCAATATGGGTACAGCAGGCTATATCGTTATGTCCGATAAGACCACAAGCGCCGAACTTGGAAACTGCTTAGTCGTCAATAAGACTGATGTCTATTTGAATGTCACAATCGAATTTGATGATTCAAGCGTTACAGAATTAGGCGAGAATTGCTCCTTCGCTGTCAAGAAAGATGGCGTTCAAGTCGCTCACTACACTTCTGGTACACTTGATGTTGAATAATTGATGTTCAATTACTAAAAAAGAAAGTCATCCTTATTGGGTGACTTTTTTTCGTTACAAACAACATTTTTTGAAAATCATTTAATTTGAATCTGTATTTTTAGAGAACATATTAGAGTACAATGAAGTACAAAAGATATTTAAAAGTACAATGAAGTACAAAATTTTCATTAAAAAGAGGCCGATATGTGATCTCATTTTTCGTAGCATTTCATAGAACAAACAATGAAAGCCTACGTTTTAGCATATCAAATACTTGGAGACATACTTTTTAGAGCGGGCGAAATAGAAATAAATTCAAAAATATTGAAAGAATACGACATCAAACTAGGCGATTGGAGTTACGAAATAATATGGTCAGAATTGACGGGAAATGAAAAGAAGATTCTTTCTCTTGTAGCAAATGGCCATGGTTCAAACGCGGAAATACTTGAAAAAAGTAACATGAGCAAAGGAAATTTGGCTATCTACAAAAAGAAACTAGCTGACGAAGGATTGTTGAATGTTTCTATTCGTGGAAAATCAGAATTTTCGTTACCAAGGTTCGATTCTTTTATAAAAGGGAAAGAACAACTTGAGGAAGACTGATGCGTCTATTCTTTTTCAATATATGTCGTAAGCGGAGCAAGGAAGTTCTGCAAAAAGTTCATCTAATGTTTTACCATCAATCTTAATTCTCAAAAGTTCATCTATACTTTTTAGGGCCATGATTGGCTCTTCATTTGCTTTGTAAAATTCCCCCCAGTCTTCTTCATTGTCACACCAATGGGTTATCCAATAAATGTCGTTTCTGTATTCAAATTCAATCTCATCGCCTTGCTCTAGCCAATGCATTATTGCCTCATGCTTAATATTAAAGTCTTCTAGTTCGCCAACAGCATGAAAGGAAGAGTCAGGCAATTCATTGACGATTTCTTCTATAGTTTTATCGCCAATTTTGCTTTTGCGAAATTCAAACGTCTTTTGTGTTATCGCAAAGTCTTTGTCTTCATCGCAAGTTAGGATGACGTTCTGCGTTGAATCATCGCAAGTTTTAAATAGATAGTTTTTGTTTTTGTATGTAAATGTTATTTCATTGCCATAACTAAGCAGGCACTCGATGAAATCAATTCTCATTTGTTTTCTTCTCCTTTGTCTCTAATAAGTATCGCTTTATTTTCAGAATCATATATCACTTTGCAATGATGGATGTGCGGCACAAACGGATGGCTCTTAGGTCGATTATGGTTGGTATAATCAATATCCAAATACGCCTCCCCTTTATCATTATAATACCTTTCAGTGACAACTTGACCATTAACCATTTTTTTAATAACCGAATTAGGCAAACCCAGAGGTTTTATTTTACCTTTTTCATTTGAATTTAAGATAACTTCAACCTTTTGGACATATTTTGAGTTACAAAAGTTATATTTGCCAGGCATGTCTTTTATGCCAAACATCCTAAAGTTTCTAATTAACGCTTTTTCTAGTTTACCCCTTTCATTTGAATTTGATGTGTATTCACCGCTTCGTTCGCCATTACCGGCTGGTATGTATGACTGAGGCTTATTCCCTCCACCAGGTTTAAAACTATCTTGCATTATCGTCTCTCCAATTTGCAGTCGTTGTTCGGAATCAAAACATTCGAACATGTCTCAATTATAATGACGTTTTTAAAAATTCAATTTTTCTGCCATTTGCTTATTAATCATGTTTTTCGATAATTAGTTTTGCCCTATTTATGTAATATGATAAACTTTGTTTATAGAAATAAATTTTATCTCAAAAATAACGTCTTAAAAGAAAACCGAGGGAATCGAAATGAATAAGCTAGCGAAAGAAATAGGCAATAGAATAATTGAAAAAAGGAAAGAGAAAAAATTAAAGTCAAAGGAATTAGCTGAATTATTGGATGGGGCGACAATTCAAATGGTGTCAGGATGGGAAAACGGTAATGCGATTCCATCAGCAACTTATCTAATTAAATTAGCTAAAACACTTGACACATCAACTGACTATATCCTTACCGGAAAGGAAAATGTTCAAAATAGCAAAGAGATTGTCACTTATAAAGATGCAATCGAATGCTATACAGCTTTATTGGATTCTAAAACATTAACCCTTCAAAATACTGTAGTGCGTTCTAATATTGTCGATTTTTATAGCAACGACAAAAATATCAATAAATATTTTACGGAACTTAAACAGTTAGAAACTGCCAGAAATGTCATAGGGGAAACTGCGTTTGTTGATTTGCGTAAAAAGTTAAACGATAGATACGACTATAAAATAGAGCCCTCTGAACAAAACAATAAAGAAATCGGGCCTTTTACAATAATTTAAGTTATGCGATCTTTTCATACGCAATGCGTGGTGAACCATCGCTAACATATATCGTTCCGCATTCTTTAAAGCCGTTTTTTATGGCCAAATGTTGCATGGTCTTATTATCTTTATGCGTATCGAGTCTTATATGAGGAATGATTGATGAGCAATATTCCAAAGCAATTGAGAACATCCTTTTAATTGTTCCATCCCCTGCTATACGATGAATTGTTCCATATGGTTCATTAGATAACCATTGACCATTTTCTATATATTTGTAAGTTGGGTCTTCTCCTACTATGAAGGCGAACACTCCATGAGGAATATCATCAACCATTATTACATATAGTTGTTCTTTCCTTATATCATCTTCTAAAAGTTCTCTTGACGGATAAGAGGCACCCCATTGGGTTGAATTCCCGTTCTTTTTCATATATGAACATGCATATTCATATATGTCTAAAATATTTTCTAAGTCTGATAACATCGCTTTTCTAATTTGAGTATTTTTCATGGTTATATCTTATATCAAAGCCAATTATCTTTCATTATGTTGAGTATTGTTTCATATCAGAAATATAGTTATAATTAAGGTTAGAAAGAAGGAAGAGGGTTATGGCACCATTATTAGTTCTAAGTGCAGAAATTTTATCTGCAATTAGCGCCGTTAAAAACAGGCCAGTTTTAATTGATAATGCATTAGAAACAAATGAATCAAATAATATTCCACAGATATTCGTTAAAACTGAGGACGTAGATGTCGGAACTAAATGCTATGTCAGTAAAGAATCCGTCCAGGCAGTAAATGAACTCGGTTGGAAAACGCGAGAAGATGAAATCGGTTATTTTTATGAAACAACACCAGCAAAGCAGAAAATCGTTTCAATTTCTACCTTTGACACTAATCTTGATGAATTAAGAGACAAAATTGTCGTTGCTGAAAATTGGGCAATAACTTATCAATCATTTCATCTAAACCCGGATGCACTATTCATGAACAATGCAGCTTTGGGATATGTTAGAAGTTTCAATTCAGGGTATGTCACTGGAGATGATTTGAAGCGTGGCGTTGCTTGGCTAGCGACTGCAGGATCTATAAATTCCACCTTGAATCATGGAATAGACAATACTCAAAATTGTATCGAATACTTCTCAAATTTCGTTTCAAATAATGATTATTCGGTTAATTATCATATATCTAGTAAAAATCCTCACGCTTCAGAAAGATCAACGGATACAGAATTTTCGTATTTTAAGGATCCAATAACGAAAAAACATGATATCGATTTGATTCATATGTTCGCTTCGATGGACGCTTGTTATGATTGGACCTTATGGGATGCATCGAAACGTTGTTTTATCCCTTGCATATATCCTGAAATGGTCCACGATCTTGCTAGTTGGGGAGGAGATTTGCAGCAAGCAGCAAGTGCTATCCAGCAAAGAATAGATAATGAAAAAGACGAGTTCGATCTAGAGGCTTTGAATAACTTCAATTTTAAAAGCATCATGCTTGGCGATTATGGATGTTCAGAATCAGACATATATGCCGATATAGACGCAATTAATATCACTGATAAATGGTTAACTGGTGCCGGCAGAACATCGGACTCCCTAGCAAGTTATTACGGATCTACATATTCAGATGAAATGCGTATGAATAAATTCATTGAAGCCGTATTAAACGATAAAAACTCAGACTGGTCCGGAACCGTGAAAGAGCAATTCAAACAGGAAGTTTATGATATCATGGGACTAGCAAATCCAGGAAATAATTACGTCGAGTCAGAAGATTACAACTCGGATAGCGCCGTAAGTAAAATGAAATTTTCAATCATGAAAAGCAATGTCAGTAACGTTCAAAAAGAAGTAAGAAAGGCTGTCGCAGATACCTTTTGCGACTATGTGTTTTCAATATGTTAAAAAAAAAAAAAAAAAAAACACTTCTTACAGCTTTAGTAATAATCTTGTTGTCAGCAGCTTTTTTTGTATGTTTGGGCGCTGGTTTAGTTTTCGCTTTAGAATTTTCCGAGAAAATTGATACTGCTCGCTACACGAAGCTAAGCAAAATCGATAATTTCCTTAGTTACAGTGAAACTGAGTATTCATATTCGTTCGTGTTTCAAGATTCACTATTAAACAACAAAGTCAAAATTAATGATGAAGACTACTTTTTGCTAAATTCACTAAAAAATTGTCCCCAAGCCACGGAAGCTGACCAAGATACATGGTCTAAAACGGGAGCAGAAAGAAGGGATGTAGACATTAGTAAAATAATCATCTATTGTTCTCATTATAAAAAGTACGAATATTCATTAACACTAGGTCATAATTACACCAAATGCCACATAGACGCTGGCGGAAGAGGTCCTTTATCAAGCCAGGCCCACAGCTACTATTTTATTGATAAGACGACTGGCAAGCAGATGTACGATTTCGTCCGAAACAAAATAAAAAATGGCGATTATTTCTTTTCTTGATAACAAATTATATTTCGATGACTCAACTAAAGAATTTTCATTGTCTCCTGACGGGTTTTCTCATTTTCATCAAGTTCAGCCTTCTATCGATGAAATCATTCCATACATTAAACCCACTTCTTATTCTTTTTGCTTAGAAATATCCAATGCATGCAATTTATCGTGTGATTACTGTTTTAATAAGAACAAGAATCAAACGACTTTGTCTCTAGAAAAAGCGATCAAACAATTAGATATCTTGTTCAATATATTTTCAAATGGCGAAAAATATTTTGTCGATTTATCAGGAAAGGGTGAGCCTTTGCTGAATCTTAAAACCATCATTGGCATTGCTGAATATTGCCATATGAAAAGCGATGAATTAAGAGTCGAAATCATTCCAATGTTAGTCTGCAATGGAACCTTGCTAACTCCTTCCACAGTTAAAATTCTTCAAAAACATGGTATTTTATTTGGGGTTAGCATAGATGGAAACAAGATAGTTCATAATTCTCATAGGAAAACAAAATTAGGTCATCCAACTTTTGATGAAATAACGAATAATATTTCATTGATTGAAGGCAGAGAATACGTTGGCTGCGCTGCAACTTTAACCAATGACGTATTCGATCTTGATGAATCTGTTTTTGCTTTGTCACAAACATTCAAAACATTAAGCTATCGTTTTGCTAGAGGAAACGATTTTGCAATTGATGATAAAACGTCGATTTTATGGATTAAGGAATACGACAAACTTGCAAGTCATTTGCTATTAGAAGCTGAAAATGGCAATCTCAAACAATGGTTTTGCTTATTGAATGGTGATGACTATTTTGGAAGATTCCTTTCTAGAGCAATATTAAAGAAGAAAACAATCAATCGATGCGATGGTGGCATTTCTAGATTTTCTATTGATGAAAATGACAAAATTTACCCTTGCTCCGCCGCAACCTGTGTAAAAGATTTGGCCATAACGGAAAATTTAAAAGAGCAAGCAGCGCAGAACTTGTATAAACAAGCTCATCAATGTGAAGAATGCCTTTTCAAATTTTATTGCGGAAGTGAATGTCCAATTGAATTAAAAAGACTAGGACAGCCAAACGAATCAATGTGTGCATTAACTAAACACATTATTGAACTCGCCTTTTACCTGGCATTAACGCTAGAAAAAGAGTGTCGAAATCAATACACGTCCTTAGTAGAATTCTTGAACGAGAAGCAAAACAGGTTTCACATTAACGAAGAATTACTAGAATTCATAGGAAAAAATCCATCTTTAACATTCTCTGAAGCAAAAAGAGAATTTGACGCTTTGCATAAAAAATATTAGTCAGCAAGATAAGATACTATCAGCCATTTAACGTACTATAACATTACTAGAGATATAAAAAAACAAACAAATGTTTGGCTGTATCCATTATAAAATTAAGAATGAGCTTTATTAATCTTCATCTAATTTCTTAAATGGCATATCTTTTCTTAATTCCTTCATAAATTCAGTTTGAAATGGTTGACTTGGCTTTTCATATTTTTCCATCAACTTTGAGAATTCATCTCTTAACATGGCAAGATCTTCGCCGCCGTTGTAATAATGGGTAGAGTTTTCTTGATAAAAAATCTTTATGCTAGGGTTTTCTTTCAAATACTTATATGTCTTTTGCGATACAAGTTCATCTTCTTTCGAATGAAAACATATACATGGGTGGCTTATTTTAGGGATTAGATATTTCACATGTCTCATTTCTTTAAAAAGTTCAACATAACGAGGAGCCCATAAAAGATATGCAAAAACGTTCTTTGTTAACTTAATTGAACAATTCTCTTTCAAAAGCTTTGTCTCATCATCGAACTTCTTCTCATTTTGAAATGTGACTTTCAGACAACGATTGAACATAGAAAGAGTCATATGAGGTTTAAGAGGCACATTCAATAAAAACAAGGAGTCGATTAAATTATCGTTAATGGACTCTTCAATTCCGAATAACGTTCCCATTGAATGACCGACATATATAATTCTTTGTTTCTTGCTTTTTAGGAAAAGAAGAGACTCATGTACTTGTTTTCGCCATTTCTTTATGCTTGATTTATGAAATTCTTTGGTGGTTTTTCCATGCCCATCAAGAACAAGTTTCATTATGGAAAAAGAATCGGGAACTAAATCATATAGTTCTTTAAATCTTGCTGGCGAACCTAATATTCCATGAACGAATATCACTGTTACCTTAGAATTTTCTTTTTCAATGTATTCAGTTTCCACAAGAAGATTATATAGGTTATTTTCTTAGTGAGAAAATGATAAAATAAACTCGCTTATGAAAAATAAAAGGAATCTAATTTTACTTATTAGTGGACTTGTTTCAATGTTGGTGTCCGCAGTTTTGATCTTTATTTGTTCTTTTCATACATTAGGAGGAAGAAACGTTACATTCCAATCGACTTACAAAGATGATGATGTGACAATATCTGCGACATATTTCGAAAAGAAAGATGCCAAATACGCCGTCCTTATCTGTCCTGGCTACTCTTGCGATAGAGCCAAATGGAGACCAATGGCAAACGTCTTTTTGGCAAATAATATATCCGTAATGACCTTTGATTATTCTGGACAAGGAAACTCCTTCGGAAGAATTGGATTTGACAACGCTAAAACAGATGAAATCCCTAAGGAAATCGATGATGCATTAGTCTATTTGCATAATATCTCTTCAATTGATTACGAAAATATTATCCTCATGGGCCACTCAATGGGCGGAAGATCGATTCTTAGACTCATGTATGATTATAACGTTGAAGGAGCAGAAACCACCTTAACGAAGAAAAATATCAAGAACATCATTCTTTTCTCACCTGAAGTTAACTATCAGCATTCGGCTCAGGCCTCATTATTCGCCTCGACAGATGATGAGAATCAATACCCTTGGAAAGACTATGGTCCTAACGCAATCAAGGGGACAAATGTCTATCTTTTTGGTTCAACCGCTGATGATGTTGTTTCTGATTATGACATTCTTAGAATTTCTGAAAGATTAACTGGTAAAGCAGTTCAAGAAAAAGGGACCGCTTCTTTTACTGAAACAAATGAATATGGCTCTAAGGTTACCGTCGAAATCACTAATGGAGTCCTTCACTCATATCAGATGTATTCCCCAACATTCTCCCAATATGTCTTGAATTCTATTTCGGATATTACAGGGGTCGCCTCTTCTTATTCTAGCTTTATCATCTCATTCGTTTATATGGGATGGATATTTGCCTTGGCTGGCATATTCTTGGTTCTATTTTCTCTTAATTCCGCCCCTAAATTAGCAAAAGAGGGCGAAATTCCATTAGAAGATGATGTTCCTGTTATTGAAAATACTAAATCTTATCTCCTAAGAAAATTATTATTGTGGTTACCTGGATTATTGATGGGCGTCATTATTTGTTGCATATGTGTTGTTTTACCGTTTGGGTCGCCTGTTATGAATATCCCTTATATGTGTTGCATTGCTGGATATGGTTTGGTGATGCTCTTCTTCTATAGAAAGGGGGCTTTCAAAGGGACTAAAGGGAAATTGCCAAAGATATCTTTTAAGATTCATTCAAGCAAGAAAGATATCATCGAATGCGTGCTTGTATCTTTAGGAATCATCATCTTTGCGTGGTATATTCTAAAAATGACCATGTACAATCTCTTGCCTTTCAATATCAGATTGTTCTGGTTATTCTTTGCTACAGCGTTGATGAGCGTTGGCTATTACATCTCTGGCGTTGAAAGCGATATGTTAAAGAAGATCAATGCCAAGTGGTATATAAATTTGCTCTACAACCTCATTCAATATGTCGCATTGTTCTTATTTGTCTTGTTCTATTTAGCAATTCAAAGTTATTCAGGATTTATTGGTCAGGTTCAAAACATGATACTCATGTATGTTTTAACTATTCCACTAGGTACCTTCATCACAAGAAAACTTAATAACCGCGTATACGGCGCGATCATCTCCGCCTTCTTATTCCAGGCTTTGATGATTACTTCTGCTGCAATTATTGCAATATTCTAGATAGAAATTAAGAATCGTCTTTTAAAAATAATATATAATCATTCACATGAAGATCGTAAACAAATTAAGAAAGAAGATAATCATCATCACTCTAGCCTCCCTTTCGACTATCTTAGTGCTCATGCTTATTATCATTAATTCCTATAATTTTGCTGGCGTTGCTTCAGGCGCCGACAATGTTTTGGAAGCAATTCAAAGAGCAGGTGGGGCATTTAAGGAACCTGGCAACAAAGAAGAAAGCGATGAAACATCAGTGAAGGGAAAGCCTTCTAACGAGGAAAGGTATTCAACAAGATATTTCACATATGTGTTTAATGATGATGGAAGTTTAGAGAAGGTCGCCTTCAACATTTCTTCATTTTCCGAAAGCGATGCAGAAGAAATAGCCAAGACATACAAGAATGAAACAAACAATGGCTGGTATAAATTCTTCTACCGTTATAAAAATTACACATATGACGATAAGCAATATTTCACCCTCATTGACCAAACTAGAGAACTTGAACCGTCATTCCGTGTCTTGTGGTCTTCTGCCATAACAGGATTTGCTGGCATCTTAATTACTTTCATCGTTTTGATTCCATTATCAAAAATGATTGTTAAGCCAATCGAAGAGAGCTTAAGAAAGCAAAAACGTTTTATCTCTGATGCCTCCCATGAATTAAAGACTCCATTAGCCATCATTTCTCTTAACAATGAACTTGAAGAAACAGAAAAAGGCGAGAGCGAGAATACGCAAAACATTGCTAAACAAACCAATCTTCTTTCAAAGATGATCAAAAATCTGAATGATTTAGCAAAGATGGATGAAATCGAAGATGTTCCTTTCTCTTCCATGGATATAACGAAAATGGTAAATGAAACGTGTTCTTCTTTTTCTGGAATAGCCCAGCAATATAAGAAAAAGATGATCATCAACGTCGAAAAAGATCTCACTTACTTTGGCAACCAGGAAAAGATAGCAAGATTGTTCTCGATATTATTAGATAACGCGATTAAATATTCTTTAACCTATATTGAGGTGTCGGTTCAATCAAGCGTTTCTCCGAATAAAGGCATGACAATTATCGTTAGAAATGACGCCGAGAAAATACCAGAAGGAAACCTTGATGTCGTCTTTGATAGGTTCTATCGCTTGCAAGAAGCGAGGGCTTCTTCTATTGCTGGCACAGGTATTGGCTTATCGATGGCCAAAGAGATTGTAGACATGCATCATGGGAAAATAAGTGCGACTGGAAAAGAAGGCACATTCGAAATAAAAGCGGTTTTATAAAAGAAAAAGAAGGCACGTATGCCTTCTTTTTTATTTGTTTTTCAATTATTCACCAATCGTAATTGTATATGGCAAGGTGCAAGTTCCAATTTCTGATACTTCGAAATAAGCGCTTGTGGTAACTTTGAATCCACTGCCTTCAATCGTTGATTTAGCGGCAATATTGAATCCTGTGGTCGTAACATTGCTAAGTTGGAAGGAAGAAACTGTATTTCTTAAGCATTCCATCGTAGAAAGTCCAAGATATTCATATAGCTCAGAAACAAAGTATTTTCCTACGTATTGCGTGGCGTTATCAACTGTAGAATATGTTTCAGAATAGTTTGATTTTGAGAAAATATTAGAAGAAACCTCATACATCTTAGGGGCTAATTGAGCATATGTTACATCATCAGCCAATGTCATTTCTTCACCTTCGTAGTTATTTTCAACCCACGTTGATGTTGAGCCGTTGTAGATATAAAGCTTCAAGTTTCCATCATCCCCTGGGGTGAGATACATATCGAAATCTTCAGCAGATGTTCCACCGACATTGAAGGTGGCTAAGATATTCGTGCCATCGAAATACGCTTCAAAGCCCATTGAGCCTTCAGCTGTGCCATTCTTGATATGGAACTTACCATTTTCACTTGCTTTTAAGGCTGTTTCTAAGTCTGTATATCCTTTGTTCTTTAATGTTGCTAAGTGGCTGATAGATGGATTCATTCCGAAAGTAACTTCGAAAGAAACCTCTTTTTCTCTAGCAAAAGCATCAGAGCTTGTGTAGAGATAATCGTTGATGATGAATTCAGAGCCAACAATTGAAGTAAACACACCATCTTCAATAGAGAAAGTGACTTTGCCTTCACCATATGTTTCATCGATAAGATGGCTGACAAACATCTGAGATTTCTCACCTGAAATGGTATACGTATCTCCTTCTTTTACGAAATCAGACTCGCTCAATTGCTTAAATGGATTTTGATATTTCGGATCAAACAATTCTTTTGTGCCATAGGTTAGGACCGGAACAAGGGTGATGGAATTATCAACGTTTATGTATTCTTTTGCTAAGGAACCATCTTCATCTTTAAAATACGAAGTATAGTAGGTTTTGTTTCCAACGCCAGAATCAAGGGTTGCAATGCTCCAAGCATCTTTTTCGTAAGAAACCGTGATTGTTGAGTCTCTAGTAACGTCTCTTTCACTAATCATCACGTTGTCGTAATGATATTTGTGAGTCATTTTTCCTTTGAGAGAAATATCGTCTGCTTGAGCCGCTTTTAAGGCTGTCTCTAATGGATCAGCCTCAACTACGCTAGATGATGAAGATGCAACTTCTTCAGATGAAGGAAGAATACTAGATGATGAGTTTGTGCTTTCTCCACAACTTGCTAAAACACCAAGAGCAAGTGCGCTTAACATCAACGATTTAGTTTTTTTCATTTTTATTCTCCTAAAAATACGTGAGTGATTGTATTTTAGAGAGTAAGAATGTCAATGATTATTTTTGAGGCCTTTTTCATTTTTTACAATCCGTTCTTAATTAAAGGTTACTTTTCCTTCTTAATAATAGTATTATTATTTAAGGGTAAAAATTATCATGGAACTTAATTCAATTTTGCTCTTCTCACTTGGTTCTAACCCGACCTTGGCAAATAAAGTTGCTAATCAACTCGGAATAAACTGCGAGAAAGCTAAAGTCATGCACTTTGCCGATGGCGAAGTATTCTCAAAACCTATGCTTCCAGTCAAGCAGAAGGACATCTTCATCATTCACTCAACTTTTTCTCCAGCAAACGAACGTTTGATGGAGCTCCTTGTCTTCCTTAACGCTTTAAGGAATGCCGATGCAGGAAGAATCGTTGTCTTCATCCCTTATTATGGATACGCTAGACAAGACCGTGTCATTGATGAAGGAGATCCAGTATCTGCTTTGTTAGTTTCCGACCTTCTTAAAGCAGCTGGTGCCGATAAACTCTACACCGTCGACCTTCACTCCTTGAAAGTGATGCCTAAATTTGGCATTGAATCAGAAAATCTTTCCGCCATGGAATTATTTGCTGAATCATTCAAAGAAAGACTTACTGCCGCTAATGTTTCGCTCAAAGACGTTACCGTTGTTTCCCCTGACCATGGTGGAGTTGCTAGAGCTCAAGCTTTTGCCGCTCTTCTTCCTGGTTCATCATTCGCATATGCCGATAAGCATCGTCCTGTTCCTAATAAAGCTAAAGTATTAGGCTTACATGGTGATGTGCAAAATAAGCTTTGCATCTTAGTTGACGATATCATTGATACAGCAGGGACAATGTCAGCTGTTGCAGCCAAGCTTCTCGAAGATGGCGCAAAACGTTGCTGGGTTGCCGCTACGCATGGCGTTTTCTCAGGAAATGCTCTTGAACGTTTGAACAATGCCGGTGTTTCTTGTTTGATGGTCTCTGACTCAATCGAAAATAAAAATCCATCCATTTCGACAATTAGTGTTGCTCCACTTATCGTTGAAGCGATCAAACGCGAAATGAATAGATAATCAAATTTAATAAAATAAGGCTCCAAAATTGGAGCCTTATTTTTTTATCATTCAAAATTAATAACTTATAAAGTATCCATGATGTGTTCAAGGATTTTAGTGCATTCTTTGGCCGCTTCTTTTGATTTTGTAGAATATTCATTTGCGCCCCCAAAGAGAGTATCCGCAATAACTTTGATAAATAGAGCAGGAACATTATTCCTTAAGGAGGTTAGAAGAATGCCAGAGGCTTCCATTTCGCAAATATCGCAGCCAAATTCTTTATTTATGGCTTCTTTTTCTTTTGGATCATCGACAAAGCGATCACCTGAAGCACATCTAACTTCTAAAAGAGGGGCAACTTCCAAAGCTTTCTTTCTTAGACTTTCATCAGTTGGAATTGCTAAAGGAAGGCTTGGATGCTTTCCAACAGGTATTTTATCGATTGCCGATGTATCAAAACGATAATCGACCACTTCTTTAACCACGCATGTTAAAGCGTGACCGAGTTTATCTGATAAAGCACCAACAACACCATAATTAAGAATCATCTCAACATCATATTTATCAATGAGATATTGGGTGCATATGCTAGCAGGAACCTCTCCCTCACCAGACGAGATAACATATAGAGAATATCTATCTTTTTTGTATATTGATACTTCAAAGCCTCTATCTTTAACCACTTCTTCTGGTTCGCCATATGCTTCTTTAAATGGGGTGAATTCCACCGCAATTATCATTCCTATTTTTTTCATTACTTATCTCCTTGATAAACTAAATCTAAATCATCTTTCATATATTCAATACGTTTCTCTTCGACTTTTTCATAAAGATATGAGAGATCCTCAACGTCTTTTAAGAGCTGAACGCATTCTTTTTCGAATGTTTCGTTAAAATGGTCTTCATTAACAATATAGCAAAAAGAAAGATAGACAGTATGGGCATAATAGTTTCTTTTATGAACGACGCTAAAAAGTATGTCATAGTCTTTTTCTGAAAGAAATGGGTTTTCCCAGCTTTGATCATATTCTTTAAGAAGATGAACAACTTGGCCAAGAGTTAGCTTTTCTTCTTGAAAACGGGCCATATTCTCTTTAAAGCCGCCATCGGCCATAAAAGCGTATATGCATTTAACATCATGCTCTATGCATTGGCAATACATCAGTATTTCTCCGACATGGGAGTGAAATTCTTCTAGTTCCATAACATTAATATTGTGACTTGTTTTAAAGAAAAATAAAAGTTTAGATGAATATTTCTTAGCATATGTCGCATTTTTTTAAAAAATAAAAATATTTTTATCTTTTTTAAGTTATTTTTAATTTTTTCCTATATCATTTATATGCTTCAAATTGTCCGCTGTTTAATCAGCAAAAGTTCCCCTCTTTCGACAATTTGGGGCTTTTTTTGTTATTTAGGCCCATTTTATGGGCCTTTTTCTTTATTTATAGATCTTAACTTTAGCTATTAAACGGTCTTTTCTCGTTCTGCCCTTTATTCCAAGAAATATGAATTTTCCATATCCTTTAACGGATATTCTTTCATTTTCTTTAGGTTGGAAATCGTTATCCAGGATCGTTTTGGCGTTGATAAAAACGCATTTGCCTGAAATTATTTCTTGAGCAGTTCCTCTAGACAGATTAAAAGTCTCGGCTAAGATGTTATCCAATCTTATTGAAGAGATATTTATCATTTTTTCTTCAAACTCTATCTTATATGGGCAGGATGATGGAGATAGCACTTCTACTTCAACTGTCGTATGTTTTATCTTTTTCAATTCATCCTTTATGTTTTTAGATATTTCTTCCAGGGCAAAAACATAAATGTCATTTTCCTTTATATAAATGTCACCAAATTCATCTCTTTCGTAGCCAAGATTCATGATTGATCCTAGAACATCACGATGGGTTAACTTATCGGAAAACTTAATATTTTTAGGGAATATATGTATGCAGACGATCGATGATGAGTTTTTCTTTATATCTTCTTCATCGTAACAAATGGGGCTTATAAAAAGGCATGAAGCGTCGCTCCCATCAATTCCTCCAAAGAAAAAATACGATAAATCACCTATTTTGTTTGGTTCAGTAATAAGTTTATCTTCTCTTAAAATATCATTGATGGCGGAGATTTCACTATAAGAAAAGAATTTAGAGGAAACTGGTGAGTAATACTTATCTGCTTTATCGATCAAATCGTGAATTCTTCCGCGTAGAATGTCTTTATCTTCCATAACTATCCAACCTTGTAATAATCTTTCTTTCCGATTCTAGTTTTTATTAAATGTTTCTCGTCTTTCGCCTTCTTTATGAAACGATTGATTGTCGGAATGGATATTCCTGTTTCTTTTTTCATTTCATCGATAGAAATGCCATATTTTGTATACACTGATGAGGAAATCGCAATAGCAAGAAGCTTTTTATCAGACTTACTTAGTTTTCCATTCATTGTTTCATAAAGAGTTTTTACTTTGCTTTCTAGGTTTTTTAATTCTTGAGTTAACTTAAGAACTCCATCTTTGATAACGGCAATAAAAGGATAGATGAAATGGGATAAATCACCATGATTTTCTTCGCTAATAGTTTCATAAAATGTCTTAAGCAAAAATTCAAAGTTGTCTTGATTGGCTAAAATTTGCCAAAGAGAAACGGCGAATAATTTGTGATTTTCTTCGCAAAAATAAATGGCTAAAACATATAAAGCAATAAAAAGGTTATTAAGAACCCCATAATACGGCATCGTTAATAAGAATTTGAACAGGAAGATTCCGCTTTTTGAATAAATATCTAGATCTTCATTTGATAAAACATTGATGGTCTGATTCATTTGTGAAATTATGTCTTCTTCTTTATATGGCACGTTATTCAAGAATGAAAGATATTTCTTATATGCGGGGCTTGGAACTTTTTGAAGCAAATCATGCATTTCATTTTCGCTTAATAATTGAGAGTCTCTGAACTTATGGAATTTCTTCACATTCTTCTTTTTGAAAGCAACGTTTCTGGGTCTAACATATTTTTCATATATAGCATTAAGAGAGTCTATGTCTTTTGGCAATTTATTTTTTGATGAAATTAAATCTTTATAGGAATTTACAAAAAAGGAGTTTCCACCATCTTCATCATTTACCCATGAATTAAACACATAAGTATTGGAGTTCTTGATAAAACTATTTCCCAATATGATTTCAAGTTCTTTGATTGACCTGTCTTGAATTATTATTCTCTTTTCGAAATCGTTTAATTCTTCAAAACAGCCTTCAAAAAGTTGATCTTCTTTAGTTTTCGTCAATGATAAAGAGAGCAAAGAAAAATCATACGAAAGAAAATATTGATCATTAGAAACGTAAACCATCGATGATTTCTTACGTTTTTCAATAATTTGAGCCAATTCTTTTTTGCTTAATTCCTTGTTTAATTGATAGACTGATTTGAATTTCATGATTAAAGTCTAGTCTTTGTTCTATCATTTTTCAATATCTTGATAGAGCAATATTTTTGTTTATACATTTTATAGTTCGTCATTCAAAACATTTTTTGAATAAAGAAAAAGCACCATCAAACGATGGTGCAAATTCTTAAATATTTTTGTCAATCAATATTCGTCAAGAGCAATTTCATTGTCTTAGAAATAAATGCACGAGCATCAACTTCTCTATAACGTCCACGTTCTTTCATGGCTGCAACCCTTTCTTCTGATGGACAGATGATTGGGTAAATGCCATAAAGAGATGCGATGAATAAATCAAGGAATTCATCTTTTTCTTTTTGAGTTGCTTCAGGGAATTGGAAACTTATTGCCGCCATAAAATCAGTATAGAAGCCAGCATCCCATTCAGTGCGATATTCTTTCAAATGTTCGATCGTAGAATTTTCTTCAATATTGTTTTCATATGAGGAGATAAATTCTAAGAGATAAACATGTTTGAGAATGATATCAGCTAATTCATCGGCTAATTCATCTTTCGTGAACTTCTTAACCGTGAGCTTCTTTTTTAAGCGAGCACCGAAACTGTTATATTCTCTAAGTAAGATATCTAAGAAGATTTCTTCCTTTGAGTGATAATAGTTATAGATAGCAGGTCTTGATAAGTGCGTTAATTTAGAAATGTTTAGCAAATTAACATACTCATAGCCGTGCTGCTTATATAACTTTTCGGCGGCTTTAATCATATCAGCTTTGATAGTTAAGATTTTCTCTTTCGTATAAAAAGTCTTCATTTGATTGCCTCCTAACTATGATTTTAATGGGCAATGACATATTGTCAATGCTTTAATTTTCATAAATTAAAAAAGCGCCTAATTATGGCGCAAAAACATTTTTTAACATTTAGTTATTTTTTAGTTTTAGCGAAATATTCAGCAATTTGACGCATTCTTTCTTTTTGATTTACATGGAATGGGCAATGGTTATTACAATGCCCACATGAAACACATTCATCAGCTTTATGTTCAAGTTTGTCATAATGGCCAAACGCTAGAGGATCGCCAGCAAGAGCCAAATCATAATATTTATTAACAAGTCCAATATCAATTTTCTTTGGACAAGGGCGACAATGACCGCAATAAGTGCAACGTCCATCCGTAGCCACTTTATTAAAAGAGGATATTATTGAATAATCTTTTTCCTCATCAGTGGCCGTCTCATATTTCAATATTCTTTCAAGTTCGCCTTTTGAAGAACATCCAGGCAAAACAGTTATAACAGCAGGATTAGCAAGAGCATAAGCAATGCATTGGGTTTCACTTAATGCTTTCTTATATGGCGAGGTTTCCGCATCAAGAAGCTGTCCTCCAAAAAAAGGTTTCATGACCGTAATCGGAACGCCTAATTTGATTGATTTTTCATACAGGTGTCGCCTATCTTTATAATTTCCAACGCCATATTCATCGCCAGATTCAAAGTCATATGCAGGGTTAATTGAGAACATGAAAATATCCATCAAACCTGTGTCGAGCAACCTTTCGGCTATTTCTGGCGTATGGGATGAAAAACCCATATGATGAACTATGCCTTTATCCTTTAATTCTTTAAGATAAGCAAATATGCCATTATTCATGACTTCGTTATAGTCCGCCTCATCGTCGATACAATGAAGAAAACCGAAATCGATATAGTTTGTATCCATATCTTTTAAAGCGGCTTCGATTTGATTTTTGATTTCCTTTATATCTCTAGACCAACCATATTTATGATTTTTATAGACCGCACCGAAATGCAATTGAAAATAGACTTTGTCACGGCAATTTCTTTCCTTAATGGTTTCTCCAAAAGGTTTGAAACACGTATCGCTTGAACCAGCAAAATCAAAAAATGTTACGCCAGCATCTATAGCGGTCTCGTATATTTCCTTTATTTCTTTTTCATTACAGTTAAAGAGACCTCCAGCGCCAAGGCCTATTTCGGAAATCATCTCATTTCCATGGGGTAATTTGTTGTATTTCACCTAACGTACCCCTTATTTTCTGTTATTTTCTTCGACTAAAGTGTTAATTTCTTTTGCTAATTTTGAAGAGAAATCTTCTTCATTAAAACGATATGACCAGTTATCGGTAGATAATGTGGAAGGGAAATTAATTCTTGCAGAATTATCTAAATGTAAAAGATCTTGCATAGAAATGATTGTTCCAAATGAAGGATAAGCCAACGCCATTCTATTTATCGTATCTACAAGATCATCTAATGTTCCATCTTTATATTCTATTTTTAGATAATCGCAGCATTTCTCGATTACTTTCTTATAGAATTTCAAATCTTCCTCCGTGAGGCCTTTCAAGGTACCCATGGCCGTTTCATTATCATGTGTTCCGACATATGTGACAGAATTCTTTATGGCGTTCCATGGTTTATTGCTGTCAGGTTCATAATCGTTATTTATCGTGAAAAGAACGACTTCCATGCCTGGGTATTTGGTATCTTCCAATAAGTTAATGACTCCATCATCGATAACGCCAAGGTTTTCAGCGATGATTGGCAATTCAGTCTTGTCTTTGAAAAGGTCGAACTTAGGGCCATCAATCCATTTGCCAATCTTTGCATTTTCCATACCATATGGGATGGCATAATATGCACTAAAACCTCTGAAATGGTCGATTCTAAGGATATCAAACAATTCGAGATTCTTAGCAATTCTATTGTTAAACCATTTATATCCAGTCTCTTTTTGAGCATCCCAATCATATAAAGGATTGCCCCAAAGTTGCCCATCTTCAGAGAATGCATCCGGTGGTACGCCTGCAATCATTGTTGGTTTATGGTTTTCATCAAAAAGAAATAATTCTGGATATTTATATGCTTCAACGGAATCATATGCGACATATATTGGCATATCTCCCATAATAGAAATTCCTTTCTTATTAGCATATGTCTTAAGCTTTTCGTATTGTTTTAAGAATTCGAATTGAGTCCATACATAAAACTCATAAAGTTCTTTGTAATGTCTCTTAATGAACTCTTCAAGTTCAGGAGTATAGTTTCTCTCTTCATCATTCCATTCATAAAAAGGACGATAGTTATTCTTCTCTTTTAACACCATGTATAAAGCGAAATCGTTATATTCGCCATCTTTTACGAATTTAACGAAATCAAGATCATTTCTTACAGAATTTCTAAAATGAGAGAATGCTTTCTTTAATATTGGAAGTCTGTTATGAAATAACTTCTCGTAATTGACGTGATTGTCATCATATTTAAGTAACGAATCATCAATATCGTTTTCTTTTAAGAGGCCTTCCTCGACTAATGTATCCAAATCGATGAAATAATAATTTAAGCCTGTGGATGATGGGGATTGATATGGCGAATCTCCATAGCTTGTGACATTTAAAGGCAACATTTGCCAGACTTTCGCTCCGCATTCGCTAGCAAAATCGACGAATTTGTATGCCGCTTTGCCTAAAGTACCGATACCATGTTTCTCAGGTAAAGAGAAAATTGGCATCAAAATTCCAAAAAATCTTTCATCAGTATTCATAATTTTTTACTCCGCTAAATGATTTTACAACTTATCAAAGATAAAGGCATTATTCTTTTGTAAATTTGTCTTCTTTGTATTGTTATTGAATAATACAAATGATACACTTTGCGATATAGGAGAAAAATATGATAAATTTCACAGGAAAAAATTTATTGTATATAGAAATTGCCGATTTCTATAAAAACCTTATTGATCGTGGGCTTTTGAAAGAAAACGATAAGTTGCCTAGTGTTAGAGAAGTCGCTTTAGCAGAAGGTATTAATCCGATGACTGTAGAAAAAGCCTTTACCTTGATGGCCAATGAAGGATATGTCATTAATATCCCTAAAAAAGGTTTCATCGTCGCCAAAAAGGTTTCAACAAATAGGCTTGATTCTCTAAAAGAGGATTTAAAAGTCTTATTAGATAAAGGATATAGCAAAGAAGAAATCATTGCTGAATTAAGCAAAATGGGGGTAGAGAAATGATTGAAATTAAAGGGTTAAGCAAGACCTTCGATAAAAAAGGCCAGCCCGTGCATGCGGTTAATAACCTTACAATCACCTTTAATGAAGGCGTGACTGGACTCGTCGGTGAAAATGGCGCAGGTAAATCAACTCTTTTCCGTTTGATTGCAGACATCATCGATAAAAATTCTGGCGAAATATTGATTGACGGGAAAGCAAATACAGACGAAAAAGCTAAAGCGGATTGCTTCTTATTACCTGATGATCCATACGCTCCAAATCATTACACAGTCATGGATGTAGCTAATCTATATGATATTTTCTACGGAGTGAATATCACTAAATTCAACTCTCTCTTAAACAGGAGTTCATTGCCTACGGATCGCGCTATTTCCTCTTTCTCAAAAGGTATGAGAAGACAACTTTTCTTATTCATCGCTTTCTCTGTTAATAGCAAAAACATCTTACTTGATGAAGCCTTTGATGGCCTTGATCCGCTTGTTTTAGAAGTTATTGGCAAAGAAATCATTAAGCTAGTTGCCGATGAACATAAAACAATCGTTCTTTCATCCCATAATATGTCTTCCGTTCAAAAAATAGCGGACTCCATAACGATTCTCTATCGCGGAGAAATATCTGAAAACAAAGAAAAAACAGACATGGGTAAAGAGTTAGTTAAATATCAAATGATTGTCAAAGACGCCCTAACTGAAGAAAGTTTTCAAAAGCTTGGGTTAAATGTCGTTTCGATAAACAGAGTAGGTTCAATCACGACTGTCGTTTTCATAAAGAAAGATAATCTAGAAGAACTGATCAAAAAAGAATACGAACCTGTATTGTTTGAGCAATGTCCTTTAGAAACAAGCGAAATTGTTGCCATGGAACTCTTATTGGCAAAGAAAGGAGACATCCATGAATAAAAAGAAATTCATCTGGTGGCAAATTAAGGAAATGTTGCCAGTTTATATCATAACGATTGTTCTTTTGGCCGCAATATTCTGGCTATCCTCTCTTACATCAGATTTCCTTCCTAGTCATTACGCGGATAGTGATGGTAAAGATTATATTTATTATGGTGTCACATCATGGCCTACTTTGATGAAAATTTTGATTCCATCTCTTATTGCTTCAATGGCCTTGCCGTTTATCACTTTTGCCTATCAAAGAAAACGTGTGCGGGCAGATTTCTATTATCAATTGCCATTAAAAAAGAAAGCATTTAGGAGAAACAGTTTGCTAATTTCTTTGATCATATTGCTTTCTGCCATCACCATCATATATTGGGTGGGTATAATCATTATTGCAGCAAAACAAAACCAAGCGAACTTAGCTGATGAATATTTCGTAAATCATCAATTTCATTACAACTTCTTGCTATTCATTCCATATTATTTCTATTTAATAATTGGCATAGGCTTAAATTTCTTCATTTCGTCTTTCTTCGTTTCACTCGGAACTAGAACGATCGATTCAATACTCTACCTCCTTTTTGGACAAATCTTCATCGCTTTCATTGTGTTTGCTCTTCTCTTTAACGTATGGGGATTTATGAAATTCAGCATTAACGATAGCAATCAAGAAATGTTGAATGTAATGACCGCCACGCCATCTCCTTCATGGTTAGAAACGATACGTGGTACAGTTCTTTTCTGTGAATACATAACAAGAGGATATGTTAATCTTGAATTAAGTGAGTTTGTAACAAGAATCGTTTGCACTTCATTTTATCTTCTTTTAGGCGGCTTCTTTACTTGGTATATGCTCTTCTTCAAGAAAGACCCATCAGGTGAATATGCAGGGAAAGGCGTTCCAACAAATCTCTTATCCTTCATTTTCCCACATGCCTTCGCTTTCTTTGTCGGATTACTCATCTCAAGCGTTGGCGAACTTGCATCCATTAGTCTAATCTTATCAATACCTAGCACAATAATGTCTTTAGTCATGTGGGGTGTCACATATTACTTCTACATGGTCTTGGTGAATGGTGGATTCCATTTCAGCAAAAAGAATTGGATAGCATATGGCGGAGTGGCAGGCGTCACCTTGATTATGACCATCATAAATCTAATCATTTCACACGTATAATTCAAAAAAGAGGGGATACGTGTATCAATTAAAAAGAACCATACCTTATTTTTGGGGTATGGTTTTCTTTATGAATGTATCAATATCTTTTGCTAATAATTCTTTCTCTGGTTCACTTGGAAGATGATGAGTGTTATTAGGGTATATTTTATATGTCTTAATGTTTGATGGAGATGATTCTTCGATTAAATCTACACCAGATTTTCTTATAGACGTGTCTTTATCAGCCCAAGTTAACATTATTGGGCAAACGATTTTGCTAATGAGTTTCTTTGCTTTCTTTGATACTACAACCAAATCTGCAGCAGATTTAATGTAATATCCATTTTGCCCACGCATATACTTCTCTGAATGATCAGGGAATTCTAATTTTCCATCCCACTGAATCTTTATCGGAAATGGGCGCAAGAATTTTGCAAGCCAGGAGAATGAGGAGTTAGGAGTTAAAGCGGGTTCACAAAGAATTAGCCCATCAAGATTATGTTTCTTTGTTAAGGTTATCGCTAAGCAACCGCCCATTGAATAGCCAAAGACATATACCTTTTTGTATTTCTTTTTAGCCTTTTCATATCCTCTTTCAACTGAAGACATCCAATCTTTTGGGCCTACGGATTTTAAAGTTTTTAAATCGCTTGTACCATGGCCAGGCAAGGCATGAACGATAATTGAATATCCTTTTTTATTAAGTAGGCACCCTAAAGGATATAGTTCAGGCGCGGATCCAGTGAATCCATGTATCATGAAAATACATTCATCAGGATTGCCCTTTAATTCATAGCCAGGGATTAATTCATCTATTTCTTTATCACTTAACATACCTAAATATTTTTGTTTCTAGGCTTTTTCAATGCAAGATGTTTTTGTAAAAGTTTTGTCACAAAAGAAAAGCCTTCAAGCGAAGGCTAGGCATTATTGTTTTGCTTTAATCATCGAACAAAGGAGATGAGCAATCTCTTTAATATTTTGATTGCTTGTGTTAATCATCATATCGTAATTATCTTTGTCGCCCCATTTTGTGTTGGTATAGAATTCATAGAACGATCTTCTGCTCTTTTCGATCTTCTTAACGTGTTTGATGATTTCCGCATCAGTAATATTCTTATCTTCATTTCTATCACGGCATCTCTTCACTTTAGAATCCATATCTGCATAAACGAAAATTCTAAATGGTTTGCGATCCTTAAGGATATAATCAGCTGCACGACCAATAATAACGCATGAAGATTTATCAGCTAGTTTTCGAAGGATTTCGTTTTGCTTAGCATAAACATCCAAGCTTTGATTCACTGGTGCATATGAGTGTCCCCAGCTAACACCATAATGAATTGGGAAAAGAGCTGCTGGACGGGATTCAGAAACTTCTTGAAGATATGCTTTCGAATAATCCGTTTCTTTAATAATCTCATCAAGAATTTCATTATCGTAATAGGCGATACCAAGTTCATCTGCGATACGACGTCCAAGTTCTCTACCGCCGCTGCCGAATTCACGGCCGATTGTAATTAAAACACTCATAAGTTATTCTCCTAATTGATTAATTAAATATTAATATTTTTGAAGAAAAAATGTAAGTCGTCTTAAAATTGTTTTTTTAAACTTCTTTTAAATATTTTAGTCAATTTATTATTACATGCATTCTAAAAATTCATTTTCTTTCTTTAAAATACATATTTTAGTCAATCTACTACATTAAATCATAGCCGCCATTTTTACTATTTTTGATATTTGCAAATTCAAATATCTGATTAAACAAGAAAAAAGAGGTCATTTCTGACCTCTAATTCATTTAGTTAAATTAGTTGCCTTTGTATGCATCCTTCATGATTTGAATCATATCAGGAACTAATGGAAGGCGTGGGTTTGCTGGTGTGCATTGATCTTCATAAGCAAGGTATGCAACATCTTCAAGCCTGCTCATATAATGTTCTTCATCTGGGAGAACGGATTGGAAGTTTGGATCAATTCCAATTTCTCTCATAAGATCAAGAATCTTATTTGCAAGGATTTCTCCAGCTTGTGACTTATCTGGGCATTCAACGCCTAACATGCGAAGAATGTTTTGATATTTTTGATCACAGCAATATTCTTCATATTTTGGCCAAACAGAGAGTTTTGCTGGGGCTGTGCCGTTGTATCTAACAACATGCGGGAGGAGGATAGCGCATGTTCTTCCGTGCACTGTATGGAATTCTCCACCCATCTTATGAGCCAATGCGTGGACAAGCCCTAAGAAGCTATTTGCGAAGGCCATACCAGCAATCGTTGCGGCGTTATGCATCTTTTCACGTGATACTAAGTCATGTTTGCCATCTTTGACAGCTCTTGGGAGATATTCAAAGACGAGTTTGATTGCCTCTAAGCAAAGACCATCAGTGAAATCTGAAGCCATGACTGAAGTATATGCTTCGATGGCATGAGTAAGGACATCCATACCGGTTTCAGCAGTTGATTTTGCTGGAAGGTTTGTTGTGAATTCAGGATCAACAATAGCGATTGAAGGGGTTAAAGAATAGTCCGTTAATGGGTATTTCTTTTGATTTGCCTTATCGGAGATGACAGCGAATGGGGAAACCTCTGAGCCAGTGCCTGATGTTGTTGGAATGGCGATAAGCTTGCTCTTTCTGCCTAGTTCTGGGTATTTGAATGCACGTTTACGAATATCCATGAATTTTTGTTTGAGGTCAGCAAAGTTGACTTCTGGATGTTCGTAGAATATCCACATGCCTTTTGCGGCATCCATTGGAGAACCGCCACCAAGGGCAATGATTGTGTCTGGTTGGAATTCTCTCATTAATTCAACGCCACGTTTGACTGTCGTTACATCTGGATCTGGTTCGACTTCAGCGAAGATCTGGTATGTAACTGGGTTTCTTCTTTGTTCCAATTCATCGATGATTTTGTTCAAGAAACCAAGCTGGACCATTGAGTGGTCTGTGACGATGAAGACTTTATTGACATCCTTAGCGGAACGTAAGTATTGAATGGAATTACGTTCGAAATAGATCTTTTGTGGGACTTTGAACCATTGCATAGTATTTCTCCTTTTGCCGACTTTCTTGATATTTAATAAGTTAACTGCGCTAACGTTGCCAGAAACGGAGTTGTGTCCGTAGCTGCCACATCCTAATGTTAAGGATGGGGTGAATGAGTTATAGACATTACCGATGCCACCGAATGTGGATGGAGAGTTCCAAATGATACGAATAGCTTTGACTTTGTCACCAAATTTATCGGCCATTTCTTGGGTTTTGCAATGTATTGCAGCAGAGTGTCCTAAACCGCCAAATTCAAGCATTTGCTCGCATTTTTCGAATCCTTCGGTTGAATCTTTGACCTTATAAACAGCAAGTACTGGTGAAAGTTTTTCTCTAGACATTGGTTCTTTTGCGCCAACTTCTTTACATTCAACTGCGATGATTGAAGCATCTGCAGGAACAGAGAATCCAGCCTTTTCGGCAATCCATTGAGGGGACATGCCAGCAACTGCGCCATTTAACTTGGCATTTGCGACATTTGGATCTTTGGCAGCGAAACCAAACATGAATTTCTCAAGTTTTTCTTTTTCTTCATTAGTTGCAAAATAGACATGGAAATGTTGAAGTTTTTCTTTGATTGAATCATAGATTTCTTCATCAACGAAGATTGCTGATTCAGAAGCGCAGATCATACCATTATCAAAGGATTTAGAAAGAACAACATCATTAACCGTTTGATCTTGGTCACAATCTTTGCAAATATAGCAAGGGACGTTACCCGCGCCAACGCCGAGGGCTGGTTTTCCACACGAATATGCGGCTTTAACCATGGAGTTACCGCCAGTTGCTAAGATTGTTGCAACGCCTGGGTGTTGCATTAAGGCTGTGGTTGCATCCATCGAAGGGCGTTCAATCCATTGAATGCAGTTTTCTGGAGCGCCAGCTGCAACAGCAGCATCACGCATAACGATGGCGGCTGCTTTGGATGATTCTTGAGCATTTGGATGGAAAGCGAAAATTATTGGGTTACGCGTTTTCATCGAAATCAAGGATTTGAAAATAACTGTACTTGTTGGGTTTGTAACTGGAGTGATGCCTGCGACAACACCGACTGGTTCGGCGATTTCAGTAATTCCAGTAACTGGATCCGAAGAGATAATGCCAACAGTCTTTTGATGACGCATGTGGTTAACGACATATTCGCAAGCGAAGAGATTCTTTGTTGCCTTATCTTCAAAGCATCCACGATGTGTTTCATCAATTGCTTTCTTCGCTAAGATACCGTGGTTATCTAAACCCGCAACGGACATCTTTGCGACGATATAATCGATTTTCTCTTGATCGTAGTCTGCGAAATCATCAAGAGCCTTTAAACCTTTTTTAACTAAAGCGTCAACTTCGGCTTCAGCCATCTCTTTTGGAGTGAGTTCTTTCTTTTCTGCCATAATTTTTCCTTTCAAATTTGGTATTAATTTAATCGGTATTTTCTTACCGACAAACATTATAAAGAAAACATAAGTAAAAAAATATTGATAACGCTTACATTTGATAAAATTATCTAAATACCGAAATTAAGATTTCACTTTTTATCTAGTATTTATCGTATCTTTTTGTAATTTCTTAAATCAACATAAAAATACCGATATACCATTTCAAATGATAGTTTATCGATATTAAAAATAATTAAATAAATCAAAGTTGTCCAATCGATTTAAGATATCTCTCAAGGATTACCATCGCGGCGCCTGAATCTATTTTTTTCTTTTGTTTTTTTGAATTTATGCCATTTTGGTGAAAGATTTGAGCCGCTTCAACTGTCGTGTTTCTTTCATCCTGCGTTTTTATAGGAACATTAGGGAATTCTTTTTCAAGCATGATGATGAAATCTTTGACTATTGGAGTCATTTCGCATTCATCACCTGATGGAAAGAGAGGGTAGCCAATGACGATATTCTCTACTTTTTCAATTGAAAAGACATTTTTTACAGCCAAAAGAGCTTCATCATAATGAGTTGCTTTAAAACGAACTTCTGGCAAGGCCGAAACAAACATCCCGCTGCGTGATATCGCTAGTCCTATTGAGCCTTTTCCTAAATCTATCGCTAAAATGTTCTTTTCCATATGCATTATTGTAACCTTTATGCTTAGAAAAAGCCTTATTTTTCTTTTCATATACGTTGTTATATAATTTCTTCTATGGAAGAAAATGCTTTAAATTTGAAAACATTGAAAGAAAAGAAATGGTTTGGCCCACTGCTTGATTTTCTTATTTTTAGCGCGACCTTCTTTTTAACGTTCATAATTTATATTCTTATTTTTAAAGGGCTTGGTTTCTATCCGTTTGATGAAACCGGCTTAACAACGATGATGTCCGATCAAAGGGATCAATACGTCACGTATATGAGAACGTATCAATACGCTTTAAAGAATGGTGGAAACCTCATCTATTCCTTATCAAAAGTGTTTGGTGGAGATTTTCAATCTTTGTTCACGTATTATTTAGCATCTCCATTTAATTTATTCGTTGTTTTTATCTCTTCGGCAGATATTCCGGCATTCTTCTTTTGGACTTCAATTATCAAGATGTCCTTTGGCGCAGCAAACATGTACTTGCTTGCTAGATATGTCACAAAGAAAAGAAGAATTGGCTTTATTGCTTTCTCAACGGCTTATGGTTTAATTAGCTATGCTTTCGTCTATATGTTCAACTTCATGTTCCTCGATGGTTTGATGATTTTACCATTGGTAACGCTTGGTTTTAAAATGCTCGAAGAAGACAAAAAACAATGGGTATATCCTTTATCTTTGTTCTATGCCCTCTTAACAAGTTGGTATATTGGGGCAATGATTTGCATATATCTAGTGATTCTTTTCATTTTAAGATTTGCATTTATGAAAGCCGATACTCGTACACGTCTCAAGTATCTTTTAAGATTTGCTATCTTTTCGCTTATCGGTGGATTGATGGCTTCATGCACATGGTTATGTGGTTTCTTGCACTTTGATGGAACGAAAGCATCTCTTTCTTTGCCATCCTCTAAATTCTTCAATTGGGCAATCTTTATTGAGGGATTGTTAGAAAATAACTACATTACAGACAGTGCAATATCAAGAAATACTGGATACATGACGATGTTCGTGTCTGTTGTTACCTTGTTATTTGCTCAGATATATTTCACAAATAGAAAATACAATTGGAGAGAGAAAGCAATAGATGGGTCGCTTATTTTGATTTATTTCATTGTTTCTATTTCTTCGGTTTTGAATGCCTTGTTCCATGGTGGAAGAGAGCCTACATGGTTCCCGGGAAGATACTCTTTCATCATTGGTTTCTATTTATGTTATATATCCATTAAGGAAACGGCTGAATTAGAAAATACTCCATTATGGGGAATGACCATTCCTGCTATTAGCACTTCAATCATTCTTCCAATCATTTGCCTAGTTCAAAAAAACGGGTTAGAAAAAGATTCCGATCAAATCTACTATCCTTTATCAACCATATCACTAACGATATTCCTTGTATCTTTCGGAATATTGTTCCTTTATTTGTTGTTGATATTCTTAGGCAATAGAAAAAATATCAAGATTCCTCATCATATTTCATATGTTGTCGAAACCTGTCTTTTAGTTTTAATAATCATTTCTTCATATCGTGGAGGATATAACGTTGTTAACGCTAACGTTGAGGATGGAAGTTATCAATCCTATCAGACATATCTTAGCGATGATAAATTGTCTCCTGTGTTTAACACCGTTAAAGAATATGACTCATCTTTCTATAGAATGGAAGCGACTTTTAACCGCAACGGATCCGGTAATTCAATCAACAACAATCCTCTTTTCTATTCATATAATGGGTTAAGCCATTTCTCCTCTACTGAGAAAAAAAGCATTGCTGCATACATGAAAAGAATTGGTTTCCATAACAATGGATTCTGGGAGGCGTATGATGCAGGATCAACTGAAGCAATGAATTCTTTCCTTGGCATTAAATATCTAATTGATGATGGAACAGTATCCACGAATAAACCTAACTTCATATATAACACATCTTCATTGAATCTCTTCAAAAAGATGGAAATGAGCAATACGGTTAACGACACCAAATACACGTATTATGAGAATCAATACGCCTTGCCTCTAGGTTTCAGCGTTGATTCATCTTCTTCAACCTTCGTAAGCCAGGGAACAAAGCTTGATGGATATGAAAACACCTACTGGTATGACCATTTTGAATATCAAAATGAGATGTTTAAGAAAATGAATGGATCAATCCTTGATGAAAATGGTGAAAAGAAAAACATTTTTCATAAGATTGAAACAACATTGAAAACCAGGAATGACTACGCCGAATTAAAGAATGTTGATGAATTTGGCAGGACTACATATCTTTTAAAGAAAGGCGCAAGATTAACATACACCTTCACAATTCCTGAAGACGCGGAAAATAACACCTTATATATCCACGAGCAATCTGAAACTAGCGGCTTCTATTTCTATTTGGATGGAAAGCCTATCACGATAAGAAACTATTGGCATGCAGGCATTCATTCCTTTAATGCTGAAGTTGGATCGACACACAGATTAGAAATTGCTTATAACGATTCTTCAGAAAAGACAGTTGTTCTTAATCCTGAAGTCTATTACGAGGATTTATCAACCTTGCAAGAATATCTAGCCACAATAAAGAAAGGTGGAGCCAACAATTTAAAGCAAACTAGCGGAATATCTTCCGTTACATGGGAAGGTGAATTTGCCTTAACTGGCAATAACAAAGAATTCTTATTCACCTTGCCATTCGATAATAATTTTTCTATATACCTCGATGGCGAAAAGAAGGAAACCCTTACTCGTTTTGATATCTTTACGGCAATATCGTTAGATGGCGTTGAAGAGGGCACCCATTCAATCAAAATCGTCTATAACGATAAAGGATTAACAACTGGTATAGTCGTTTCTATCGTTTCTATTGCAGGTTTCTTCCCGCTTGTTATTTTCTATCCAAGAATCGAAAACAAAATCTTTAAGAAAAAGGAAGATGAATCAACATCTTCCAAATAATCAATAATTTGTTTCTTTTAAGAAAAGCAAATGGGTTTTGTTTTGTCTTTTGAAGAAATCCATCAAGAAATATCCTGCTTTCATAAGATACTCACCTGAATATGTTCCTTTGTCTTCCCCATCAAGGTTAACCATGTATCTCTTTTTTGGATCAAGACCCTTAAGTTTCCAATAATCAAGATGCCAAGTGTGATTGCTCCTTTCGAAGAAAATGGCTAAAGCCTTGCTCTTATCTTTTGAAACGGACATCAAAGACATTTGATCTTCATCATGAGGGGATGATAGATGATATAAGGTGCCATTCATTATTATTTCATTATGGTATTTCTTGAAAATATCAGTTCCGACATTAAGAGTTGCCAAATCATTCTCATTCAACAATGTTGGATTCATCTCATAGCCATATGTGCCAAATAAAGCCACGTCTACTTTTGTTTTGTATGAGGTTTGAAGAGAAGCAGAAACGTGAGAAGAGATGTTTGAAAGTGGATAGCCTAAAGAGGTGAAATATTGAATTTCAGCCCTTGAAGCACCATCGGTTTCGTCTGATGTCCAGATTTGTGGAACATAATAAAGGGTTCCTAAATCGAATCTAGCTCCGCCAGCTGAACATCCCTCAAAGAATATGTCAGGATATCTGATGCGAAGTTTGTTTAATAGCTTGTAATAACCAAGAGTCATACGATGATAGACTTCGCCTTGTTTTTCATTATCCAAATGCGTTGAGAAATGCTCAGCCATATTGCGGTTATGATCCCACTTAACGTATTTAACGGGATACTCGTCAAGGATTTTGCATATCTTATCGAAGATGCAATTAATCACTTCATCATTCGTAAAATCAAGCAATAACTGATGCCTTTCCAATGTCATCCAGTCTTTGTTTTCCTCATACCCTAAAGCGTATTCAGGATGTTCGCTAAAGAGTTTGGAGTTTGAAGAAATCATTTCAGGTTCAAACCAAATGCCAAAATCTAAGCCGATGGATGTTAAATGATCAACAAACTTATGAAGATCAACCTTTTTAGTATTTACTTCCCAATCCCCTAAAGATGATGAATCATTCTCTCTTTGACCAAACCAGCCATCATCTAAGACAAATAAATCGATACCTATCTTCTTTGCTTCATTTGAATAGGCGATTAAAGAATCCGTATTGAAATTAAAGAAACAGCCCTCCCACGAATTGAATATCAATGGACGTCTGCCCTCTTTTTTATCTGTTTGAATGTTTTCTTTTATCAAGGAATGGAAAGATTGAGACATCTCGTCTATTCCATCTTTAGAATAAGAAATAACGGCTTGTGGGGTGATAAAAGATTCGTTTCTTCCTAAAGAATATGTAAAATCTTCATCATTAATGCCATAAACTATATGAAGAGTCCCATACATTGTCTTTTCCATTCTCATCTTCCAGTTTCCCGAGTAAAGAATGTTAAAACCGAATACTTCACCATTTTCATAGTTGTTTCTTTCTTTGGAAATGAAAAAGAACGGGTTTTCTTGATGGGAAGATTTTCCTCTATTTGAGCCAATTTCTTGAATACCATCATGGATTTTGTTAATTTCTTCATTTCTTTCTCTAGCCCAAGCGCCATAAAAATGATGGAGATAGTAATCAGATGTCGGAAGATCTAATTGAAGAGAGAGAGCGCGTAATAACTTAATCTTTTTGCCTTTGTTTTCAATTTTGAAAGATTTAGCAATGATATTCTTATCGCGATAAATCGAGATATATTCAGTTAGATAAACATTTGCTGTGATGTCTTTTAGAAGGATCTCTAAGGTATCAACGTTTTCTTTGTTATAGACATTCTCATCGCGAATAAGAGGTGCATCTAAGGAAGGGAGAGAATCCAAAGGTTTGATACCATGGTAGATTTTATGCTTAACATATTCAAAATCCGTCAGGTATGACCCATTTTCATGTTGAATGATTATTGGGGCGTCTCTTTTATCTGCTTGACCATGGGAAGATATCTCTTGCAATGTCTCGGGATAAAAATAAGCTGGAGCAGGTGTCATTATCGACATCTTCTTATCTAAATATGTGTTATCTGGATAGACGACTCTACTCTTGATAATATCGCTCGTATCATTAAGACGTTGGCCAAAATAAAGGGTTTCTAATCGGTTGAAGCCATTTAAATGGATTACGTATGAGACATCTTTATTAAAAAGATGAAAAACATTTGTTTCGGAATTGAAGTTAATCATAATTCTCTCCTCTGTTTAAATTCTAGCAAAAATCAATATTCTTAGCATTAAAAAGAACATTTACATACATAAGATTTTTTTAGTTTTATAGGTTTCTATCGTTTCTTTTTGTTACCTAATATCAAGTTAATATGATAAGAGAACGTTTATTTTTCTTTCTCATTTGTTTTATTTTGTTAAAATAAACCCCGTACAAAATAGGAGACACGTATATGAAAAAACATTCGTTACTCGTACTCAGCTTAGGAAGCATCATATTGTTATCATCTTGCATGAATGTCATTCATGGAAGCGTTAGATCTTCCACAATTGAAGAATCAAGCACAGATTCAAGCACTTCATCTTCATCAAGTTCTAATAAGGAATCTAGCGAATCTTCATCTTCAAAAGAAGAAAGCTCATCTTCCTCATCCATTTCAAGAAGTGATGGAGAGTGGAATACTAATTATTCAGACTCAAACGTTGATTTCAATTATGTGGCAAATAAAAACGTCGCATTGACCGATTTGGATACAAATACGCCATCTACAGGCACTCAACCAGTACTTGTCATTCCTGTCACCTTCACCGATAAAACATTCAGTGATATCGAATTGGAAGAAATCAAATCTTTGTGCGGTGGAAGCGCTGAAGATACGAATTATTGGGAATCTTTAGGCTCATTCTATGAGAAATCTTCCTATGGCAAACTTAAATTGGATTTCACATATATGGATCCAGTTTCCATGGATGTATCCGCTCAAACTTTCTATAACTCATATGGCAAAAAACAAACAGACTCCAATGCAGGAAAACCTGCTGCAGTCGCAATGAAAAAAGCCGTTAAGGCATATAAGAAAGCAAATGGTGACGATTCCACGAAGAAATTCGATACAGATGGCGATGGCTATATTGATTCGATCATCATGATATACGCTGAAACATATACCCCATCATACGATAAAACAAGCACATACTGGGCATATAGATATTGGGATGTGTATTCCGATAACTATGCCTATGAAGGAAGTTTCCCAGATGCTAGCACTTCTTCCCCTGTCGGATGTTCATATTTCTGGGCTTCTCTCGATTTCTTCTATGAAGGCACAGGAACAAGAAAGAGCCATACAGGTATCGATTCTCATACCTTAATTCATGAATTTGGCCATATGCTTGGCGCGGATGACTATTACAATTCTGACGATAGTGGCACAAAAGAAGTCACTGGTGGCAAAATCATGATGGCCTATAACGTTTTGGATCATGACGCATTCAACAAATTGCAATATAACTGGGTCACTCCTCATTATGTTCATGGATCTGCCGAAGTAACAATTTCTTCATTCGAATCTTCAGGCGATTGCATCCTTATTGCCGATCCTGATGGCTGGAATGGCACAGCTTTCGATGAATACGTCTTGATTGAACTATTCACTCCAACAGGCTTGAATGAGCTCGATTCTGAAACGGCTTACCCAGGACGTGCAAGCATGGGTCAAACTGGCTATGATGAAGCGGGCGTTAGAATGTGGCACGTTGATAACCGTTTAGCGAAAGTTTCCTATTCAAGCGGAAAGGCGACATCATATTACAGCGATTCAGATGTAACGGATGGTAAGTTGTATACAGATTCATATTATCCATATGTCGCTTGTGGTAATGGTGAAGATAAGGATTTGGAAGTATGTTCTGGAAAAGGATACGATTCTTTATCATTAATATCCGCAAAAGGTTCTTCCTTCACGACAAGCAACTTCTCTATGGATTCTGACTTATTCCATGAAGGAGATGAATTCTCTTTGATCGATTCATCCGTTTCTAGCAAATATACAAAATATTTCGCTAATAGCAGTCACCTTAACAATGGCAATAAGCTCAATTACAAAGTTGAAGTAACCTCTCTTTCTTCAACTGAGGCAACAATTAGAATCACGGAACATAACTAATGAAAGAGCAATTATTCGATGATAAATATCTCCTTCTTAATGAAAACGATGAGGTGTTAGCCGAAATCGATTTCCCTAAGACTAGTGAAAACACGATTGAAATAACGCATACCGTTGTTTCTCCATCCCTACAAGGACAAGGAATTGCAAGAAAACTCGTGGAGAAAGTTCTAAGTATTGCAAAAGAGAAAGGTTACAAAGTAACTGCTTCATGTTCTTACGCGAAGCATTATTTGGAAAAGAATCACTTAAATTAAGAAAAGACGACCGCACGGGTCGTCTCTTTTTATTTTAATTCTTATTCTTCAAATGGTTTTAAGTCTTTGACGCAATCTTTAGCAAGGATACGTTTCTCATCATTATCTAAATCAATGAGGATGTATTTCATATTGCCCATGCCCATCTCATTCATATAGGTTAATTGGCGAAGGCCTTTTCTTGTTTCGATTCTTTCGACAAGATCGTGATGCTCTTCTTCTTTCATGGCATAGACTATATCAATGCAAGCAGTATCAATTGCACAAATATCTAGTGAAGCGAGAATTCCAACGTTTGGAGTAACAACCGGAGCCGCATCGACACCAGCACAATCGCAATCGACAGACATATTTCTCATGACGTTGACATAGGCGACATTTTCTCCGAAATATCCAATTGTAGCTTTAGTGGATTCGGTGATTTTCTCCATGAGTTCTTCTTCGGCAATCGACCACATATTCGAACTGCCATTTCTTGTATGAATCATCGCCTTGCCAATTCTTCCGTCCGCGCAACCGATGCCAATATTCTTGTTTGATCCGCCAAAACCACCCATTGTGTGACCTTTGAAATGCGTTAAGACCAACAATGAATCGTAGTTTGTCATATGGGAACCAACAGACATATATGTAAAGTGATTGCCGCCTTTTACTGGTAATTTGCTTGTGCCTTCTTCATCCATGATATCGACTTTGCAGAATGTCCAGCCATTTGTTTGAAGGGTTTTGCGATGTTCTTCGCTGGTATAACGTGAACCTTCATAGTAGGTGTTTGTTTCAACGATCGTTGCATCAGGAAGCTCATCTTGTATCAAACCTTTAACCCATTCACGTGGCAAAATGTTTGGGCCGTGTGGCTCTCCTGTATGAAGTTTTATTGCAATCTTGCCTTTTAAGACTCCTTTGACTTTATCATAGGCTTTCTTAAGACCGTTTGCGGATAAGTCTCTCGTGAAATAGACGATTGATTCATCTCCCTCACGTTTTTCATATGGTATGTATTTTGTTGTTTCTTCTGACATATTAATTCCTCTTTTCGAACCTATTTAATATACGCTTTATATGAGGTAACGTCACTTACGACTTCGCCATCAATTTGTAATGCCGTTGGGCGAGAGAAAGACACTTCAATTGTTTTCCCTTGAATGATGGATACATTCTTAACTTTCTTTACGTGTGTTCCTTTAAAAATGCCCGGGAACATGATTAACGTTCCAAGTTTTCCTTTACCGTGGATTACAACGGATGTAAGAAGATTCGAGCCTCTTTCTTGAGAAGGTGCGACCATCATTCCCCCACCATAATATTTGCCATTCATCGCGGCTGAAATGTAGGTTTTCTTGAAGGTAAGCTCTTCTTTTCCGTCCACTTTAACTTTAGCAATTGGAGCAACGTATCCTTTAAAAAGAAGGCCAATTGTTATCTTTCCATAATTTAAATCTTTCTTGCCTTTGGCTTTAAGTTCTTCGGCTTTTTTGCAACATTCACCATCGATTCCATAGCCAATTCCGTTAATGAAACGATATGTTTTGCCTTTAACTTCGACATACGGAAGGTTGGATAGATATTCATTGAGTTTGACTAGATGAGTCTTAGGGTCTTGCTTGTCTTTGACGTCATTTAGGAAATCATTCCCAGTTCCGTATGGGTAAAGATAAAAATCGCATGGCAATTCTTCATCAACCGGTAGGGTGTTTATTTGGTGGTTGAGAGTGCCATCCCCGCCAATAAAGATAACCTTGTCCTTGCTTGTTAAGATTTTAATTATTGAGTTCAAATCGTTATCGATTAACGAGGTCTCTTTTACCTCTTCACCTAAAGCTTTTTGAAGTTCTTCTTTTATCGCAGGGATATTTTCTTTTAATTTACCCGCGAATGCTAAATCGTTATAAAACAAATAATTCATGGCATTATTTCCTTTCTAAATCCTTAAGTATTGCTTCTCTAGCTCGAGAGGAGATTTCGCTTGTGCTCTTTCCTTCATATTCCTTAGGATAGATAACGTCAACTAAATCCACTTCAGTCTTGCAATGCCTCCAAGGTATGCGTTTCTTGATTTCCTTTGTGTTTTTCAAACATACAACGGCAATTGGAACGTTAGCCCATGTGGCTAGTTTAAACGATCCTGCATGGAATTCTAACAATGGTTGATCTGTTTTGTTTCTTGTCCCTTCTGGGCAAATGCCTACGGCACATTGATTTGTTTTAAGATATTCAACGCCTTTTTTGATGGCTTTAACGCCATTGATTGGATTCTCTCTATCTATAGCGATATATCCAGCATGATGGATGAATGGCCCCGCGATCGGGAAATTCATATTTTCGGGCTTAGACACCCATGCCATAGGCTGGTTTTCTTTTTTCATCGCGGCAATAAGAATCATCTGATCAAAGTTTGATATGTGATTGCAAACCATAACATAGTCATGATTCTTAGGCATCTTCTCAAATCCGTTCATTTTCCAAGAAACTCTGAAAATATGTAGGGCAGTCGTATCCGTAACCCTGATAATGTGATAATAAAATCTAGAGAATTTCTTGATTTCCTTCTTCTTGTTAAAGAAAAGACCCCAAATGGATAAAAATATGACCCACATCCAGAAAAGAAGGAAATAAACGATTGGCAACATCAATATGCCAATCCAGAAGAAATACCAATTAGTGGCTAAGCAAATAAAATAGTCAGAGACGCCACATATTCCAAGAGAAAGGAACAGCATTACAATTTCAAGACTCGTCATAACGTCTAAATTTTAATTAATGTGGCCCATCTAAACAAGAATGTTTCTTGATAAATATTGCAAAATATAAAAGAATATTAAGGCTTATGAATGAAGACTCTTTAATTGATTATCTTGCTAAATATAATGGATTTGAGAAAGACTACAAGAATCTTTTTCCAAACAAAGAAGAAACAATACGCTTACTAATGAACGTTACTTTGCCTAACGATTTAGATAAAGATTTCTTCAAGTCAGAACAATCTTTCATCAAAGGAATGAATGCTAGAATTGAGTGCATTTCTCCAAAAAAGTTAGATTTTAACGATGGAATCGCCTTTATCAAGCATGATCCATTAAGCATTGACGCGGATATTTTGCTAAACATGTCTTTGTATGATCTTTTTGCTCCACAAGATGTCATGAGAAAAAATATCAATGACGATATTGTCTTTCATGGCGGTTTGGAAATAAGAAAGGATCTTTTAAGTGAGATAGCAAGTCAAAACCATTCGATTGAAGCGTGGGAGAAACACGTTACAGATGGCTACGCTTTACCATATAAGAAAATCATCCATGTATCTTTTAAAGATAAACTAGAGACTGAAGATGATATTAGATCATTCTCATCAACCATTTTAGATTGTTTCAAAGAATTCAAAACGTTAAGAGGCAAGATGGTCGTTATTCCTCTGTTTGATAGAGAAAGCAGCGAGATTGAACATCTTCTAAGAATTTGTAAGTCATATCTTAGAACCACTTATTCATCATTAAAGCTTATATTCGTCACAAATTCAGACGAGTTATATAACAAATATCTCCCTTTATTCAATTAACACTTGTTTCATTTAGTGTTAAAATCTCTCTAGATTTTGAGAGGAGAAAAACATATGAAAAAATCAAAAAAGAGTTCAAAGATGGCTAGTTTCATTGGCTTTATCGGTGCTTTATTTGGCATTGCAGCCGTATGTATGGGCTTTATGAACTTCATCACCTTAACTGGTAAATTACTTGGCAAAACAGGTGAATTAGCAACCATGACAGGATTCGTTGGAGCCTTTGGTTCTAAAGCAGGAGATGACACTCCAGCATGGGCAACTTTAGCTGACGGTAGCTCTGATGGCAAACTTACAATCAGCATGAAAGTTGGCATTCTTATCTTATTCATCCTTTTAGCTGCTGGTGCTCTCTT
Source organism: bacterium (assembly GCA_963638555.1). Classification (GTDB taxonomy): domain Bacteria; phylum Bacillota_I; class Bacilli_A; order RFN20; family CAG-826; genus UBA4951. The sequence goes on along the minus strand of CAVHQU010000010.1, from coordinate 5,672 downwards.
GGCAATCTTAGGCGCCCTTTCCAAAGGTAAATTTGGAAAATTCCTTCTTGCTGTAGGCGGCTTAGCAATGATCGCTGGCGCCGTTATGGCCTTCTTCAGCGTTCAACTTTGCTCTTTCAAATCCGCAGGTGACGCTTCCTTAGGCTATACCTATTCCTTAGGCATTGGTGCTATCTTAGCAGGTGTATTCGGCGGAGTTGGCGGAGTTTTATCCACTGGCGCTGGTGTTGTTTCCTTAGTTAAATAAGCAAGAAAACATCTTAATGAGGTTATAAGTTTACTTATAGCCTCTTTTTTTATGCTAAAATCTAGCCGTTATGATTTATTTTGACAATGCAGCAAATAGGCCAGTCAAAGATGAAGTCTTAGATGAACTCATCAGAACTGAAAAAGAATATATGGGTAACTCCAATTCTCTTCATAAGGCTGGGATAAATGCTCATAAGAAATATCTAGAATTGCAAGCAAAAGTCTTTGAATTATTTAATCTTGATCCTAATGAATATGATTTGATTTTCACCTCTAGTGCGACCGAATCTAACAATTTAGCAATTAAAGGCATATATGAATCATATTCCGGATTTGGCAATGTCTTTCTATCATCCGAATTTGAACATTCATCCACGAATGCGGCCCTTGCATATCTAAAAGATAAGGGGTGCATAGTTTCTTTGATTCCAACTACTTCTGAAGGAAAATTATCAATCGATACGTTAAAAGCTAAATTAAACGATGAATGTCTCTTACTTTGCTTATCGCTAGTTGAATCCGAAGTTGGAGTTATTCAAGATTATCATGAGGTTCAAGAAGTCTTAAAAGGTACCAATTGCCGCTTGCTATTAGATGCAACTCAAGCAATAGGCAAGATCAAGTTAGATTTAAATGGCATCGATATGATTTCCTTTAGCGGCCATAAATTCGGTGGGCTTACAGGCACAGGCATTCTTTTAAAGAGAAAGGATATCATTCTTACACCCCTACTTCATGGTGGCAAATCAGAAAGCCAATACCGTAGCGGTTCTTTCCCGTTGGGTTTATTTGCTTCATTAGTTAAAGCCTTGGAACTTGTTCTCACCCAGGAAGAAAGCAATTACGCATATGTGTCTGGTCTATCTTCATATCTAAGAGATGAACTTTCTAAGATAAATGGCATATGTCTCAACTCTTTTTCAGGCAACCCATACATCAATAATTTCTCAATGGATGGCGTACCTGGCGGGGAAATGGTTAGATTCTTATCGGAAAACGATATATGTATCTCACAAAAGAGTGCTTGTAGCGTTCCTCAAACGCCATCTAAGACAATTAATGCCATATATCATAACAAGCAAAGAGCATTAACAAGTTTTAGAATATCTTTGTCGGAAATGAATACAAAAGAAGAAATTGATACGTTGATAAATGTGTTAAGGAGTCGTTATGGCAAGTAAGAAAGAAAGAACTTTTTCAAGAGTTGAGGCAATCGAGCGTTCTCTTGATATCGAATTCAAATATGAAATATGGAGAAAGTTTATCGCCGCATTAGGTGAATATAAACTCGTTTTGCCGCACGATAAGGTATGCGTTTGCATCTCTGGTGGCAAAGATTCAATGTTAATGGCGCTTCTATTTAAACACTTAAAAAAATATTCGAGTGTCCCCTTTGATGTTGAATTCCTTGTCATGAATCCTGGATACAACGAATTGAACCTTCAAATCATCAAAAACAATCTTCAAATATTAGAGATTCCAGCAAGGATAGTTGAGACGGATATCTTTGATATAGCCAATTCCACATCAGAATCACCATGTTATCTATGCGCAAAAATGAGAAGAGGGGCTCTCTACCGTATTGCTAAGAGCTTAGGCTGCAACAAAATTGCTCTAGGCCACCACTACGATGACGTCATTGAAACGACATTAATGAATATGCTCAATTCCGGTTCATTCCAAACTATGTTGCCTAAATTGCATTCAGATCATTATCAAGGTATGGAAATAATTAGGCCTATGTATTTGATTAGAGAACAAAGTATCCTAGACTGGAAAAAATTTAATAAATTGACTTTTATTCAATGTGCTTGCCGTTTCACGGAAAACTGTTCCGTTTGCGATAATGGATCAGGCGGTTCTCAGAGGCAAAAAACAAAGATGCTAATCAAAGAACTTATGGAATCTTACTCTCCTATGGTTGAAAAGAATATTTTTAAAGCAGGTGGCAACGTTGTCGTAGATAAAGTTCTTGGTTATAAAGAGAATGGCGAATACCACAACTATTTAGATACGTACGAGGAAGATGGCAAGAAATTAGATGAGAAAATCTCTTCGTATATGTTAGAAGAAAAGGCTGTTTCTAAGGCGGAATCAGAGCATCGAGAATTAAAAGAAGACGATACGTTCTTGAATAAATTTAAAGGCACTCTTGAAAGTAAATAGTAAAAAACAGCTACACCATGTAGCTGTTTTCTTTTTTAAAGTTTAATTTGCTTCTCTTCAAGAACCTTCATTAATTCCTCATATGGCAGAGGTTTAGAAAAATAATAGCCTTGCAATCTTTCACAACCGATCAAGCGAAGGAAATCAACATGCTCTTTTGTTTCAACTCCTTCGGTTAAGGTGCGGATGCCAAGTTTTTTCGCCATCGCAATAATGTAATTAACGATGATTTTTGATTTATCGTTGAATGAACGTAAGAAAGCCATGTCTACTTTGATTTCATCGAAAGAGAAATCTTTCAAGACGTTCAAAGATGAATAGCCTGAGCCAAAATCATCCATCCAGACTTCATAACCATTGTCTCTAAACTGGTCAGCTGCTTTATGAATCAATTCAGGACTATCCATCGTGACTGATTCGGTTATTTCGATACATACTAAATTGCGGGAAATATTGTACTCTTGTATTGCTTTTTCCACTTCTTCGAATGGTTTGCAAGATAAGAAATCATTTCTAGATAAGTTGAAAGAAATAGGAACGACTTTATGTCCAAGATCGATTTCAGAACGAAGTTTTTTGCAAATTTGACTAACTACGTATGTATCTAGTTTGTATATGAGATTGCTTTCTTCTAATGCCGAGATGAAATCAGCAGGTGAAAGGAAACCGTATTTAGGATCAATCCATCTAGTTAATGCTTCCATTGCGGCAAGAGATAAGTCTTTTGCTGAAACAACAGGCTGGTAATAGATTTTGATCCATTCGTTTTCTATTGCTTCATCAATATGTTCAACGACATATTTTCTTCTTTCGCTCTTGAGTTTTAACTTCTCATCATACACACGATAGGAAACATGCGGATCTGTTTTAGCATCTTGGCAAGCCAATTGGGCATAATCAACAATTATTGCAGGTTCAATGTTGATATCTGGATAATAGATACCGGCTTTGACGCCAATTTGGAATTTATCATTCATTGTTTGAGAAGCGCTTATGGTCTTTTCAACCTTGTTTATGGCATTCTCTCTTGCGCCCTCTTCTTCATCCAATACGACAAAATGGTCATCGGCAAAACGAGAGATATACGCTTCAGGATAGTTTTCACGAAGAACTTCCGCAAATCTCTTTAGGGCATTATCTCCTGATGAAACACCATATTCAAGGTTGAAGAATTTGAATTGAACGAAATCGTAATAGATAACCACATCGTTTGTTTCTTTCTTCATTTTGAGGACATATGTCTGTTTTTCCTTCATCTTCGTTAGAAAATGAGACATGGTTAATAAGCCCGTAAGGCGATCATAGTTTAATGATTCGGCATAGGTGATATCTCTAAAGAATATCATGACATCTTTTGTATAGTCATAGATGGAGGTACTATTCATGATGACAACAGTCTCTAAACGTCTTGTTTCTCCATCAATTATGAAATTACTAGCCAAAGATATTGAACGTTTGTTTTTGCCAAGCGTTTCTCTAAGATTTGCTGAGCATAACGTCTTTAAGAAGGAATCTTTGCTTTCAGGGGCAACAAATCTTTCACACATGAGGTAGATAAAATCGTCGTAATGTTTTGATTTGGCAAAGCAATCGCGGAATACATTATCGGTCTTGAAAAGAGTCATCTTGCCAGAGAGAATGTTTGCATAGCATTCAATACGGTTCGTATCAGAAATGGTTTCTTTGAATTTATCGTAACTCTTTAGGATATCAGCTCTTTCTTCATATTCTTTTTGGCTTTGATTGATCTTTTCTAACATGCCCATTATTTCGAAAGGCTCACCATCTATTCCTTCTCTATTTGCGGTTAAGGCAATATGGTAATAGATTTTTTCGTCCTTTTGTGATTCAAAGCTAATATAGGCAGTACGTGTATCTTTATCGATGGAATTAAACGCTTCATTCACTTGAGAAACGAAGTTGCTGGAAGCTAAATCTTTTGCAAAAGAATCTGGCGCGTCGCGATATACGAAGTTTTCAATTGAGAACTTATCCATCGTCTTTTCGGGGATGATTATGAGTTTAAGCTTAGGGTAATACCAAAATACACCAATTGATGTGTTATCAATCTCCGTTTGATAAGCGAGTCTATCGCTAACTTGCCTTTCGGTGACAAGAGGTTTCAAAAGAAGAGCGGCATGGGTGATTATTTCTTTTTCTTCATCACTCCATATTCTATTTTCATCATCTTCTTTAGGTTGAAAGGAGACAAAGCCGATACATGTATCATTTTCGATATACCCATAGGCTAAATTGCCTACGGCAGTCGCATTCTTTTTCATTGAAATCTGATCATCGAAAATATATAAGCCGTTATCTTTAAAGATATTGTAGAAATTATGAACATCCGAATCTTGCATGACGATAACGTTATAACACATCGTGTTGAAATGCGGCCCATGGGAAACATATGGGTACATATAATGGTTTTTAGCACCAGTTAGCTCACAAACATACACATGCTGAAGATTGAGCTCTTCTGCGATTTCATCAAGAAAAGAAACAACTTCAGCTGAAGAAACTTTGTTAGAGTTCTCCACTAGTTCAGCAAAAGACTTTAATGTTTTAGAGACTTTAGTATCCATAAAAACTATTCTTGTTATAACAACAATCATAATTATACATAATTTTTAAGTGTAAAAATATCGTAATTTTATTTCCTGGCAAGTTGTTTTCTTGTCCAAATCAAGATTAATCATCTAAAAATCACATCATCATGAAATTGCTAAATAAAATTACACTAGTCGCTAGGTGTTTAATTGCAAATCGCCTTTAGCATCATTTCTAGTGGATTTTATATGTCATCAAAGAGAAAAGACCATTAGTTAAAAGCGTATCCATTTCCAGCATATCTACTTGACATATAGGGGCAATATATTCGTACGAGAAAGAATTTTTGATAAAACTTTGTCTAATTTAAGATCCAAAAAACCATGATTTCATTTAGAAATACAACTAAACAGAGGACCAGTTTGAGTTGGTTTAAAACATTTTTTTGCTTAAGTTTCAAATAATCGTGGTTTTATCGTCTAGCCGCCTATTTAAGATTTTTGTTGGGAACACGTCGAAAGTGCCTGATTTCAATATGAAAAGTGACCAACACAAAAAATTTTTATTTTTGTCATACTAAAAGGCCCATCTTCTTAAGAATTAAGTTGAAATCTAGCGACTCAATTTTAATTTTTAATTTTTTTATTTCTTTATTCATTGATTTTTCAAATTCAATTTTTGATGAATCATCTAGAAGTAATTGCATA
>CAVHQU010000009.1:0-54796 GCA_963638555.1 bacterium | reverse complement strand
GTTACTTTCTTCTTTTTCTTTGCTTTTAGTGGCTTCATTAAATCTATTTAAGTATTTATCGATATTTTCATCGATTTTTTCATATACGTTGAAATCCCCCTCTTTTTCCAACTCAGTTAGACTTTTGATCAGCTTATTAAGAGAGTTTTTAACCTTTTTAAAAGGAGAGCCAACTAAGTCCTCTCTCGCTTTTTTCAACTCTTTAAGCGAAAGTGATTCGCTAAACATATCACGAGCCCTCGTATTTAAGTTATGAGCTTCATCGATAAGAACTACATATTTTGAGGAATCAACCTCCTCTGAGAAATACCTTTCCAATTTAACCAAAGGATCGAAAAAGTAGTTATAATCGCAAATGATAACATCACTCAATAGTGAAAGGTCCAACTGAAGTTCAAAAGGGCATATTTGGTATTCTTCGGCGATTTTAGTAATCGTTTCTTGATTATAACGATTGTTTTCCTTAGATTCTTTCGCGACAATTTCACGTAATTTGCTGTAATAGTTTTTTGTAAATGGACATTCGTCAGGATTGCAATTTTTCCCTGGTGAAAAGCATATCTTTTCCTTTGCGACAAGCAAAGAATCCCTGCCTTTGAGTCCTTTTTCATAACAAGCACTTAACGCATCATAGCAGGATTTTCTTCCCGATGTTTTGGCCGTTAAATAAAAGATTTTTGCGTTATTCGTCTTGGAAAAGGTTTTTATTGCAGGGTATAAGGCTGAAATCGTTTTTCCGATACCTGTAGGTGCTTCAAAGAAGAAAATGCCACCTTTTTTGGAAACAGAATAAACATATTTGGCCACTTCTCTTTGACCGTTTCGAAAATTCTCATAAGGAAAAGGAAGTTTATCGGCCGAAATATTTCTTTCGATAAAATGAGCCTTTTCTTTTTTTAAAAAATCTAAGTACTTCTTGACTAAATCTTTAACGTAAGTTTCAAGTTCTTCAAAAGTGAAACATTTCTCTTTAATTAAACGAGAATCGAAATCAAGCTGGGAAATGTAAGTCAAACGAATATTGCAACGTGCCAATCCTTCGCGCTTTATGTACATGTATGCATAACATTTCGCCTGGCCATAATGCCATTCTTTTTGAGTTTCATAAAATTCCTCTAAAGGAGAAACTGTCGATTTAATTTCATCGATAATTGGGTTGGCATCGCCTACTATGATGCCATCAGCCCTTCCTTCAAGAGAAACAATATAATCGTCTGTTTCTATTTCATCTTGCAAAAAAACTTCCGAAAGGTAGGTATTTCCTTGGCTTTTTTGAAAAGATGAATGGATCTTCGAACCAAGTTGCATCGTTTCTTGGTTGTAAATTCGGTTATCTATGTCTCCTTCGCGCAAAAGAAAATCTACCAATTGGTGGACGGATAATGAGAGTTTTTCTTTCTTTTTATCGCTCATTTAGTCTACTTTTTCACCGTTTGAAAGTATTCTTGCGCCATTCGCAAAAGAAGATGCGTCCAGGCGTTTTTTCCCTTCATATTGAACATCTTTAAGTAAGAGAGCACCATCGTTTGTGCCTAAATACATTTTTCCTTTGACACATTTTATCAAACCGGCATCAACGGAAACATTCGTTGAAATCTCCGAAGAGTAGATTTTTAACTTTTTGTCTCTAAAAATCACATATGCCCCAGGTTTATCAGCCAAGCCACGAATGTATCTATTCATCTCTGCGGAAGTAAGATTTAAAGGAAGGTGCTCATCTTCTTGAAGAATTTTCTTTGCGAAAGTAACTTCTCCTTCATTTTGAGAGATTCCAGGAAGTTCATCGTTAACGTATGGCAAAAGATCTTCGATTATCATTTGTTTAGCCAAATCGCCAAGTTTTGCCATTAATGTCGAATAATTGTCTTCTTCTAAAATAGAAATTGAGCGTTTATCGAACATTTTTCCCGCATCCATTTTCTCAGCCATTTCCATAAGGGTCACGCCAGTTTCTTTATCACCATTCATTATTGAACGTTGAATTGGGGCTGCTCCTCTTAGTTTTGGTAATAACGAACCATGAAGATTTATGGCGCCTTTTGGAGCCAATGCAACGAACTCCATCGGAACAATTTGGCCATAAGCCATGCAAACAATCACGTCAAAATCTAGTTTTTTTGCAAATTCAAAATCGTTTTTTATTCTATGTGGTTGAAAAACTGGCAAATTTGCTTTTAAGGCCATTTTTTTAACAGGCGGCATTTCAATTTGCCCATGGCCCCTTCCGCTGATCTTGTCTTCTTGGCAAACGACTCCTACCACATTAAAACCCGCTTCGAGCAAACCCAAAAGAGGCTTAACGGCAATGTCGGGCGTTCCTAAGAAAAGAACCTTTACATCTTTTTCATAACTATATTTCACATCAATTCCTCCTTAGAAAACTTTCTTCCCGATTATTATAAACTATTTTTGTCGATAATTTCTTTTAATGAATGATACAATAAAATTTGCGAGGTAAAACATGAGTAATTATAGTCAAAAAGATTGTCAAAAATTCATCGATCAATACAAGCCTTTGATGGAAACGTCATTGACTTTAAAAGACATATTCGAGACTTTCACATCAGTGCATGCGGATAAAAAATGCTGCATATACTTTGATGAAGATGATAAAAAAAGGTCCTACACATATGCAAAATACAAAGACAACGTATGGTTTTTAGCAAAGCGGCTTTCAACCATGTTATCTGGCATTCCTGCCGGCTCTATCGTGGCTTTGAAATTGAAAAACAGTCCTACTTGGCCATTAATGTTCTGGTCTATTTTAATGACTGGCCACCCTGTGTTGCTTATTGCCGCAAATCTTCAACATGAAAATACAGAAAATCTTTTAAAGGACTCGAAAGCTAAAGCGATTATCGTTAATGAAGAAATCCCATATTCAGTTCCATCTTTTCGCTTAAATAATGTAAGAAACTCCGATGAAGACAGGTTATTTACTCCTTCTTGGGCCGATGAAGTTCTTTTTTGTTCATCAGGCACGACAGGAAACATCAAAATGATGGTGATGAAAGGGAAAAATCTTTGCTACCAGATTGCTGCGGCTGCAAACATACCTGAAAAGGGAAATTCTTTGATGCATCCAGGTAAGATTAATATCTTAGCAATGATTCCTTTTCATCATATTTTTGGCTTTGTTGCGGTATTTTTATGGTTTTCTTTTTATGGGAAAACTTTAGTCTACCCCAATAGCATTGCTTCTTCCGACTTGTTAAAGGCCGTTAAAAAAGGCCAATGTACGCATGTTTTCTCGGTTCCTATGTTCTGGGATGGCGTGGCACAAGCGCTACAACGCACCGTTTCTTTACAAAGCCCATCAAAACAAGATCTTATCAAAAAAATGCTTGATTTTAATAATAGCAAAATCTCCCGTGAAGAAGCCGGTTTTGCCGCCACATCTTTCTTTAATCGTGCATTAAGAAAAAAAGTTTTAGGGAATCAGGTAGAATTTTGCATTTCGGGAGGAGGCTATTTACTTCCAAAAACTTCAGCTTTAATCAACGGTTTGAAATATCCTTTAAACAATGGTTACGGAATGACGGAAATCGGTGTCACAAGCGTTGAGCAATCCGAGAAAGTCAATGTTCGTCTGCTTGGTTCAATCGGCAAGCCTTTCTCTGGCATTGAATATAAAATCATTCCAACAGATCCTTCTCATCCAAACGAAGGAGAATTATGCATAAAATCTAGCATTATTCATACTGAAGAGATAATCAACGGTGTAAGAAAGTCCACCGAATTAGATAATGGTTTCTTCCATACTGGTGACATTGCAACAGTCGATAATTCAGGCCGTTATTACATTAAAGGCCGCATAAAAGATACGATTATATCTTCAAATGGCGAAAACGTTTATCCAGATGAGATTGAAAGCTACTTCCGTGATGTTAAACACGTAAATAACCTTGTTGTATTTGGCGTGAACTCTGACAATGTCGAAAAGATAATATTGGTTGTAGTTTTAGAAAATAATGTTAGCAATGACGATATCCCAGAAATAAAGAAAGACATCGATTCAATCAATTCAACCCTTTCTAATGAAAAGAGAATTTCTAACGCTTATATATATAAAAAGAATCTTCCAATTGCAAACAACATGAAAGTAAAACGTTTTGCATTAAAGAAAGAATTAGAAAAAAATCCACAAGATTTCATAACTTTTGATGGTGAGTCATTGCATAAGCAATCCGCCTCCCTCGAAGGATATGATAAAGAAAAGGTTAAGGAAATTTCTAACAAAGTGCGTAAATTATTTTCAAAGATTCTTTACTTACCAGAATATAAAATTGACGACACTTCTTCATGGGGAGAGGATCTTGGAGGCGATTCGATGAGTTATGTTACGATGGTTCAAGAACTCAATTCTATCTTTAAAATATCTATACCGACTGAGAAGTATGGAACTCTTCTTACGGTTTTAGATTTCACCAAAGAAATCATTGATATTGATAATTTATCGAAAGAAAGTGTCAAAAATAACGAAAAATAGTTGTTTTAATTTTATATTAAATGTAAAATCGAGAACGCATAAGTCGAAAAGGATTAAAAAGATATATGGCAAACATTAAATCACAAATCAAACGCATTGACATTGGCGAAAGAAACAATGCCCATCATTCTGCCCGCAAGAGCGAAACACGTGGACAAATCAAGAAAGCCGAAACTGCAATTGCCGCAAAAAACAAAGAACTTGCAACAGCTGAAGTCAACAAGGCTATCTCCCTTCTTGATAAACTTGCTCAAGACGGAATCATTTCTACAAATTCCGCAAACCGCAAGAAAGCTCATCTCCAAGGCGAACTCGCTTCTTTATAATTTATAATTGAAGAATAAAAATCCTCGTTAATTCGAGGATTTTTTATATCTTTTTGAATCTTACTTCTACTTTTCCTTTTTCTACATCAATTACAGCATACGAAGCGTAATCATCTCTTGGCCTGCACAAAGACCCAGGGCAAATTATATACATGTCTTTGTATTTTTTATTTTCCTTTATGTGCGTATGACCATGAATGAAAATTCTTATTCCTTCTTTGTACATTTCTTCCAAGTCGTTTTCTAGAATGACCGGATGATGTCTAATTAGCAAAGTGCCATATGGAGTACTAATTCTTCTTTCGATTGGGAAAGATGGCGAATAATAATCGCAATTTCCTTTAACTGCCGCGAAAGGCGAGATATCTTCATTAGAAAAGGATTCAACATCTCCTGCATGAAGATAAAGATCAGCCCCATTTTCAATCATGGCAACCTTTTTTAGTTCATAAAAACTACCATGCGTATCAGAGATTAGAACAATTTTCATAATTCAAAATTCGCCAAAAATAATTCAAAGGCAAGTTTATCTGTCATTTTCCCTTGAAAAACACTTGATTGGTAATAATAAAGCTGATTGATTGCCTTATGCAAACAGGAAGCAGACATCTTTTTAACATTATAAAGAGATGCTTTAACTCTCCCTGGCGAGCAATTCAATTTTGTGGCAATGTCGAAGACTTCATATCCACGGTTATATAAATATTTAACTTGGTCAAGAAAAATAAATTGATTGGAAAGCATGTTCATTAAAGGGATAGCTCCACCAGAACTTCCCTTAACTTGCATGTCTTTAAAAACGTGCATAGCTTGTTGTTTATCGCCTTTTGTCAGAGCATTTGAAAGGACGAAAATATCATCTTCAAGAGGAGCCGAAACCATCATTTTGACCATTTCTAAAGTTATCGGTTGGCCGTTAGCGTAAGTTAATAATTTATTTCCCTCCTGGATGAATAAAGAATAATCTCCGCCAATACGTTCCAAGAGTTCAGTTGTAGCATCTTGAGCTATCTTGTTTCCTCTTTTCTCGAAAAATTGAGGGATGAACTTTTGCCAATCGCTTTCATCGAATGCGGCTATCCCAAAAAAAGAGCATTCTCCTTCTTTTAAGGCTTTATAATATATGGACTTTTCATCGAGAGAATCAGCATAAACCAATATAAAAAGTTCGATTGATGGATCAGGTTTTTTAAAGAAATCAAGCAAAGAAGTATCATCGTCGCCTGACAGCAATTTCTTTTTTGTTTTGCTTTTTGCCAAATAATGAAAATTTTCAGCGATAACTGCCTTTTTCTCATATCCCAATGGCAAAGATAAGCATTCATTCGACAAGCCCAACATTTTTGATGTGGACATATCAACTTTTACATAATTCAAATCATCATGTTCGGGCAAAACTTCTTTAATTTTTCTTTGAAGTGGCCCTTTGAGCATTCTTGATTGGGAGGAGAAAAACACATATATCATATAAATTATTATAAGTTTTTTTCCTCTATAAATCATCTAAAGGACGATTAAAAAATGTTTTATATGTTATCGTTCCTTCCAAATCCGTCCTTCTATATTTTAAGTTTAGTTTTTTTAACCGATTTAGCACTTCATCATCTGGATGACCATATTTATTGTTTCGACCAACTGAAATAACGCACATTTCAGGTGAAAGTTGTTTCAAAAATTCATATGATGAGGAAGTTTTTGAACCATGATGTCCAATCTTTAAAATATCCGTTTTTAAATTTGGATGATCCTTGATTATTTTCTTTTCTATAGTGGTGTCTGCATCGCCCGTGAATAAGAAATTCTTTCCCATAAAATTCAAGGATAAAACTAGACTTTTTTCATTTTCGTCTTCTGCGTCATACGTGTTATAGTTGGCAAAAGTTAAGTCGCCGATTTTTAATGGAAACTCTTCTCTTTCACTAACATATCTTTTAACAGAAAAATTCGATATTAGGCTGTCCTTTGCCCCTATATGGTCATAGTCTTGATGCGAAGCGATAAGGCAATCTAATTTGTATATTTTTTCCTTTCTTAAGAATGGAATGGTTACTTCTCTTGCTAAATCAAACGAAAGAATTCCCCCTGTGTCTAGTAAAACCGATGTATTCCTATCTCTTATAAGAATAGAATCCCCTTGTCCAACATTGATGAAACTAATTTGTCTAACAAAAGCGTTTTCTAAAGGTAAAGACGGAAGAACAAGGCAGATAACTTGCACGTAAGCAAATAGATTTCCGACATTTGTTAAACCGATATTATAAAAATATAAGAAAAGGAATATGCATAAATAATAGACATATATCGAAAATGTAGAAAATTGTCCCAAAGGAACAGTTAGAGTTATTTTATCGATAAATCCTAAATAATCGGTTAGAAAATGTGAATAATTTTGTAGCAAGTTCACAAAAGGAACAGAAATAAATGAAATCAGTGACAATAACGCAAAGGAATAAGTTATTGGCATCAATATAAAACTAAAGAGCGGTGCCAGCAATATCAATTCTCCCCGAACATTGAACATTGGTAGTAAAAATATATTTATAAGCACAAATGTCATGAATTTTCTCTGCGGTTTCTTCAATTTAGAAAAATAAGAGCCGGCAAAAACTAGAAAATAAGACAAACCATATCCAATTAGAAAACCAGAATTCAACGATGAATACGGATTAATCAAAATCAAAATAATTCCGCTCAACGATAAATTGAAAAGATGACTTTCTTTCTTCTTTAACATTATTTGAGTCAACTCAATGCTTCGCAAAAGAATTACGCGATAAACGCCTATCTTTCCAACGAAGAAAATCGACAGCATAACGGCAAAAACGAAAGTTATTAATTTTCTCTTTTTAACATCAAACTTATATGAGAAGATTTTTTCAATCGCTCGTAAACTTCCTCCATAAATAATTCCGCTAGCACTTAAAATATTCAAACAGCCAATACTCGATGCAAGCGAAACGTTTTCATTAGAGTAATCCTTTCTGGAAAAGGCAATCATGTCAATTGTTCCTTTCGTTAAAGAGTCAAACGAAGACAAAAAAGAAAGTTCCCTTTCCCTGAGCCTAATTGGATTTTTCAAGATAAAATCGAACGTAATGATATTTAAGCTCTTTTTTACACCAATACTTTCTAAATAATTCGCGAATGAGAAACGTGATTCATATTCCGCGAAAGAGCAATCAGCAACATATCCTTTTAACTTAATAATATCCCCGAACTCTTTTGTGCAATTTTTATCGTAAACATAATATCTTTTAAAATTTGAAAGCAAAATATAATAATTTGATTTTGCACTTATTACCACGCCAGCCCCTTCAAAATAGCCAGTTTTTGCCGAAATTAAATTTGTAATCAAAGAAAAAGAGAACATCAGAAAAAAAGTGACTATATAAGGAAGCAAGATCTTTTTCCCTCTCCTCCAAGCAAAAAAAGTAATAATTAGAAAAACGAGGCCTGCGTATAGGATTTTGAGAGAAGCAATAAGGAGACCAAAAATCCATCCCATAAGCAGGCCGAGCAGCAAATAAAGAACAAAAGATTCTTTACTTATTCGGTCAAAGTTATATATTTTTTGCACTTTTCCCATGTTGCAGGACCAATTCCGGAAACATTAGAAATTTCTTCCAAACGATTGAAGGATCCGTTTTCTTCACGAAATGAAACTATGTTGTTTGAAACTGTCGAAGAAAAACACGAAAGAGTTTTAAGTTGTTCGGCTGTTGCCGTGTTGATACATTTTTTCTCGATTGGATCGGCACTACAAGTATTGGAATTATCAAAGAGCGGAGCAATATAAAATTCCCATCCATCTTCTAAGCTTAATTCTAGGTTATAGGCCTTAGGATCAGCGTTTGAAGTAACGCCACCAGCCGCATCGACTAAATCTTCTAATGTCGACCCACTTGAAACCAAATAAGTTCCAGCATGTGTGATTTCCCCAGAAATAGTCACCTCCAGGCTATCTTTGTCGCTCGATTGATAAGTTTGGGATGATGTCGTGTCTGTTCCAAGGTTATTGGCGAAGTTATCAACAACAGCCAAGGCAATTAAGGTTACAACAGTTATTGAGATAATGATGATAATCGTTTTAAACATATTTTATCCTCCTCACCTATTAATAGACGTGCTTTTGGAAAAAATGACAAAAAAAGAGTTCCTTTTTTTCAGGAACCCAAATTTTCTATCAATATATTAGATATGTTTGAAGGAAACAATCTCGATTTCGTATGGAGTGGCGGTCTCAACCGTGAGTTTTTCACCAGTGACCGATTTTCCAATCAAGACTCTACCAACTGGAGAGTTAGCGGAGATTTTAATAGGTGTTACAAGAACATCAGATTCATCGCCTGAAACAACTTGAACATCTATCAACTCACCAGTTGCAACCTTTTTAAAGGTTACATAATCGGTGATACCAATAGTTTTGCTTCCTTTGTTATCTGCGATCGTACCATTTTCGATGCGGTTTCTAAGTTCGATGATTCTTGCTTCGATTTCACCTTGTCTCTTTCTTGCGGCATCATAATCGGCGTTTTCTGATAAGTCGCCTTGGGATCTAGCTAATTCAAGAGCTTCGATATTTGCTGGTTGTTGGACGTGTTCTAAATCCCACAACTCCGCTTTCATCTCTTCGTATTTTTCTTTTGTATAAATTATCTTATTCTCGTCTTTCATTATTTTCTCCTTAAATAACCTATAAGATTATAGTCAATAATTTAACTATTGCAAAACGAAACTATTTTATTGAAACGATTTTTGGGTCGTTTTCATATGTTTCGAGCATTTCCGAGGCTTCATCGTATTCTTCATCACTTACTTCTTCAAGAGTTTCTCCGTCTTTCGAAGCCATGACTATCAATGAATCTGGATCTTCTTCTTTGTAAATGAAATAGTATGTTTTATTTCTCTCGTCAACGTGATAGAAGAAATATATTTTCCACTCTTCCACGCTTCCATCATCTTTCGTGATGACTATTGTGTTGTCATTTATTTCTAACATAGATACTCCTTATAAGGATTTTTTGATGTCTTCGATGATGGCATCGAAACCTGCAGATGTTTTCACTTGGCCAGATGCCATATCAGGTCTTCCTCCACCTGAACCGCCTAAAACAGCAGATATTTTCTTGAGAATTTCGCCGGCCTTAAACCTGGTGAGAGTCTTTCCGCCCAAGAAAACGGTAATCGGTCTAGCACCTTCTTCACCACCAACTAAGATAATTGCGTAATCTTTCTTGTTAGCTTTTAAGGAATCGCCAAGCGTCATTAATTCTTGTCTTTCGCTGCCATTTTTCAAGAGAGCAAGGAAAGAAATTCCATTGATTTCTTCAAAAGAAATCGTCTTAGCTTCTAGAGAAGCGAGTTTTTCCTTAGTTTCTGCCAATTCTTTCTTTAAGGATGATTGCTCTTCTATCATTGAGTTCAATCTATTTGTTATTTCAGTGTCGTTGACATTCAAAATTGCTTCAGCGTTGTTTAACACAAGTCTTCTCTTAGAAAGATAAGATATTGCACCCAAACTTGTTAAAGCTTGGATCCTTCTTGTTCCGGAAGATACAGCATCGTCGCTTTGAATAACGAATAAGCCAATTTCTGAGGTGTTTTTAACATGAGTACCACCGCAGAATTCTTTGCTATAATCGCCGAATTCAACGACGCGAACTGTATTGCCATATTTTTCGGAAAATTCCATTTCTGCACCGAGTTTCTTTGCTTCCTCGATTGGCAAGACCTCAGTAGTTTCTTCGATGCCTTCCGAAATTTTTGCATTAACTTCATTTTCGATGGCCTTGATTTCTTCATTAGAAAGTTTATGGTCTGTTTCGTAATCAAAACGTAAATATTCTTCATTTACGAAAGAACCCATTTGTTTAGTGTGTTTTCCTAAAACATTGCTTATAGCAGAATGCATAAGGTGGGTAGCAGAGTGATTGCGTTCGATTAACTTTCTTCTTTCTAAATCAAGAGTTAAAGTTAATTCATCCCCAACGGAGATTTTTCCATATTGAAGGGTGATGTGGTGCAAATGTTGGCCATTAGGGGCTTTGGAGACATTTTCAATCAAAGCTGCAACATCTTTGCCAGAAACGGTTCCTGTATCGGAAACTTGGCCACCCATTTCAGCGTAGAATGGCGTTTTTTCAACGATGATATCCCCTTCTTCTTCAAGAGTGTCAACTTTATTGCCATCAACGAACAACCCAATAACTTTGCTTGTTGTCGTATAGGAATCATAAACGAATTGCGACGGAGTCTTGAATTCCATCAAATCTTTCGATTGTTTATGGAAAGAATCGATTTGGCCACGAGCATTTCTCGCCCTTTCACGTTGTTCTTCCATAAGTTTTTCATAGCCTTCCATATCGCAGGAAACGCCTTTTTCAGCAGCAATTTCTTTGCTTAAATCGGCTGGGAAACCATATGTATCATATAAAAGGAAGATATCCTTTCCGGATAATTCTTTGGCGTTTTGTAATTTCTCTTTAAGAATTGTCTCGCCTTTATCAAGGGTTTTAATGAATTTTTCTTCTTCATTTTTAATCATCTTGGCAATTTCTTCTTCTTTGGAGAGAAGCTCAGGATAGAAATCCTTGTATTTTGCGATAACGGTGGAGACCAACTTATACATGAATGGTTCGTGGAAATTGATTTTTTGCCCATAGCGCATAGCGCGACGGATTATACGGCGTAAAACATATCCTCTTCCAAGATTGGAGAAGGTTGCGCCATCTCCTAAAGCAAATGTCAAACATCTTGCGTGATCAGCAATGACGCGGAAAGACATCTTATGTTCTTCATCGTATTTTACGCCAGAAAGTTCTTCGCATTTGTTGATGATAGGCATGAATAAGTCAGTTTCGAAGTTAGTTGGAGTTTCTTGTAAAATGCAAGCAATTCTTTCTAAACCTGCGCCAGTATCGATGTTCTTTGATGGAAGTTCCTTGTATTTTTCTCTTGGAACCCCATTTACAGCATTATATTGAGAGAAAACGATTCCCCAAATTTCGATATAGCGATCATTTTCGATATCATCTTGGAGTAGTTTGACGCCCAAATGGTCAGGATCCCATTTTTCTCCACGATCATAGAAAACTTCGGTATTTGGGCCACATGGTCCTTCGCCGATTTGCCAATAGTTGCCTTCGAGTGGGATTAAATGAGATGGGTCAACTCCTACTTTTTGCCATAATTCATATGAAGCCTTGTCAGATGGATTATAAGTCATATAAAGTTTTTCTGGATCCATTCCAAAGCCATCAACCTTATCAGTTAATATTTCATAAGCCCATGGTATGACTTCATTGCGGAAATAGTCTCCAATAGAGAAATTTCCTAGCATTTCAAAGAAAGTATGATGTCTTGCTGTATGGCCAACATTTTCAATGTCATTTGTACGGATTGATTTTTGAACGTTGACGATTCTTCTTGACGGTGGAATCTCTGAACCATCGAAATATTTTTTAAGACCGGTGACGCCTGCGTTAACCCATAATAATGATTTATCGTCATGCGGAATTAAATTAACGCCAGGTATATAAAGATGGCCTTTTTTCTCAAAGAAACGTATCCAAGTTTCTCTTATTTGTTGACCTGTTAATGCTTTCATAAACACTCCTTAAATAAAAATAAAACACCTTTCAGAAAGAACGCTGTGAACGCGGTACCATCTTTCTTCACCAAAGGTGCGACTCATTTTAAATTCTTAACGCGAATTCACGGTGACATTACTCACAAGCTAAGGCAAGTGGCGCATCTCTTAGGCTTTTCCATCATGAGGCCCTCGCTAGAAAGAGATTTTTCTTGCTGCTAAATTATATAACCTTTAACAAAAAGTTAAAGAGGAAAATCAATATATTGGCGTAACCGTTGTTGGTATCTGTCTCGTTGAGGTTTTTGATCCAACTCCTTTAAAAGATGGCCCCCACCCCGTTGCGTAGTTATAAAATTCGTAAAATGTTGAATAGTGATCGCTTGTGAAGTAGCAAACTGGCTCATCGCCGTAATCTGCAATTCCATCAACTACTATAACCACCCTTCCTGTTCCACGGCTTCTAAGCGAATAAGAGTTTAACTTGATATCCAATTCGAGATATTTGCCCTTATTTTGATTGTTAAATGTTCCTAAAGCACCGGTATAAGAGTTTGAACCAGTATAGCTTCCATATGTGTAGGTACTAACATAGCGAAGGTCATCCCCGCTTAAACTTTTGTCGGTAACATAGTTAGGTGGAACCTCCCTAAAGGCTTGATAATAGAGAGCAACCGTTTCATAAGTTAAGCAATAATCAGATTTTTTGATTGTCAAAGTCGTTGGATGAGCGAGGTATCCTCTTGTGTCATATTTGACGTTGTAAACAGTAAATTCGTCCCCTTCAACTTTTATAGGCGTAATGCGGTAAGTCTTGTTTTCACTAGGATTTATTGTATTTACAACATCTTTGTATTCTACTGTATCGATTTCAAAATCTTCAAATGAGGAAACCGTTTCACTAGAAAATATGGAAGATGAATCGTTGGTTGATTCGCTATCATGATGCGTTTCATTGCTCGATTCGCTCGAAGAATCAGAATCATTAGGTGTTATCAAGGATGCGCTCGAAGAATCGGAAAAAGATTCGCTTTCTTCCGAGTAAATACTCGAGCTACCATTAACATCGTAACTATATCGATGGTTAAAAGTGCACGATGAAGTGCTTAACAATATTGCTATTAATGGTAAAAATCTTTTAGAGAGCTTCTTTTTCATAATGTTATTTTATTGTTTAGAATTAATTTTTAAATGAATTTATTTCCAATTCGTTGGCATCGTGCGATTGTTTTTCATCCAATCGGTATCTTTTAGTTTGAGAGAATTATTCGAACCTATAATGGTTTTATTACCATTTTCATCATATTTGACCGCAATCGTTCCGTTGAGTTCTCCTCCGGTATTTGCCGTAGTGCTTGTCGCCCAATTGGTTAGATAAACGTCATCCGTGTATTTCGACCAAATATTCAACGTATCTTGATAAGGCATCGTATTATCCAGATTTTTTGTGTATTCGGTTGATCCTGCAACACAACATGTGCAAATTGTCTTAGGTTGAATTTTTGATAATAATGTATCTGGATTAGCGTTAATTGAGCCATGGTGGCCGCCTTTATAAAGATCTACCGTGCCAATATCATTTTTATTCCATAAACTTGGAATGCCATCTTCCTCCAAATCGCCGGTGAAAAGCATCTTCTTATCACCTTGTTTGAATAGAAGGCAAACACTGTAGTCATTCTCGGTTGAGGCTTTGTTTTCATAATAATTTTGATAAAGGACATTCATTGTGAGCCCTTTTCCTAAATCATATGTTTTTTTAGCGCCATTAGTACCATTCCAACATTCTAAAGCCGTGTAGTGGGTCGCTCCCCTCTCAACAGCACCATCCCTTGCAGATACATAGTTAGCATAAGTTTGTGTCGTGGAATCAGTTCTAGGGAAATCGATGATTGTGCCGATATCATAGGATTCGAATATTCCTTTAGCATTACTCGTGCCGTAAAATGCAGGCAAATGATCAGCATGAGCGTGTGTAGCTACGACATACTCAAGTTTGTTGTCGGTGCAATGTTGATTGATAACATTCTTGATTCTTGTTGCCGCATTGGCTTTAGGGCCAGCATCAATCAAAATATCGTTATCGCCAGCTTTTATATAGATGGAATCACCGTTATATAAAGAATCTGAACTCGTTCCGGCCGAAATGAAATAGAAAGAAATTTGGTCAAAATCAGAATTTCCATCATTCGAACTTGTATCATTTGAAGAATTAGATTCTCCGGATGATTCTCGTTCGGAAGAAACTTCTTTTGAAGAATTTGTATCAGCAGAGGAATTCGAATCGCTTGAAACTTTTGGAAACGAAATAAGCCCGTTTTTGTATAGCAAATAGCCACCAATGCCTATTGCTATAGCAACGACCGCTACTATAGAAATCGCGACTAATGGGTGCTTTTTGGCTTGTTTTTTTCGCTTCCTTTTTAATGTATTTCTCAGCATTATTTGTCTTTTTCTTAGCCATAATTACCTATTATTTATCTTGTCTATGCCCTTTTAAAAATGTCCTATCGATTATTCCGCCCCCTAAAAGAATGCCATCATCAGTATAGAAAACGGCAAATTGTCCCGGGGTAACCGCTTCAACAAACGAATCATATTTCAAATGGATCTCATCATTTTCAAATACTAAGTTACAGGAATTGTCTTTTTGACGATAACGGAATTTCACTTGAACGTGCATCCAAGATGCTGGTTTTTCGCCAATCCAATTAATATTGTTTATGAAGCACTCATCAGACATTAGGTAAGATGATGAATCACCTTTTGTCACATAAAGAATGTTCTTTTCGACATCTTTTTTGCAAATGAACCAAGTGGCCTCTCCTTCCCCTTTGATTCCACCTATGCCAAGGCCCTTTCTTTGGCCTAAAGTATAGTAAAGAACTCCGCCATGTTGGCCTAAAACACGATTTGTCTCAATGTCAATTATGTCTCCTTTGCTTGCAGGGAAATAATTGTGCAAGAATTCTCTAAAATGTCTTTCGCCAATGAAGCAAATGCCGGTCGATCCATGCTTGTCTGAAACCTCATCAAGGCCCAATTTGCTCGCAATCTCTCTTGCTTCGACTTTAGTGATGTCGTTCATCGGGAACAAGCATGAAGATATTTGCTCTTCTGAAAGTTCACACAAAAAATAAGTTTGATCTTTGTTTAAATCATAGGGCTTGGAAAGGTAAGTGTGTCCATTTAATGTGACTTTCTTTGCATAATGGCCCATGGCAATATAGTCAAAGCCATTTTCTTTAGCGTATTTAAGGAATGGGCCAAATTTAATGTTTTTGTTGCATAGAACATCTGGATTTGGCGTTCTTCCTTTTTTATATTCGTCCAAAAAATAAGAGAATACAGTATCCCAATATTCTTTAACGTAGTCTATTCTTAAAAGAGGGATGCCAAGTTTTGCGGCCACCGCTTTTGCGTCATCATAATCTTTTTCTTGCGGACATTGGTTGTCATTGACCGTTGGGTTTCCTAAGAAATCACCATTGGCCATCGCATCCCAATTGCGCATAAAAGCGCCGGTCACATCATAGCCTTGTTCTTTCAATTTGTAAGCGGCGATTGCTGAGTCAACCCCACCTGATAATCCTAATAATACTTTCTTCATAATCTTGTTTATTTTTTAAATAATTCGTCACTATCTAGCCAAATTGTAAATGGGCCGTCATTAATTAATTCTACTTGCATATCCGCTTGGAAAACACCCGTTTGCAAAGAAGGCATTTTCTCTTTGAGAAGGTTATTCCACAAAGCAAAGAGGACACGAGCTTCATCAGGTTTCATTGACTTTACGAATGATGGTCTGTTTCCTTCACTCATATCACCATACAAAGTAAACTGGCTCACCGAAAGTATTTCTCCATTAACTTGATCCAAGGAAAGATTTGTTTTGCCATTTTCATCAGGAAAAATCCTAAGTTTGATGACCTTATCACGCATCTTTCTTAAAGTTTCTTCATTGTCACCATTGGTGAAACCGACAAACAGTAAAAATCCTCTATTTATGCTTGAATAAAGTTTATCATCTATTGTTACCGATGCCCTTTTGACTTCTTGTACTAATACTCTCATTTGCAGATATACTCCCTTACTATTGGGAATAATTCTACATTATTTTTGGATATTTCGAATGCATCCTTGATATTTTTTATAATATTTCCAACATTTTCTTTATTTGTATGTGCATATGCAAGAATTTCGTCTTTCTTGACATAATCGCCGAATTTCTTGTTCAAGATTATACCGGCAGACATATCAATAGTGTCATCAATCGTTTCTCTTCCTCCACCAAGTTGCATGCTAGAAAGGCCGATTTTTAATGAATCTATAAGTGAAACATACCCTTCTTCATCGGAATAAATCGGAATTATGTACTTACTAACAGGGAATTTTTCAGGGTTTTCAAGATAGGAGATATCTCCGCCTTGTGCCTTGAAAAGCTCCTTCATTTTTTCAAAACCAGATCCGTCTTGAATGGCTTTCTGAATCATTTTCTCGCCATCTCCAAAATCTTCAGCAATACCGGCCTGATTTAGCATAATGGCCCCGGCAAATGTAACTAGTTCAACGAAATCCTTCGGACCATGGCCTTTAAGTGTATTAATTGCCTCGATGACTTCGAGGTTGTTTCCAATTGCAAGGCCTAAAGGCTCATTCATATCGGTCAAAATAGCTCTAGTGTCACGGTGTAACGAATCCCCTATATCAACCATGGTTTGAGCAAGTTTTTTGGCATCTTCGAATGTTTTCATAAAAGCACCGCTGCCAAATTTAACGTCAAGAAGGATTGTATTCGAACCACTCGCTAATTTTTTTGACATTATCGAGGAAGCGATAAGAGGTATCGATTGGACCGTTCCCGTAACATCACGTAAGGCATAAAGTTTTTTATCAGCAGGATCGATTTCAGAAGTTTGGCCAATTATTGCGATGCCAATATCATTAACTTGTTTAATAAATTGTTGGTTTGTCAAATAAACGTTTGTTCCAGGGACTGATTCCATTTTATCCAACGTTCCGCCAGTGTGACCAAGCCCTCTTCCGGACATTTTAGCAACTTTTGCTCCACAAGCGGCCACAAGAGGTCCCAAGGCCAAAGACGTTTTGTCACCGACTCCACCGGTTGAATGCTTATCCACTTTTACGCCTTCAATCGAGGAAAGATCAATAATTTCGCCTGAATGTTCCATAGAATCAGTCAAAGAGGCAATTTCTTTTTTGCTCATTCCTTGGAAAAGAATAGCCATCGCAAGAGCGCTAACTTGATAATCAGGAATATCGCCTTTTGTGTATCCGCCGATGAAAAAAGTGATTTCATCGTTACTTAATTCTTTTCCTTCGACCTTTTTCTCGATTATATCGACCATTCTCATAAAACTAAACCTCTAGAATAAATTTGCTAGTTATATTATAATATAAACATGGATTTTCGCACGAACTTAATTACACACTTAAATGAAAATGAAGCAGATAGTCTAATCGATGCCATCGAAAATGGGGAAGTTACTCATTGTTTGCTTTTAAACACGAAGAAAATGAGCGATGAGGAATTCGTAAAACGTTATCCTCACGTACGCAAACATAAATTTGTTGACCACGCTTATTATTACAATAAAGAAGAATATGAATTTGGAAAAGATCTTCTTTATGATGATGGCGTTTTTTCCATCGAAGATGCTTCTGCCATGATGGTCGTTTACTTCTTAAAGCCTGAAGAGGATGATGTCATATTAGATATTTGTGCTGCTCCTGGTGGAAAATCAATCGGCGCCTCTTTAGCAATGAACGATAAAGGCGTAATTGTTTCAAACGATATTTCTTATCCAAGAGCAAAAGCGATGTCTCAAAACGTAGAAAGGATGGGCCGTGGAAACATCATTGTTGCTTCTAATGATTTTGTCTTTTCTCACATACATTTCGCCAATACTTTCGATAAAATCATTGTTGACGCCCCATGTTCTGGATCAGCAATGATGAGGAAAAATAGATTGGCAAAGGCTGATTGGAAGTTCGAAAAAGTTAAAAGTAATGCCAGGAAACAGCTTGAATTGCTTGAATTAGCTTATTCAATGTTAAAAGAAGGCGGAACGATTGCCTTTAGCACTTGTTCTTTCTCGTTCGAAGAAGATGAGAATACAATCCTAAACTTCAAAGCAATGCATCCTGAAATTGAAATTATCAATCTTCCGGATGATGAATCGTTCGTAAGAACTCCAGAATTGCCAGAAGCCGTTAGACTTCATCCAAACCATTTTGAAGGCGAGGGCCAATTCGTTTGCTTGTTCAAAAAGCCTGGTACCTTAGTCAAAACCAAAAAAGAAATCATTTCAAACAATAGATATAAATCTTTCATCGAACAATATCATCTAGAAGATAGATCAAATGAGGAAATGAGAAGCAAATTCTATTCATTGAGTCAACACTTTGATGTCTCTCATTTAAATATATTGCGCTATGGTGTAAAACTTTTTGAAATGAGAAGCGTTTATATTCCAGACCATCATTTAACGCATTTCTTAGCGCCGTCATACTCTATTCCAATTTCTTTCGATGAAGCTAAAGCATATATCCATGGTGACACTTTCCCATTAGAAAGACCCGATAACTTCTATATAGTAAGCTATGATAATCAGAATCTTGGATATGTAAAAGTAACGCAAGGTGTTGCTAAAAATCATTATCCAAAAGGTTTGAGAAGAGATTTAATTAAATAAGGAAATTACCTTAAAGCCCCTTTGCGAAGAGGGACTTTTTCATATCCATTTTCAAAGAATTCAGTATCAAGTTTTTTAAGTTCGGTAACTTCCTTTAAAGTCATGTCGAAAACTTTGTTACTAATCGTATCCGTATCGTTGTTTTTTACGAATTCATCATCAAGAGGTTCGAAGAAAGTATATTCAAGAGGAGTCCTCTTCTTATTGTATTTTCTATCAAGCAATCTGTAATTTCCCCAGGAAGCCAAAGGAAGAATTTTAACCCCTGCTTTTTTCGCAGCTTTTAAAGCTCCTGGTTTATATGGAGCGAGTAAATATTCATCGAGATGTTTATTTCTTGTACCCTCAGGGAAGATTAAGTAGGACAAATCGCCTTTTTCAAAACGTTTTGCCAAATCAATCATTACTTTCAGAGTTTGTCTAAGGTCGTCGCGGTCTAAAAAGAAACCATCTAAGGATTTTATTACTTTACCTACAATAGGAAATTTTAAAGTTTCTTTCTTCGCCACAAACGAAATAGGCTTTTCACAAAAATAAAGCATTACGATTGGATCCATGTTGGATTGATGATTGGCAACAGCCAAAAAAACCTTATTTTCTTTCTCTAATTGTTCGATATATTCATGGCCTTTGACTTTAAAATCTGGACGCATACGATCAACAACATAAACAACTAAATCATGAATTTTTTTATACCTTTTTTCTAAAGGATATTTTTCTGGATGCCTAGCATAACGATTGATGTAGAACAAATAATCCCACAAAACCCTAATGCCAGCCGTAAAAACTAATCTTAAATACTTCAACATAGCCTAAGTATTATATCTTATTTTCTTTTGATTGGAATCAAACCTTCTTTTTTTGTCCCATAGGCAATATTTCTTCTAATTCCATTTTAACGATAACGCCTAATGTTTTATCGGTTTCCATATGGCCTTTTACGGTGATAAACGAACCTTTTGGAGCTTGCATAAAGAAGCATCCTTCGCCTGCATAAGTAAAAACAGGTATTTTATCAACTTCATATCTTCCTGTAGGCCCAGGAATAACTCTATCAACTTCAACATAGCGTGATAATGGCGTGATCTTCTCACCCAATCTGCCCGTAACGAAAACAGCAGAAATCATAATTTCTTCTCCTTTTTTATATTTTATTAATGTTATTGGGATTTTTATTTTTTGGATTTCAAGATCATCAGTGAATGTCGTGGGATTAGGACGTTTTCAACCAATATATCTTCTCCAATTGCGGGCCCGCCGCTTGTAAAAACGACAGTTTTATCCTCATTAAAAGAATAAGTTAATGAATCGCTGGTGGGATTAAAAAGAATGTCGTATTTATCTCCGTCAGAAACCGATGAATAATTGACTTTCACCCTGATTCCATCTCCGAAATAGTCGAAGTCAATTAATTCGGCTATTCTTTGCGGATCCGTTTCCGAGAAGAATTTCAGTTCTTTTCTTGTTGCGATTGCCCCTCTACAATATTGCACCATTTCAAAACGTTCGTCAAGAAGATTGTCTGACAATTTGTTATAGATGTCGCCAGCATTGTACGAATTCTCATTCATGAATTTAGATTGAGCGATTTCTTGCCCCATATGAATGAAAGGTTGACCGAAAGAGAAAACGACACAAGCAAAGGCGAATTTCGAAATTTCAAGTTTTTCAATATCGCTATAATTAAAATATTTAGTTAAGAAATCGAAATATGCGATGTTATCATGACATTCAACGTAGTTAATGGATTGTTTAGCGGTGTCATACTTCTTTTCAAAATAGCCCCAATCATGGCTTGATCCAAGAAAAGAAAAAATAAATCCATCTTTCTTTCCTAAATCTCCGGCACAATAAGATTTTAAATTTTCCCTATAGCAATCATTGAAAAAAGCGATTTCAGGCATAAAGTGGGAATTGTTTTGCGTTGTTCCTGGTACTTTTGAAGGAATATACATATCCCATCCTTCCCCATAGATGATGAAATCTGGATTAATTCTTTTGATCTCTTCCTCTATCGTTTTCATCGTCTCAATGTCGATTAATCCCATTAAGTCAAAGCGGAAGCCATCAATCTGATAAAAATCAGCCCAATATTTACATGCGTCAACAATTAGTTTCCTAACCATAGTTTTCTCGGTAGCAAAATCATCGCCGCAGCCTGAGGAATTGCTCATTTTTCCAACATAATCGTTTCTAAAGCAATAATGAGGGATTATTTTTTCAAAAGAAGTCTCCAAATACTCATAAACATGGTTAAAAACTACGTCAACAACAACTCTTATGCCTTTTTCGTGAAGGCTTTTTATCATTTCTTGAAGTTCTTCGATTCTTGATAAAGGGTCGTTTGGATCGCTTGAATACGAACCTTCTGGAACGAAATATTGTACTGGATCGTAGCCCCAATTATATTGTTTAAAAGGTTTGGCCTCATCGACTGAGCCAAAATCATTCAAAGGCTGTAATTGCAAATGGGTAATTCCAAGGAACTCTAGATAATCTAATCCAACAGGATTTCCTTTTTTTGTTTTGCATCCTTTTTCACTTAATCCCTTGAATAAACCTTTATTTTTTATATTTGAATGTTTATCAATCGTTAAGTCTCTTACGTTGCCTTCGTAAATAATCCATTCATTTCTATTTATTTTTGGTAATGTTTGTCTTTTTAAATCTTTCTTCAATCCAGCCTTATCTATAACTACCGATTCTTTGCCATTTGCAGTACTTGATAACCCATAAGGGTCAATCGTTAATACACTAATTTCATTGTTTGTGACAGAGTAGAGATATTTTTTTAAATTAAAATCGCCTTTTAAAGTTAAAGAATAAACGCCACGTTCTCCTCTTATCATTGGATAAACTAAGCTGGAGTCTCCTTCTTTTATCACTAAATCAACTTTAGAAGCTAAAGGTGCCCATATTTTCCAAGTTGTTTCGTTTTTGCAATATATAGATCCAAGTTCGCCATCATACGTGAATTCTTTTTCAAAATTTTGAAAAGTGATAGCTTCAGAAACATCCAGTGGAAACTTCCCTACCGACGGAATATAAACAAAATAAGAATGACCTAGTTCTAACGCTTTTGAAAGCCTAAATTCTACAAAAGTACTATTCGGGGTCGAAACATGTCTTGTTAAGTTTAACTTTTGATGTTTTTCTCCATCGACAATGAGAAAGAAATCCAAGTTGATAAAATTAAAATCTGAAACGGATATGAAACGAATCAGGTCTTTTTCTACTAATCGTGCTGTAATGTAGGTGTCTTTCATGGGTTGGAAGCCTTTCTGATAGTTTTTGCCTTATTGGCTCAAGAATTAATCATTGTCACCATATAGCGATTCACTGCCATCCCTATACATCATGTCATCGTGAACTAAGACTTTTGCGCCTTTCGAAGATGATTGGGATTCAGCTTGGGCAACTATTCCTTCAGCTTGGAGTCTAGCAAAGACCCTTTGAGCCATAGGATAGCCCATGCCATAGGTTCTCTGAATTTTTGAAATCGAAGTGTATTCTTGAGTCATAATGTCAGCTTTAATCATTTCATATCTATCTGATTTTTCGTGTTCTCTTTGAGCTGCTCTTTCCATTTTGTCGGTTTCTTCGGCTATTTTAGCATCTTGAGAATGGTCGACCAAATCCGAAAAATAAGGGTCATATGAAACCTTTTGCTGCCCTTTAACGAAATCGACTATCGCATCGATTTCTTCATCTTGCAAATAGCAACCTTGGCAACGTATAAAATCGCCACCTTTTGAAATCAAGGAGCACTGAACAAGCATATCTCCGTTACCATTTAATTGTTCAGCACCACCTCTTCCAATTACAGTTTGGGAATCTTGATTAGCATTAACTTTCAAGGCAACACGTACATCCAAGTTCGCTTTAATGACGCCGGTGATGACGTTTACTGATGGTCTTTGAGTGGCGACGATTAAATGAATACCAGCCGCACGAGCTTTAGCGGCGATTTGAGCGACAGGTTCGCTAACCGTCTTAACTGAATCAACAAGGTTTGCGTATTCGTCGATGAAAACTACAATGAATGGCATTGGTTCTAATCCTGCTTTTGGCGCGCATTTGCTATTGAAGCTACGAATATCTTTAGCGCCAGACAAAGCAAAAATGTCATATCTTCTTTCCATTTCTTCAACAAGCTTATCAAGACAGACTTTTGCCTGAGTAGGTTCAGTGATGATAGGGCATAAAAGATGAGGAATATCCTTATATTTCGTCATTTCGACTTTTTTAGGGTCAATTAAAACTAATTTTAAATCTTCTGGTCTATTCCTCATTATCAAAGTCGCCAAAAGACTATTTGCATAAACCGACTTGCCTGAGCCCGTACCACCAGCGATAAGCATGTGTGGGAATTTGGACAAATCCGCAAAGACTTTTTCGCCACTAATGTTAACGCCGAAAGGAATATTCATGCTACTTTTTGGGTCAGTTGGCATGGCTTCTATCAATTCTTTGAAGGAAACTGTTGTGGATTTTTCGTTTGGAATTTCTAAGCCTGACGTTGTTTTGCCCATAATGACTTCTTCATAACGTGCATTAAGCCCACCCAAAGAACGGCAGATATCGCTAATGTAGCCATTTAAGCTGCTGGCTCTAACACCAGGTTGGAATTGAATATCATAACGCGTTACCGAAGGACCAACAGTGAAACTGCATACCTTTGCTTTAATACCAAAAGCATCAAATTGTTCGTTGATTCTTCCCATTCTCAAGGTGCATTTAGCTATGTTTTCGGCCTCAAGTGTTGGATCTTTTTGAATTGTTCTAAGCAATTCTATAGGAGGAAATTCATAAGCGGGACGTTCTTTTGCCTTAGGAAGTTTCTTTAGAGGATCTTCCGGTTCAGCCATTATAGTAGGGGCTGGTTTAGTCTCTTGAGGTTCGGCTTCTTTCTCTTCGGGAACTTCAATGAAACTTTCTTGAATGTAAGTTTGCTTGGTCGGAATCGTTTCTTTTGCTGTAGGTTTAATTGATTCTTCTGAAATTTCTTCTCTAAGTTCTTCGTTATGAACTTCTTCATTTGTCTTTCCAGGAAGAGGAGAAATTTCTTCGTTTCTAATTGATGAGTTCTCGGCTGAGTTTTGAACAATAACTTTCTCAGGTTCGATAGGTTTAATCTCACTTACTACGTTTTCTAAAGAAATTGGAGCGATTTCTTCATCTTTATTGCTATTTTGAGGAGTTTGCATAACAAATGCAGGCTCTTCTTTGGACATATTTGAAACTTGGCTTGGAATCTTTGAGGTTTGAGATGAGGCAAAAACTGCCTTTGTTGGTTGAGGATTAAAAACTGCTTGATTTGTCTTTTCCTCGATTTCTTCTTTTTCAAAGATCTTAGGCTTGCCATCATCGACATTGAAAACGGCTTCTTTTAGGGAAGTATCAAAGCTTTCATTAGAAAAACTAATAGGTTCAACTGGAGTTGTTTCCTGAGGGACAGGTGAAATTTCCGCATCAGTTTCTGAATGATAAAGGCTCGACCTAGTGACAACCGGCTCCTCTGGAATTTCTTCAGGACTCACTTGGTTATATTGAGCGATATTATAGATATCATCGTTGATTTCCATGGGTTTATTCTCTTCAACGTATGTTTCAAGCGAGCGACGTTCTTCTTCTTCGTTCTTTCTTTTAGCCTCCTCGCTTTGCTTTTTGATTTTATGCAACGAGTATTTTGAAGACGCAAAATGTACAAAACGCATAATGAACGGATAAAAGATAAAAAATACTGCGGCGATAAGGATAATTACGATAAGAGTGATAGTTATCGCTCCGCTGATAGAATTAAGCAAAGAAGATAACAACGCGAAAATAATTCCACCGCCATCGTTTATATCTATTACGCCCTTTCCTTTAACGAATTCCGCTTTTAATCCGGCAGTATTGGTTCCGTATAAATCATATAAATTCAAAGAATTAGTAGCATAATAAGCGGCACTTAAATAGCCAAAAATAAATCCAAGCCCAACCAATAAAAGGCAAATTCCTAGTATAAATTTCCAAGATAGAGTTGTTTTTAATTTTTGGCCTTTGAAAATAAGACAAACTCCATAAGCCAAAAGCAATGGCAAAAAGATCCAATAACCAGTTATTCCAAAAATAAATTCGAAAATAAAAGCAAGACCCCAGGTCATTTTTGTAAAGGCCGAAACAAATATGATAAGCGATAGAATCGCCAAAAAGGCGCCTAAAGCTCGTGTTATATGATCAGAAGAATAAACTTTGTTCTTCATACAAACCCCCAAAGAATGCGTTATTTTTCGATAATGAATGGCAAAACCATAGGTTCCTTGCCGGTTAAGCGACGAATCACGCGGAAAGTGTGATCATAAATATCATCTTTAATTTGAGCAATGCTCATGTTTCCTCTTGCGACATCCTCTCTTAAAGTTTCAGTAAAAACTTTGGTAACATCTCTAAGAAGAGCTTCGCCATCATTTGCCATGACCAAGCCACGGAATTGAATATCTGGAGAACCGATGATTTTATGTGTCTCTTTGTCCAAGGTTACAGCCATGATAACGGCGCCTTGTGCAAGAGTTTGCCTATCTTCCAATACTTCTGAGCCAACATCTCCAACACCGATGCCATCGATCATTATATCGCCATGAACAATTTCATTAGGAACCATGTTTGCCCCTTTTTCGTCAAAATGAACGCACGTACCATTATCTAGCAAGAAAACTGATTGATGAGTTAAAGAGCCACCCATTTTGAGACTTACTTCTGCATTCGTTAGCAAATCTTTAAAATAGCCTTTGAGAGGGATGTAATACTTTGGACGAAGTAAGGAAATCATCATTTTCAAATCTTCTTCTGAAGCATGCATTCTGAAGAATTCTTTCTTTCCGATGTTTCTTACATGGCAGCCGCTTCTATAGAGTTCATCCAAGGCGTCAGTTGCTTCGATTTCAGTATTGTCATTAGCTGGGCAAGCCATGATAAACGTATCTGTTTCATTTAAAAGAACGGGGCGAGAAGACTCGCTTTGTCCAGCCGCTAGTAAAGCAATCTTGTTGTAAAGCCTTGGGCCAAATCCAAGCATCAAAACGACCATATCGGTTGCTTTAACGCGGTTTATATCTTCGAAAGAAACAAAATTTTCACGTGGTAAAGCAAATTGTCCTGACTGTTGCATGGATTTCAAGATTTCTTCGGTATCTTCATCGAAAGGAATGACTTTCTTTCTAGAGCCGACAGCCATTTGCAAAACTTCATCAATGTTATAGAAATTTGAACTAAACATTGCGACAAAGACTCTTCCCGGAGCATCTTTTATGGTTTTTTCCATCAATGGAGTGAGTTTGTATTTAGGCGCAGTATAGCCCATTTTGCCAGCAAAGATAGATTCAGGGCACAAAACGAGCGTTTTATCTTCGGCTATTTTTGCAATCATGTTTAAATCAGTTAAATATGATGGGGATGCATTGTTTTCAATAACGAAATCTGAAGTAATAACGATATTACCTAAATTTGAGGAAATAGCAATACCGCTTGATTGAGCAACGTTATGAGAAGTTTGAAAGAAAGAGATTTTCCTTTTTCCGATATAAAAAGTACAGGATGGTTGAACAATGTTGAAATCAAACTTAACTTTCTCCATTTTTGTGTGACGGACAAAGTTTTTGAACATCTCGATTGTTACTTTAGAACCATAAATAGGAGCTGGTACGTGTTCATAAACATAGGCAAGAGCGCCAATCTCATCATCATGACCATGAGGCAAAAGATATGCCTTAACACGTTTTTTATTCTCTTCGAGATAAGAAAAGTTAGGGATCACGAAATCGATTCCAGGCATTGTTTTATCCGGATATTTAATTCCGCATCCAACAACATATATTTCATCATTAACTTCGACGACGGTGCAATTCTTGCCATCTTCATCGAGCCCGCCTAGGGCAAATATTTTCACTTTATCATTCATAAATAAGCACCTTTCCAACGCAAACTAAAAAGCCATTGTCATTTCAAAGATTATTATAATCTTTAAGGGTGATTTTAGGAATACACAAGTAAATGAAAAATAAAAAATCCTCACGAGAGGACTTTTATTAAAGTTTGAGTTCTTTGATTTTACATCCGTTTTCTAATCTTCGAATGGCTATCAAATCATCTTCTATTGTCGCGTAAGATGGCTCATTTCCGCCTTTTGGGAAGGATGTCGAACCCGGGTTAAGATAGATGTTATTGCCTTTTTTCTCTAATACTTGTATATGAGTATGGCCCGAAATTAGTATGTCTCCATCTTCCACCTTTAAAAGGTTTTGGGTAAATTCATCGCCATGGTATAAATCAAAACAATGCCCGTCAAGTTCAAAACGGCGCACATTTTCTAAGTGAAATGAAAGCAGCCACTCATCAACTCTTGAGTCACAGTTTCCGCGAACCCCTATGATTTTATCGGCATACAAATTCAACAGATTGCTGACTTCCATTGGATCATAATCATCAGGAACGCCATTTCTTGGACCATTATACATATAATCACCAAGTAAAAAAATCTTATCTGGGTTGAATTCATCAATCCTATCTTTAAGAATTTTCATCCTGTTCAGTCTTCCATGAATATCAGATGCGACTAAAATTTTCATTATTTAACCTCCGGCATTTCCCTAGTGCTAATAACGTCAACACCAGTTCCACACACATCAGCAATTATAACATCTCCAATATGAATTGGTGCTTTTAACTGCACTTTATTAATTGACGCCATAACATCGAAAATTTTTCCTTTAGGTATTGGTTCTTTAGTTTTCACTGGGCACATAGCAAGTTCTGCATTTGAAACACGAACAGTTGAAGTTACAATCCTAGTTGGATTAGAAACTTCTTGCTTTCCATATTTTTCACCACGCGGGCAAAAATTTCCACTTACGTTAAGGTCATCATCAACTTTGAGATGGCAGCCTCTTGGGCAGCATATACAAATTAATTCTCTCATTATTGCATATCCTCCTTATTGATTAACGACACCTCTAAGAGGCCTTGGTTTGTATTTAGTAGATTTTTAGGAAGTTTTTGTATTTCCATTTCACTAGGTATTATCACTTGTTTTAAAACTTTTTTAATGATTTGGTCATTAAATTTGTAAATTATATAAACATTCTTTGACGGTTGTCTAACCCTGAATTTAATTTCAATATTTTCGGGGGCTGACGATAAATCAATTATGCCTGGAATTACATAGCCTATTCCAGCGCCTGCCTTCGCTAAGATTTTATCTTCAGAATGTGGCAAGAGTCCCTTAAGGTAGGAGGCGGCAGCTTCACCTGCCACTTTTGCTTCTAAGGCTACGTTATCAACCAAGTCATGAACGTGTAGGACGTTTCCACATGAAAAGATACCTTCTATCGGCGTTTCAAAGTTTTCATTGACTAACGCTCCACGTGATGATCCGACAGGAATTCCAGCATCTTTAAGCAAATCGTTATTCGGAATTAAACCGATCGATAAAATTAGAGTATCACATTCGAATTCTTTTTCGGTTCCAGGAATTGGCTGTTTTTTCTCATCTACTTCAGCAATAATGATTTTTTCCAAATGAGATTTTCCAATTACTTTTGTGACCGTATGGCTTAAATATAATGGGATATCATAGTCATAAAGGCATTGGACCATATTACGATTCAGGCCATTTGACCAGGCACAAATTTCAGCAACGCCCAACACTTTTGCACCTTCTAAAGTAAGTCTTCTAGCCATTATTAAGCCAATGTCTCCACTTCCTAAAATAAAAACTCTCTTGCCAACTAGATAACCATATTCATTAAGGAATAATTGGGCTTGTCCAGCAGTTAAAACGCCCGCAGGTCTGTCGCCAGGAATGCCAATCGCTCCTGCATTCCTTTCATAGCACCCCGCAGCCATTATGATTGCTTTTGCTTTTATGGAAAAGATACCATCCTCATTCGAATATGTGACGATCTTATCCTTAGAAATGCTTGTAACATAAGTTTTTAGCTTATGTTCAATTTGTCTTTCTTCAACTTGTTTTATGAAGCGATAGGCGAATTCAGGGCCTGTAAGTTCTTCCTTAAAGATGCCTAATCCAAAACCATTGTGGATACATTGGTTCAAAATTCCGCCTAAAAATTCATTTCTTTCGAGGATTAGAATATCATTTATCCCTTTATCATATGCCGCAATAGCAGCTGCCATTCCGGCTGAGCCGCCGCCAATGATTACTAAATCTCTTTCTTCCATCATTTATCCTCCTTTTTCACTTCTTCTTTGAGGATATAACTATCTTCTCCATCATAAAGAACTTCAAGAGGAGACACGTTCATTTTTTTAGCTAGCAATTGAATAACTTTTGGTTGGCAGAAGCCGCCTTGGCATTTGCCAAAGCCCGCTCTAGTTCTCTTTTTTACTCCTTTTACCGAAGTAACAGGAATGCTACGCGACAAGATATCTTCAATTTCACCAACGGAGACTTTCTCACAATCGCAAATAATATGACCATATTTTGGGTTTTCTTTTATCAATCTATTTCTTTCTTCCAAAGATAATTTCTTTGGTTTGATATAAGGTCTAATTTCTTTTTTATAATCGGGTTTTTCTTCTAAGGCAATCAAAGAGCCAACCAATTCTTTAGCTACATATTCACCAATTGCTGGCGAGGAGGCAAGACCTGGCGATTCGATTCCGGCAACATTGATGAAATTTGGGTAAGTTTTTGAGCTTTCAATGATGAAATCATGTGTCGATGGCGTCGCTCTAAGGCCGGAAAACACCCTAATTTGCTGATTAAATGGTATATTTGGAACAAGGGAAGTTGCTTCTTTTTTTATCTTTGTCAAAGTCAAGGAATCCGTGGAGAAATCATCTTTTTCATCAATTTGTTCGCTCGATGGACCGACTAAGTAGTTGTCTGAAGTCGTCATGGTTACCAAAATTCCCTTCCCTTTTTCACTTGGCAAAGGGAAAAGAACATGATTAACGAGCCCTTTCGCATAATGATCTAGAACATAATATTCGCCTTTTCGAGGATTGATTTTCCAAGATATAGGCTCAATTAATTTGGCAATATCATCCGAATGCAAACCGGCCGCATTAATGATGATTTTCGCTTGATATTCAGCTTTATTCGTCTTGACAATGAAAAAATCGTTTTCATGAATAATATCGATAACTTCTTCATTTAAATGAAGTTTTACTCCGTTATCACAGGCATTTTCCATTGCGTGGGAAGTTAGAGCGAATGGTGAAATGATTGCACCCGTTGGACAAAGAAGAGCTCCTTTAACGTCTGGGTTAATATTTGGCTCCATTTCTTTAACTTCGTCTGGAGACAAAATTTGAGCAGGAACACCATTTTCTTTCGCTCTTTCTTCCAATTCTTTTAATAAAGGAAGCTGAGAATCATAAATCGCAACAGTCATCGTTCCGCATTTAACGAATGGAACATCCAGTTCTTTGCAAACTTCTTCCATCATTCTATTTCCCAAAACATTAAATTTAGCCTTCTTTGTTCCAGGAAGCGGATCATATCCAGAATGTGCGATGGCAGAATTGGCCATCGAGGTAACGTTGCCAACATCATTTTCTTTTTCTAAAACTAAAGTATTGAGCTTATAACGTGAAAGGCTTCTGGCAACAAAAGAGCCTATAACGCCTGCTCCTATAATAATTATGTCTTCCATAACATTGATTATTATAATTAATTAACTCACTTCATAAAAGAAAAATAAGTAAATTGGTAAAAGAAAAAGTTCATCTCAAACAAGATGAACTTAGCTTCTTAGAATTAGTGATGATCTTTACGTGGTCCACCATGATTTGATGAATGGCCATGTCCGCCTTTATTTCCATTTGGGCGGTCGCCTTTTGCTGGACGTTCTGGGCGTTCAACATAATCAGCTGGTTTTTCGATGAATTCACGATGAGAAAGTTTAATTTTCCCTTCTTCAAGGCCAATAACGACAACCTTGAGGACGTCGCCAACTTTAACAACGTTTGTTGCATCATCGATGTATTTCCAATCTAAGCGGGATACGTGGCAAAGGCCATCTGTATCGCCAAAGAGATTAACGAAAGCACCATAATTTTCGACTCTTGTAACGGCACCTTCATAGATTTCGCCAACTTTTGCTTCGCGAACAATGTCATCAATTCTGCCTTTGGCTTTTTCAATCATCTCTTTATCCGTGTGATAGATTGTAACCTTACCAGAATCTTCGACGTCAATCTTAACGTTGCCGCATGTAGCAATGATATCATTGATGACTTTGCCACCCGTTCCTATAACATCTCTAATCTTGTCTGGGTCAATATTGAATGTGACCATTTTTGGAGCATATTTGCTGACTTCCGCACGTGGCTCAGCGATGCAATTTTGCATAACTTCGCGGATTTCAGCACGAGCTTTTTTGGCTTGTGCAAGAGCTTCAGAGAGAACATCCCTTGTAACGCCGTGGATCTTGATATCCATTTGAAGAGCCGTGATGCCTTTGACTGTGCCAGCGCATTTGAAGTCCATATCACCAAAGTGATCTTCCATGCCTTGGATATCGGTAAGAATTGTGTAATGATTTGTTTCTTTATCAGGAGCGCGGCTTGGATCATCGGTAATTAAACCCATAGCTATACCCGAAACAACATTCTTGATTGGAACACCTGCTGCCATCAAGGATAAGCAAGAAGCACAAATTGAAGCTTGAGATGACGAGCCATTAGATTCAACGACATCAGCAACGCATCTAATTGTATATGGGAAGTCTTCGATTGATGGAATAACGTAGCTAAGTGCTCTTTCGCCTAAGGCACCATGGCCAATTTCACGGCGTCCTGGACGACCCATTCTTCCAATTTCACCAACAGAATATGGTGGGAAGTTGTATTGATGCATGAAGGTTTTGTTGGAATCACCAGTGAGTGAATCGATGATTTGAGCATCGGAGAGAGGCCCTAAAGTTGTTGTGGAGATGACTTGTGTTTGTCCACGTGTGAACATTGCGGATCCATGGGCTCTTGGGAGAAGATCGATTTGGGCGTCAAGAGGACGAATTTCGTCGACTTTACGACCATCTGGTCTAACTTTGTCTTCGATAATTAAACGACGAACTTCTTGGGCAACCATGCCTTCAAGAATATCTTCAACCATAAGCATGGTAGAGGAGTGCTCTTTTTCGTTTTCATATTCTCTTGCATCGTAGTCATCAAGAATTTCGTTCTTTAAAGCATCGATTTTATCTTGTCTTTCAAGTTTATCCATTGTGTGATCGATGGCATCTACCATACGATCATTGATGCGGGAATAGATATCATTCTTTATTGTCTCGTCAGGGGCATATAAATCGATATGGCGTTTCTCTTTGCCAACATCTTTGATGATTTCTTCTTGGAAGGCGCAAAGTTTCTTGATTGCTTCATGGCCAAACATAATGGCATCAAGCATTTCTTCTTCTGGAACTTCAGCGGCACCTGCTTCAACCATCATAATGGCATCTTTTGTACCAGCAACAGTGATATTAATATCACTCTTTTCTTTGTCTTCAACGCCTGGGTCAATGACTAATTGGCCATTGATTCTGCCAACGACGACACCAGCGACCGGGCCTTCAAATGGAATATTTGAAATGCAAAGGGCTAAAGATGCACCAAGCATGGCGGCCATTTCTTGTGGTGCGTTTGGATCGCAAGACATGACAGTGTTGACCAATTGAACTTCATTGCGGAAACCTTCAGCAAATAAAGGACGAATTGGGCGGTCGATAAGACGTGCACTTAAAGTTTGGTGAGCATCAGGTGAGCCTTCTCTACGCAAAAAGCTTTGTGGAATTTTTCCTGATGCATATTGTTTTTCGATGTAGTCGACGGTTAATGGGAAGAAATCTCCTCCTTTTGGTTCATCGGCGCAACAAGCTGTTGATAAAACAACCGTGTCACCGAAACGGACTAAGACTGCACCATCGGCTTGTTTAGCAATCTCTCCGGTTTCGATTTGAAGGTGACGACCTTCAAATTCCATTTGGAATACTTGTTTACTCATTTAATTTTCCTTTTTTCAGTACATTTATGATTTTAACACATAAAAAAATTATTAGATACAAACTTTATAAAATAAAAAGCCCTGAATGAACAGGGCTAGTGATTCGAATCTTATTTGCGAAGTTTGAGGGAATCGATTAAAGCAAGATATGCTTCATGATCGTTTCTTTCAAGATAAGCTAAGAGAGCGTGACGTTTTCCAACAAGTTCTGTGAGGGAACGTTTGGCAACTGCATCACCTTTGTTAGCCTTTAAGTGGGCTGTTAATTCGGAAATTCTCTTTGTTAAGATAGCAACTTGGACTTGTGTGCTGCCTGTATCTTTAGCATCCTTTCCGTATTTTGCGATGATGACGTTCTTTTCTTCTTTTGTTAACATAGTTTTTCTCCTTTCGAATCGTCTTGGCAATGTCTAAGTTTGATCAAAGAGAGTGGTCAAACAAGGGCATGCTGCAAAAAAGAGTATACAGGCGCAAAAACGACTTATCAACATTTTTTGTCAATTTAAAACGCTTTCATATAAAAATTGTTGCCTATACGCGTGCGTAAGAATAAAATCTTACTTGCTGTTTTCAAGGAGGAACCATCTATGAACATGCGTAACATTGCAATTATTGCCCACGTTGACCATGGCAAAACAACATTAGTCAACTCACTTTTAACTTCTTCTCACACATTTAGAGACAACGAAGAAATTCAAGATAGAATGCTCGATTCAAACCCACTCGAACACGAGAGAGGAATCACCATTTTAGCTAAGACGACTGCCGTTAAATATAACGATACTAAAATTAATATCGTTGATACTCCAGGGCACGCCGATTTTGGTGGAGAAGTCGAAAGAATCATGCACATGGTTGATGGATGCTTGCTTTTGGTTGATGCTTATGAAGGAACAATGCCTCAAACACGTTTCGTTTTGAAGAATGCCTTAGAAAATCATATCAAGCCAATCGTTGTCATTAACAAAGTCGACCGCCCAAATGCAAATCCACAAAAAGCCGTTGATGAAGTTCTTGATTTGCTCATTGAGCTTGGCGCACCAGAAGATTTATTGGAATTCCCTGTTTGCTATGTTTCAGCTCTTAATAACACTTCCTCTCTTGATCCAGATCCATCCACGCAAAAACCTGGTATGGATTGTTTATTTGATTTAATCATCAACAACATTCCAGCTCCAAAATGTGAGCCTGAAAAGCCATTTCAATGGCAATCCGCTTTGCTTGATTACAACGATTTCGTCGGAAGAATCGGAATCGGCACTATCAGAAGAGGACATATTCACGTTGGCGATACAGTTACTGACATTAGAAAAGATGGCACCACGACAAACTTCAAAGTCATGAAACTCTATACCTTCTTCGGTATGAGCAAAAATGAAGTCGATCAAGTCGAAGCAGGCGATATTTGTGGTATTGCCGGTTTACCTGATATGGGCGTTTCCGATACGGTTTGCGATCCTAAGGGCGTTGAAGCACTTCCAATTCTTCGTGTCGACGAACCAACTCTTCAAATGGAGTTTGGAACCAACACCTCCCCATTAAGAGGACAAGATGGTAAAAAAGTTACCGCTCGTGTTCTTGAAGAAAGATTATACGAAGAAACCCAAAGAGATGTTTCTTTGAAATATTCAAGAATCCCAAATACCGAAAGATGGGTAGTTTCTGGTCGTGGAGAACTTCATTTAGGCGTTTTAATCGAAACAATGCGCCGTGAAGGATATGAACTCGAAGTTTCTAAACCACAAGTCATTACGAAAGTCATTGATGGCGTTAAATGTGAACCTTTCGAAGATCTTCAAATCGATGTTCCAAATGAATTCGTCGGGGATATGATGACAACCTTAGGTGAAAGAGGCGCTTCCCTTATCGATATGAACGATAATGGTTTAAATACACGTCTTAACTATGTTATTCCTTCCCGTGGTTTAATCGGTTTCATCTCTAATTTCATGACAATGACAAAGGGTTATGGAATTATCAATCACATGTTTAAAGATTATCGTCCGATGATCAAGACCGATATCGGTGAAAGAAATATTGGCGTTCTTGTTGCAACAGATAAAGGTCAAAATCCAGCCACTTCTTACGCTCTTCAAAAAGTTGAAGAACACGGCACTATGTTCGTAGTCCCTGGTGATATTTGTTACGAAGGCATGATTGTTGGCGAACATCGTTACCCAGTTGATTTGGCAGTTAATTGTACTCAAGCAAAACCAATGACAAACGTTCGTTCTTCCACAAGAGAAATGATGATCGTCTTGAAGGCTCCACGCAAAATGACCCTTGAAGCATGTCTTGATTATATAAATTCCGATGAACTCGTTGAAATCACTCCTCACGTCATCAGAATGAGAAAGAGAATTCTTGATACATCAGAAAGAAAGAAATTCGACGCGCATAAAAAAGCTGAAAAAGAAGCTTTAAACAAATAAAAATAAGGTTGTCTTGATTGACAACCTTTTTTATTTACTTCTTTCAAAATACTTAGAATCATAATCCAATTGAATTTTCAACTCGTCTAAAGAGGAAAATTTTCTTTCGTCTCTGATGTAATCAAGGAAATAAATTCTTATATCCTTATTATATATATCCTGTTTAAATCCGTTCAGTATATGAGTTTCGATGATATCTGAATGCAATTTTCCAATCGTTGGATTAGAGCCAATATTAATTATTGATTCATATTTTTTGTCATCCACTTCAGTATAGCCCGCATAAACTCCTACCTTTGGTTTAACTTTATCTTTTTCTATTAAAATATTTGCAGTTGGATAAGAAATCTTTCTCCCATTTTCTAAGCCGTGAAAGACCTTTCCCGAAAGAGAATAAAGATAACCCAATTGGTTATTAGCGCTTTTAAGATTTCCATTTTCTAATAAAGAAATAATTGTTCTAGTAGATATTTTTCCAAATTCATCTTCTAGCAAAGGGCATGCAATAACATCAAAATGTTTTTTTAAATCTTCAATGGTTCCTTCTTTTTTGTACCCAAAAGTGTAATCAGTTCCAACAACTATCCTATCAGGTTTTATATTTTCAAGGATTTGGGAGATAAATTCATTCTTGCGCAATTTCAGGAAGTTTTCGTCAGTATGAACAACATAAGCGACATCAACACCATAATTTTCGAAAAGATTTAATTTTTCTTCTAACGTCGTAAGTTCTTTTCCTGATTTTGCATTAGGCAAAAAACGGCCTAAATTTTCATCAAAAAGCAAGACCCCAACGATGTTTTTTTCTTTTTTTGCTGTCTTAATTAGTTCAAAATGGCCTCTATGAACCCCATCAAAATAACCAAGAAGCAGGCAACCGTCCACTAAAGTGGGGACTTTGTCACCTTTTTTGAAAAAGATCTTTTTCATCAAAAAAGGCCTCTTTCCGCTTTATAAGTGAGGGTATCCTGAACTTTTTTATATATAGCTAAAGCTTTGCCTTTATAAGTCATGACAATTCTTTCACCCAAATCCTCGCCAACATAAACCATCACCCCATCATAAACGGAGGCTACATCTTCTTCATCTGTAATTTCAAAAGATTTAAATGATGTTAAGTATTTTGAAGGATCAATTATTGAATCTTCTTTCAAATCATTAATTGAAATCGCATCTTCTACCTTAAAAGGGCCAAGAATAGTTCTTTTCAAAGAAACCAAATGACCGATCGTGCCTAATTTTTTGGCTATATCTTCTCCTAAAACACGAATATAAGTTCCTCTCGATACATCAGCTTCAAAAGTTAATATACCATCTTTATAAGAGATTACATCCAACCCAAAAATGTGGATTTTGCGTGGTTTTCTTTCTATTTCAATACCTTTGTGAGCCTTTTTGTATAAAGGTTCACCGTCAACTTTTATCGCTGAATGCATTGGCGGTATTTGTTCGCCATCGCCCAAAAAAGTTTTGAAAACATCGAGAATCTGTTTCTCGTTTAACGAAGGGACGCTTTTTTCTTCGATTATTTCTCCATCTAAATCGCCTGTCGATGTTTTGCTTCCAAGTTTAAGTTCTGCAATATAGGTCTTTCTCGAATCATCCAGATACTGAAGAAATTTAGTCCCTTTGTTGATACCGATGACGAGCAATCCGGTCGCAAAAGGATCTAATGTGCCTAAATGTCCGACTTTCTTCGTTCCATAAAAATGGCCTATTTTGTTATCGATATTCCTAGAAGTTAGGCCTGCTTCTTTATTAATTAATAAAATTCCGTCATTCATACTTAAATATTATAAATTAAATAGAAAATAGGTTAAAATAATTTGATGAATAATTACCATTTAAGAAACATATTATCTTCACTAAGAAATGCCGATACTCGTTATTCCCTAATAGATGATGGGGATAGAATCGTTTTAGGGCTCTCTGGAGGGAAAGATTCCTTGTGTTTGCTATATGCCTTATCAATATATGGCAAATTTGCTAAGAAAAATTACGCTGTATATCCAGTTTTGCTGGATTTAGGTTTTAAGGATGATTATGATTTTTCTTCTTTGAAGGATTTTTGTTCCTCTTTAGGATATGAACTTAGAATCATCGATTCAAGATTTGTTTATCCTGCCTTAAAAACGCACACAAAAGAAGGCAAACACGTTTCTTGTTCCTTGTGCTCACGGATGAAGAAAGCAGCCATGAAAGACGTGGCAAAATCATTGAAAGCAAATAAGATTGCTTTCGCCCATCATCACGATGACTTAGTTGAAACTCTTGTGATGAATATGATAAATTCCGGAAAAATCGCGACTTTTACTCCAAAGATGGTTTGGAAGGAAGAAAACATCACCTTTATTCGTCCACTAATTGATGTTGAAGAAAAAGAATTAAAGGGATTATCAATTGATCTAAATTTCCCAATATTCGATTTAGGGTGCCCAGCCAATCGCC
Organism: bacterium; assembly: GCA_963638555.1. Classification (GTDB taxonomy): domain Bacteria; phylum Bacillota_I; class Bacilli_A; order RFN20; family CAG-826; genus UBA4951. The sequence continues at coordinate 16,789 of CAVHQU010000009.1, read as the reverse complement.
ACACCGAAAGACAAGACACAAAAGATTTTCTAAATGAGATTTATAAAAAGAATCCGGAAATAAGAAAGAATATCGCAAGATGCCTTTTGAATTATGATAATTTTGAACTGCCTTTCAATTATTTAGAATCTACTTGCTATGACGATAATTCTTATTCCTTAAAAGAAATAACCACCCCTTTAGAAATGAGAGGAACAAAGATTTCATCGAAAAAAACCAAAGAAAACGAAAAGGATTTCTTAATTCTTCAAAAGCATGAAAAAATCGGGGAAATTTCTTATAGACTGGTAAGGAATCATGTTTATGAGATATTTAATACGGATGGTGATAGAAATGCTCAAGAAATTGCAATTAATGAATTGATAAGGCAAATATCAAAGAAATCAATTCCTGCAACATTCATCCTAACTGGCGTGCGAAAGGAAATTGCAGAAAAATGCCTTTTCGAAAGAAAGACCGATTATACGATTAAAGGACTGCATTATATAAGAAAAACGAAATAAAAAACTCGCAATACTGCGAGTTTTCTTCTTTTTATAAGCCTTTTTTGGCTTTCTCTATATCTTCCTCTTCTTTTTTAAGAATAGCGTTCATTCTTTCCTCGTCATCGAATCTTGTGTCATAAACAAAGACAATTTGGGGAACTTTGTACAAATCCATTCTTTTTGCGAGTGAAGATCTCACAAAGCCTTTGCAACGATTAAGCTCTTCAAGGTGTTTTTCAGGATTTTTAACGCCAATGAAGGAAACATAAACTTTAGCTAATGAATTATCGGAGTTCATTTCAACGAGGTTAACGGATGGAATTCCCACCTTTGGATTTTTGAGTTCAAAGGTAAGAATATCGGAGATATTTCTAGCAATTAAGGCTTTAATACGACCTTGTCTTTGCGCCATTATTTCTTCTCCACCATCTCATATCCTTCGATGATGTCTCCTTCTTTGATATCGTTATAGCCTTCAATTGTAAGACCACATTCATATCCTTCTTTAACTTCTTTTGCGTCATCTTTGAAACGTTTCAATGAGCCAAGCTTTCCTTCATATGTAACAACACCAGCTCTTAAAAGGCGAACTTTTTCGTTAGCTTTCAGTAAACCAGATGTGACATAAGAACCAGCGACTGTACCGACATGCGTTATCTTGTAAATATGGCGAATTTCAGCTTGTCCGGTAACGTTTTCAACCTTTTCGAACTTATACATACCTTTCATGAGATTCGTCATTTCATCGATTAATTCATAAATGATACGATGAGGTCTAATCTCAATTTTAGCTTCAGCAGCTTTTTGAGAAATTCTTGCATCAGGTCTGATGTTGAAAGCGTAAATAACGGCATTTGATGCTTGAGCGAGAAGGATATCAGAATCGTTTATTGCACCAGCTTGGGCTGCAACGATCTTAATTTTGATTTGATCATTGGAAAGTTTTTCTAACGATGCTTTTAAAGCTTCTGCCGAACCATCAGTATCAGCTTTGATGATAACGTTGATGTTTTGAACATTGCCAGCGTTAACTAAGTTGTTTAAATCTTCCAAAGACATAGCTGCTGTGCCAGCTTGAGCCTTTGCTTTATTCGCAAGTGCTCTTCTTTCGGCAATATCTTTAGCTTCTTTTTCCGTTGGGAAAGCCATGAATCTATCGCCAGCATTAGGAACAGCAGATAAACCGGTTACTGAAACTGGCGTTGATGGTCCAGCGGATTTTGTGACCGTGCCGTATTCGTTAACCATACGGCGTATTTTTCCGTAAATTTCGCCAACAACGACGTAATCAGAATTATTTAAAGTACCATTTTGAACAAGAAGAGTGGCTTTTGGGCCTTCGCCTTTGTCGAGATTTGCTTCAAGGACTGTGCCGATTGCATAACGGTTAGGATTCGCCTTGAGCTCCATCATTTCAGCCTTTAAGAGAATAGCTTCGAGTAAATCATTCAAGCCTGCGCCAGTTTTGGCTGAGGTTTCGACCATGAGGACATCTCCACCGTATTCTTCGCCAATGATGTTGTGCTGCATTAATTCTTCTTTTACTTTATATGGATTTGCACCAGGTGCATCCATTTTGTTAATTGCAACGATAATTTGGCAATTTGCTGCTTTAGCGTGATTGATAGCTTCAATTGTTTGAGGCATGACACCATCATCTGCGGCAACAACAAGAACGACAATATCGGTTACATCAGCACCTCTAGCACGCATGGCTGTAAAGGCAGCATGCCCAGGAGTATCGATAATTGTGACTTTTTTGCCATGTACTTCTTTTTGATAAGCACCAATTGCTTGGGAAATGCCGCCTGCTTCTCCGCCAGCGACATTTGAATGCCTAATGGCATCGATGATGGAAGTTTTGCCATGGTCGACGTGTCCCATGACGGTAACGATTGGCGCTCTTTCTTTTAGATCAGCTGCATCATCTTCGATTTCTAATTCTTCGAAGTGTTCAGCATCAACGATTTTTTCTTTCTTAAAATCGTAATCATACTCTAAGCAGATAGTTCCAATGGTTTCATCATCCAACATTTGATTGATGGTGACCATTTTCCCATTCATAAATAAGAATTTAATGATGGCGTTGGCTGGGACATTGATTGCTTTTGAGAGTTCGGAAACGGATAAAGGCTTTGAGTAAACAAAGACGCCTCCGTTAACTTTTGCAAAATCTTCTTTTTTCTTTTGGAATGGACGTGACTCAAAATTTGCTTGGCGTTGATTGCCTTTGTCATTCTTTTTTGAGACGAATTGATTATTTTTCTTCATGCTTTAGCCCCTTTCAAAGATTTACTTACATAGGCTAAAGCCGCTTTTTTGTCGACTATGCCTATAAAATTAACTCCTCCATGGCCTAAGGCATTTCCAAGTTCTTCCGATGAGAAACTCTTATCATCCAAAGGCAAATGGCGAGAAACAATTTGTTTTTTAATCATTTGTGATTGATTGCTAGATAAATCATTAGCAATAACCACGAATTTAGCTTTATCAAGGTGAGAAAGGAAATCTTCGCCTATAATCGCTTTTTTTGAAACGTATAACAGGCCTAAGAAACCCAATAATTGATTCTGTTGCATATTTCCTTTCCCTCCTTGATTCTAAAAATTATTAATTTTCGTAATATTCATCGAAATCTTCATAGTCAATGGAGTCATCTTCATTTTGTAATGCTTCATTTTCTTCTTGTTCGATTTCGGCAAGTTCTTCATCAGAATAGATTGGCATCGCTTCTGCGGCCGGAACTTCACTTGGTGCAACGTGAGCAACCTCATTATCTGAGATGTTATGAGGGCGTTTGCTCTTTCCAAATTTATTTGCGCCTTTCTTTTCTTCCTTCTTTTCGGAGGAATTTGCAAGTTCTTTCTCAAGTTCATCGAGAGTTTTTGTTGTCTTGACGGCAGTTGTTTCAACTGGTTTGACAGGTTCGGCTGCTTTTGCTTCTTCGACAGGTTTTGTGACAGGAGTCTCTGCAACAACTGGTTTTTCCTCAATGATTGGAGTATCTTCGATTTCAACTTCATCTTCGTCGATTTCTGGAACTACTGGAGTTGTTTCAGGTGCTGGTTCATTTGCTTTAGAAGCCATTTCTTCGGCAGAACGTTTTGCATATTCTTCACGATTCTTGGTTTTCTTAAGATCAGCTGCAATCTTTTCGATTTCTTCGAGTGGAGTATATTCTAGCTCTTCGTCTTCTGCATCTGATTTTTTATAGATGCGAATTGACCAGCCGGTTAATTTGTTGGCTAAAGTGGAGTTGGAGCCTCTCTTACCAATGGCGGTTGTATAGACATCATCATCAACAACGACTATAGCGCTTGGATAAGGTTTGGAGTTTTCATCGACAATCTTAACACCAAGGACTGTTGCTGGGCGCATTGCTTCAGCGATATAAAGAGGGGTATAGTCGCTATATGGGATGATATCGATCTTTTCTTTGAATTTGGCATTGCCTAATTGGCCAACGACCTTTTGAATTCTTGAACCACCTTGGCCAATGCATGCGCCAATTGGATCAACATCTTCAACTGTTGAAGCAACTGCGACCTTGCTTCTTACGCCAGCTTTACGGGCAATTCCTTTAATGACGACTGTTCCATCATATATTTCGTGGATTTCTTCTTCAAATAGTCTCTTTAAGAAACCTTCACTAGAACGAGTTGCTTTAATTTGTTGGACTTTCTTAGAAAGAGTTTCATTGGCTTTTGGCTGTTTAACTTCTTCAATATAAACTTTGATGATATCACCAAGCTTGAAATCTTCTTCACCAATCAAGTCTTCCTTCATTAAATCGGTTGTGCCTTTGCCAATGTTGACTGTAACTGAAGAGCCAGAGACAGCTTCAACTGTACCAGTAACTAATTCGCCGATATGGTCTTTATAGATTTCATAAAGAACTTCATGCCCTGCATCGTTAATCTTTTCCGTTAAAGCTCTGCGGAAAGAGGAGGCAGTAAGTTTTGAAAGTGTCTCAAATGGGCAATAAACACGATAGTCACCACCAACTTTGAGATTCTTCAATTCTTTTTCAATCAAAGAAATGAGATATTTCATTTCGGCCTTTTTATCTGCATTCCCACGGGATTTGAGATAAGAAAGTTCTTCTTTAATTGTATCGATTTTATCTTCTGCGTCTTCCTTTGCATCTTCAAGGGAAATTTGAAGATAATCGTCTTCGACTTCGTCAACGACAGCTTTTAATTGAGCAATTGTTACGTGTCCTTCTTCTTCGTCGATTATGACTTCAACACGTGCTTCTTCCATTTCTGGCAATTTGGATTTTGAGAAACGTGGGCCGTGTAAATAAGAAATATAACCGGCTTGGAGAGCGTCATGTAAGGCGTTGATGACGGCTTGGTGGCTAACGCCTCTGTTTTCAGCGATCGCATCAACGGCAGCTTTGAATTCTTCTACATTCATAATATTTTCCTTCTTTTTTAGAATTTGATTGCTAAACGAGCTTTATCGATTGTTTCTCGTTTTAGAATAATTGTTTTCGTCTTGGTTTTTTCTCTAATGCCAAGTTTTATCTCATCGGAATTAACTTCAAGGAGATCGCCTTCTAGGGTATTTGCTCCTTTATAAGGATGAGATAGATGGAAATTGACGTAATTTCCTACATAATTCTCGAGTTTATCTAGTTTGAGAGGCTTTTCAGCACCCAGGGAAGACACATCAAGAGTGTATGCTCCAGGGATTGGGTCCTCTTTATCGAGTAATGGATTGATGATATCACTAACAAGGACGATGTCATCAAGGGATATTGGGGAATCTCTATCGATATAGACATGAAGCGTTAAGCCATCCGAATCGCGGCTTAGATTTACTTCAGCTAGTGTGTAACCTTCTTTTTCAAGAACTGGTTCTAATATCGCCTTTACATCATCTATTTCTTTCATTTTCTCCTCCTAAACAAACAAAAAGTGGCTCCAAATAGGACACCACTCAAGAAATATGAGCGTCGTAGAGCCTTTTCCAAGGATCATCTACAAGCATATTATCAATTAAAATTGATTAAAAAGCAAGTGAATATAATGTGTTTATTTATTATTTTGTTCATTTTCTTTGTGTTTTTGTCTGTGATATTCAGCTAAGGAGTCATAAAATTCAACGAATGTAACCTCAATCCCCAAAGCATGCATCTCATCATTAAACTCTTTTTCGCTAATCTGATGAAGATAAAGCTTTTTATGTAATTCGAAAGACGGAGTATAAAGATTTCCTTTTTTCTTTATTGGAAGTTTGATATCTTCCGAAACTAAATATTTTTCAAATTCTTTAACGAATTCATCACCTTCTAGCACTGACGCCAATTCAATGTCTTCTTTCATGAACATATATCCATTCCCACCCTTCTTCTGGTTCGGCCGCATCGAAAAAACTAGTCATAATGTACATTTGTTTTTCTTCGGAAAATTTTATTATGTGGCCAAAAACCCAGCCAAATATAGAAACACATGGAACTATAACGCAATCCCCATATTTGAATTTTCTCTGCATAAGTTTCTCCATTTACATTTATTTATTATTTGGAATGGTTTCTGGATTGTTTTTGCTTTTCGTTAACGCACCTTCAGAGTTATAAAAGTACATCAGGCCGAAGAAACTATGGCACCACCCAGTTGGCATTTTAGTAATTTTTTAATCGTACCATCCACAATCTCGCAATTGTGGAAATGTTTCATCACAATGATATTAGAATCATTCGGATTAGAATCGATCTCAGGATTAATTTCTGTAATTCCGACGCATTAATTCGAACACAAAAGCAAAATACCTCCGGTAAAAATCAAGGTTTTTATGCGTTTCATATTATTTAAGGATTCCTCTCTTTTTTTGATTTAATTTTAACATAAAAAGGAAAGAAAAACAGCCAAGTGGCTGCTAAATCTCATAAATTATGGTGCCCCGACGCAGAATCGAACTACGGATTGAACCTTACCATGGTTCCGTTATACCATTTAACTATCGGGGCATGCCTTAATAGGCGAAAATGATTATAGATAATTAGTTTCATTCATGCAAGAAGAAACTACTTATTCTTTAACTATCTCCCCCAAAAGGTCGTAAACACCAGCTTTAGTGATACGGACATTGACGATGTCGCCTTCATTGAGTTTCGCTTCTGATTTGAAGAAAATGTTGCCATCGATACCATCTGGAGCATTCCAATAGGAACGGAGGGAATACATCTTTTTCATTTCGTCATAGCCAATAACCAATCCTTCCATCACTTCACCAACTTTTTCTTTATTAAGTTCGAAGGTGATTTCTCTTTGAGTTTCCATAAGCTCTTTGTAACGTTTTTGCTTCGTGGATTCTCTAACCTGGCCTTTACGATTATAAGCTGCAGTGCCTTCTTCACGAGAATAAGTGAATACACCTAGGTGGTCAAAACGGATTTCTTTGATGAATTCTAGAGTTTCTTCATGATCTTTCTTCGTTTCACCAGGGAATCCCGTTATTAGGGTTGTGCGAAGGATTGCCTTAGGCATAAGTTCTTTGATTTTTTTGAAAAGATTTCGCATATCCTCAACGTTTCCATGACGATTCATCTCTTTTAATACGTGATCTGAAGCACATTGAATTGGCACATCAAAATATGGTGCAATCGTTTTAGAATTAGCGATGAATTCTAGTTCTTCATCGGTAACCTCTTCAGGATAAAGGTACAAAAGTCTGATTGAATAAAATCCTAAAGAATCGAGTTCTTTCATTAAATCAAGCATATTTGGCGAATGATATGGGAAATCCTTGCCATAATGCATTGGATCTTGCGAAACCAAGGATATTTCCTTAATTCCATCTCTTTTTAGCATTTTCGCTTCTTCGATGATTTCATCAAATGGACGAGATTTCATTCTTCCTCTTATATAAGGGATAGCACAGAAAGCACACATATTGTCACATCCATCAGATATTCTAAGATATGCAGAATATGACGAAGTGGAAATAACTCTTCTTAACGGAGAAATAGGTAAGAGATCTTTTTCGCCGATCAATTCGCCAATCTTTGCGTGCAGCGTTGAATATTCTTTGATCGGAACCCAAAGATCAACTTCAGGAATCGCTTCTTTTAATTCATCAAGATTTCTTTCGACGAAACATCCAACGGCCACAAGCTTGGCGTTGTATTTAGCCATTGAAAGAATGGTTTCTATCGCTTCTTTTTTGGCATCTTCGATAAAACCGCACGTATTAACGATAATTAAATCCGCATCTTTTGGTGAAGATGAAAGAACATAATTATTTAAAGGGAACATCGCTAAAATCATCTCGGAATCAACGAGATTTTTAGCGCACCCTAACGACACTAAACAAACTTTTTTCATGCTATTACTTAACTTCGTGGGCGCCTTCTTGAGGAATTGAGACTTCAAGAATGTTCTTCTTTGGGTAATATTTTCTCATTCCCTTCATAAATTCATCGAATTCTTCATTTGGGACGAAACAAATTATTGATCCAGCGAGTCCTCCGCCCATAACTCTAGCTGAACCGCGTTTCAAGAACAAAGAGGCCCTTTCTACCGCTTCAAGGGGAGAAGATGAATAATTTCTTCTGATCATAACGTTGTGAAGCAAGGCCATTTGAGAGAGTTCGCTTTCTTTTTCAAGTTCAAGGAACCAATCGAAATTGTTCGTTTCGAAGGCTTTTTTCGCTCTTTCGACTCTTTGGTTTTCACCAACAAAGTGCAAAGCTCTAAGTCTTGGTCTATCATCCATGGTTATTACATGAATTTTTTGGTAGAACTCTTCAAGAGGCACTTCGGATAAAACTTCTTTTCTATATAAATTCTTAGCCACTTGTTTCATATCATTTGGCATTTCCGAATACAAATCAGATAAGCCGGCATGGGACGAACCAGGGTTAACGATAACGATTTTCATATCCCACGATGGGAATGGAAGGGGTTCAACGATTGGGTTAGTCAAATCAGAGAAATCTAAATAACAAACACCGCCGAATGAGGAACCGCATTGATCAAGAAGACCACTTGCTTTGCCAAAATAGACGTTTTCAGCATATTGGCCAATCTTAGCCTTCTCGATCTTGGAGATTTTTCCTTCGTTATAGAGGACATTCTCTACTTCAGCAACATATAACTCAAACGCGGCTGAGCTAGAAACACCAGCTCCCTTATAGATATCGGAAATAATAGCCGTGTCAAAGCCGCCAATCTTATATCCGCAGTTTTTAAGGGCTTTAAGAACGCCTTTGACTAAAGAGATAGGGCGCCCTTGTTCTTCTTTAACCATTTCGATGTTTTTAAGATCGATTTGGAAGGCACCATATCCTTCAGAGTAGAAATTGATGATATCATCATTTCTCTCTTTAAGGGAGCCTTTTATTCCTTGAGAACAAGTCGCAACGATGCAGCGGCCTTTTTGGTGATCAGTGTGATTGCCGATAATTTCTAATCTTCCATAGGAAGCAAAATGTCTTGTCGGTTCTTCGCTGAATTCTCTTTTAAAAATGTTATCAATTTGTGTATATTTTCCCATAATTTATTCCTCAAATACTTTATTTACAAATTTTTTGAAACCTTGTTTTCCTTTTTCCGTATCTTTAAACACTGCAACGTTTCTTAGAATATTTCTACAAACGTTATTGATATATTCTTCAGCCGTTTCCCCTTCTCTTATGGCTTTTATCATATCAGAGAAATCTTTCATATCTGGATATTTTGCAAGATATTCTTTCTCAGAAAGGGTAGCCGAATCCTTCGCTTCTTGAATTTGTCTTTTCAAACGTGCAGGAAGGATAAATAAACCAGCCGCCTCAATAAGTCCTATTCCTTCGTGTTTAATCGAAAAATATTCTGGGTGAGCATGGAAAATCCCTTCTGGATATTCGTCATTTGTGCGATTGTTTCTTAAGAGGAGATACAAATTATATTCTCCATCTTTTTTGTGAGAAATAAGAGTTATTGCATTATGTCTAACTCCATTTTCATTGGAAATGATCTCGTTTTCTAAATCATCATAAGTAAGCCAGCCATCAAGAATTTTATCGGCTTGAGCGATTACGTCTTCTCTGTTTTTCCCTTCAATTTTAAGAACGGATAAATAGAAATCTAGAATCGAAACGGTTGTATTTTCGTCTGTATGGTAGACTTCTTCTAAATTTTTGGCTTCGAATATTGGCAGAACTGGCAAGCCGCCTTGGAAATGTTCGTGGTCAAGAATTGAACCGCCAACAATTGGCAAATCGGAATTGCTTCCCAAAAAGAAAGACGGGAACGCATCAACAAAATCAAGCAATCTAACAAATGTTTTGTGCTCAATATGCATTGGGGTATGTTCGTCTTTGAAACAAATGCCATGTTTCTTGAAATAGCCATATGGCGAATATTGGAAATACCATTTTTCACCAGCCAAGGTTAGTGGTATAAATCTAATGGTTGAGCGCGCTGGTTTCTTTGCGTCGCCATAAAAACCTAAATTGTCATGGCAAAGCCTGCATTTTGGGTAATCCGAAGAAACTTTTGTCAATAATTTAGCAATATCTTTGTTATTCTTTTCTGGCTTAGATAGGTTGATGGTTATTTTTAATGATGGCCCATCATTAAAAGATGCGTTCCATTCGAGATTTTGATCGACTTTCGTCTTTTGAAAATAACCATTTGCAATAGAGAGATCATAAAGATAATCCATTGCATCTTTATCACTATTTTTTAGCAAAGAGAAAAATTTCTCATTAACTTTTGATGGGGTTGGGGAAAGCAAACCTAAAACAAAATCAGCTTTAAGAAAGGCCTCTTCTTCACTAAGCCCATTTTCCTTAACTTCGGAGTCGATAATTTCCTGAATTAAAGTATCAGGTACACTCAATTTCTTTATCGCTTCTTTATCAATTTCGCCGACGTATGGCGTGTCTTTGCTAAAAAGATGCAGTAAAATGTTCTTGAAATAGATTTCATCTTCGAAATCTAAATCAAGATGGGTTCTTGCATAATAAACCAATTCATCAATAGTTTTTTCAATCATGGTCTACTCCTTTTTGATATCAAACTCATATTCAATGAAATTCCTTTGTGGAAGTTCTTTTTTCACGAGCATCCTAGCAAAATCAAGTGCTTCATATTCTGGTTCAATGGCAATTGAGGAATGCTGTGCATTGAGATTGCCATTGCTTAACTCTTGGCCAAACGGTCCGCAATTGCTCGTATAAATGACGACATCATCGTACGAAGAACGAACATAGAGCGTGTATCTGCCATTTTCTAGGATGACTTGAGGAACTTTCTTATCACGATTGTTTTTGTGAAAGGCCGTATCTAAACCGCCATTTGAGGCGAAATATTCGTTAGAAATTACTTCATTAATTATTTTTCCTTCGGCTAATGATGCAAAGGATGGCGCATCAATGTAATTTTTGGCAGTCAAATCATCGTTGTAAGTTAAGATTTGATCTGCATCAATGGTGAGGAAATCGTTTTTGATCGAACTTTCAGCGCCCAGATTGAAATATGTGTGAATTGTTAAATCCATTGGGGTTTCTTCCAAGGAAACGCATTTAAATTCGACTCGAATTCTTCTTTCTTTCTCTGGAATAATGTAACGAACCCTTGTTGAAACTTCGCCAGGGAATCCTTGGTCTAAATCATCAGAGGTCAAATAAAAATCTACCGTTAAGCCTTCTTTTTGATTAGACATATCCATTTGGAATTGTCTAAAAGAGAAGCCTTCCTTTCCACCGTGCAAGGTTTTCTTTCCCTCATTTTGGTTAACTTGATATGATTTTCCGTTAAAAGATACGATACCGTTAGGAATTCTTCCGGCGATGCGGCCAACGCATTTCCCGTGGTAAGCATCATCTTTCATCCAAGCTTCGTAATCTTTAAAACCGGCTACCATAGGTACACCATCAAGCTTAATTTGATATATGCCTGCACCAAAATCGCATAAAGTTACTTCCATTCCTACGCTATTTGTTGCCATAAGAAAGGTCGCGTTGCCTATTGTTTTGCTTTCGATTATCATTTTGGATCTAACTCCTTAATAATTTTTTCCAGCTCTCTACAGGATAATTCAAGAGGGACTGGATATAGAGGATTCGCTTCTTTTGCTGAATGCTTCGCTAAGAAAGGAATGTCTTCTTCCTTTATCAACCCATTAAAAGTTTCTGGAATTGACATTTCTTTGTTTAAGTTTTTAACCCATTCAATAAAATCTTTACCCTTATTAAGTTTAATTCTCTTTGCTAATATTGACAACTTTCTTGAGCTCTTTTTTTGATATTCATCTAAAAGATGAGGAAGAATTACTGCATTCGCATATCCATGGGGTATGTTATATTTCCCACTAAGGGAATGAGAAATAGCATGAACATATCCAACATAGGAGCGAGTGAAGGCGACTCCAGCGAGATATGAGGCTTTTAGCATATTATTTCTCGCCTTGTCATTTTTTGGATCGTGATAAAAGTCAAGCAATGAGGAATCTATTAGCGAAATCGATTCTAATGCCGCTAATTTTGTTCTTTTTGTTAGAGCGTTTCCTAAATAGGCTTCAATTGAGTGAGTTAAGGCATCCATCCCGCAGTTTGCAATAATGTTTTTGGGCAAACTTATAAGGAACTCATCATCCAAAACAACTACATGGGGTAGCAATTTTGGAGAATTTATTGCAAATTTATCGCCTTTTTCCTTGTTTGTAATTACAGAGGAAATGGTTGCCTCAGAACCGCTTCCTGCAGTTGTGGGAATGGCGATTAACATAGGAAATCTCTTTTTAACTTTCAAAAGACCTCTAAGTTTTTCAAGAGTTGCATTTTCATCAGAAAGAAGAGCGCCTACCGCTTTTGCCGTATCGATAACAGAACCGCCGCCTATTGCAACAATGGAATCTATTTGATTGTTTTTTGCAACTTGCCTTGCTTTCAAAATGGCTTCAAATTCAGGATTTTGTTTTACTTCTTTGAATTCGGTAAAATCTATCGAATTCATTTCTAATCGTTTGATAAATTCAAAGTAATGTTGAGTTTTAGAAACCGAATTTGACACTATGATAAAAGGTTTTTTAAATCCTTTTTCTTTCAAAAACACAGGTATTTTAAAAACGGAACCGTTGCTTTCAAAAAGAATTTGTTTTGGAAACTTGATGAAAGGCATAACTAGTTTGTTTATTGTGAATTGATATGAACGACAATAAGCCTTCTCAAAAATATTCATAAAATCACAAGAATGGCGAGAATATGCGGAGAAGATGCCAAACTAAGCCCTTCCTCTTTCTCCAAGAACGCCATGTGTCATAATCGATTTCTTTGCAACGTGTTAAGGTTTTCAAATAATCTTCTTTTATTTCTTTTGCGATGTGCTCTCCAATTAACAAGGTTCCGTTTTCGGAGTGAAGGTATAAGGAGCGAAAGTCAAGGTTTATCGTTCCAACGGTTGATAGTATGTCATCGGAAACAAAGGTTTTTGCATGGATAAAACCATCAGTAAATTCATATATTTTCACACCGGCCTTTAAAAGGTTACCGTAATAAGACCTAGTTAATTGATAAACGATCTTTTTATCAGGAATACCAGGAGTGATTAATCTAACGTCAATCCCGGATAAAGCAGCCAGTGTAAGTGCATTTATCAAATTATCGGAGGGAATTAGATATGGAGTTGTGATGTAAACGTACTTGTTTGCGTTGTTTAAGATGGACACATATGTGCTTTCACCGGCATTCCTTATGGTATATGGAACATCGCCATAAGGTAAAACAAGGCAATCATTAGGTATGTATTTATCTTCTTCTGGCATAAAATGATTTGGTTTGTAATAGTCGTAATCAATCACGTTTTTTGGATCGAATTTAGTCATCCAGGTAGATAGAAAGAGGAGGGTGTAGCCAAATACGGCTTCGCCTTCAACACGGATTGCATTATCCTTCCAAACGCCAAAACGATTTTCGACATTAATATACTCATCAGCCAAATTTACGCCACCCGTGTAGCCGATATAGCCATCAATAACCATGATTTTTCTATGATCTCTTTGGGATAAACGAGCATCGACAAAAGGTTTGACCTTGCCATACACGCGCCCTTTTATGCCATATTTAGCTAGTTCATCTTCATAAATGATTGGTCTCCAAGCGACATTTCCAACATCGTCCCAGATAACACGGACATCGACGCCTTCTTTTGCTTTTTCTTTCAAAATCTCATATATAGCGTTCCACATCTTCCCTTTAGTGATGATAAAAAACTCTAAATAAATATAACGTTTTGCTTTTTTTAAATCTTCGAGCATCTTCGGGAACATGTCTTCGCCAAAAGGAAAATATTCAACATTTGAATGACCGTAAAGAACGGCATTTGTCGATTTCTCTAGATATTTAGCAGTTTTATAACCAGCCAAGCTTTTTTCTTTAGCGATGTTATTTATCGCTTCAATTTGCTCTCCGTTTCCAAGAATCGAAAAATAGTTTTTGAAATATCTTTTCTGTCGTGGGGAAGTGTATTTATGAGCGAACAAAATGTAAAAGGTAGGCCCGATGATCGGGAGCATGCCAACGATGAAAAGCCAGGCAATTTTGAAAGAGGAAGCCGATTCACCCAAAACAATGATTAGTCCTAAAACGAAATTGATAACAATGACTTCGATGAGAACCGAAATAACGGCGGCGCTAGAAAAATCGTAAATTGCATAAAGAACCACTGCCGTAATTATTAAGGCTATTTCTAGTAAAACCGTTAGATATGTCAATATCATTGACCATGCACGTCTACGAAAAAATCTCATACGTTTATATTGTATGAGATAATTTTGAAAAAGTGAACACTTCTCTAAAGAGAAGAGATGAATCAATCGTCAGTATCAAAAGCCTCCAATCCTTTTTTCACTTCTACTTTGTTTCCTCTTCTAACAGATTTTACGAAGAAAAATATAATCATTGCGGCAATTAAGCAAGCAAGCGCATATAATGGCAAGAAAGAAAATGAAAATTGAGGAATTAAGAGCAAGGCGCCTAAGGCAACTGGAGTAATAGTTTGTGCGGCCATTGAAGCGGCATAATAATATCCCGTGAATGCGCCAATTTTCTTCGAAGAGCAAAGCTCAACGACCATTGGGAAGGAATTAAGATGAACTAAGGACATGCCAAACCCTTTTACAAACCAGACGATATAAATTATTACGGGGAAAGTGCCACTTCCAGCTGAATTTTTAAGAATTGTGAAATTCATAATTAACCAGGCAGCATAGGCAATGGCTGTTAGCGATAAGCCACTGAATATCGTCCACTTACGGCCAATTTTTTCCGCAATATATCCACCTAAAGCAAAGCCAAGAACTGAGCCAATTCCACCAACGATTGTATTGATCATGTTGCTAGAAGAGGAGGCACCAAGATAGTAAATGGTATAGTTTCCCATGAAAGTGCCAATGCCATTATCAGCCATAAACCAGAAGAATTCAGCCCCTAATATAAGGAACAGCATAATTTTATTAGCTTTAGTTAAAGGCTTATCATCATCGACTTTATCGACGGTTGCAGCAACCTCTTCACCACGAGCCAGTTCATCTTTGACCTCTTCTTTAATTTTGTTTTCCTTAATTAAGAAAAATAAGACCAACGCAGAAATGATCATCAAAACCGACGCGACAAGGAAAGGTATTTCAATTGCCCATATGTTGTTATATGCCCACGTGTGAGCCGCTAAAACCTTTTCGCCAGCTTCATTGACAGTTTTCTTTGAGCCTAAATATTCAGACATTACGAAGAAAATCCCAACGACCGTCGCAAAGGCTCCGCCAATATAACCCATGATATTGATGATGCCATTGGCCTTTGAACGCAACGGTTTAGGTGTGATATCAGGCATTAAAGCAACAGCCGGGTTACGATACATCATCATGAAAATAACCACAATAGCCATCATTGCTATAGTCCCGGCAATGTTGTTGTAATGATAGAAAAGAGGAATAAAAGGAAAGGCAACCGCGCAAACAAAAGTGCCAACTAGGATATATGGCATACGTTTACCTATCTTTGTGTTCGTTTTATCAGACAAATGGCCGAAAATAGGTAGCAAAATCAAGGCAGCCAGATTATCCATCGCCATGATAACACCAACTAAATACTGTAATGATCGCACTTGTTCATCACTAGCCGTGGCAGTGTTGACACCATACATCGATTTTAAGAACAAATCCGTTAGAATCGTTGGACACCAAGAGTCATAGACTTGCCAAAGTAGCAAGATTCCAAAGAATGCGAAACCAATAATAAAAGTTCGCTTGATGTTGAGTTTAAAAGGTGCTGCCGTGGTAGGAGTATGCTCCCCCGTCATAGGCGCTGTTTTATTTTCCATAAGCATATTTAATTTAACATATTTTCCATTTTTGCAAAATAAAATATCGGTATTTAAATAAAAATTACACAATCTTTACAAAAAAATCGCCATTTAAGGCGATTTAAGCTTTGTTATTTGTATAAGGCGGATTCCAATCAAATCCTTCTTCTTTTAAGAATTTCCTTTTAAGAGAGTTGAATTTTTGTTCAGAAAATTCTTCTTTATTATCTTTGAAATATTCATCAATTTTAGAATTAACTTTATCAATGAAACGAATATAAAACGGATTTGTTTCAATAGGATCAAATACGATATTTGGACTTTCCTTTTCAAAAGAATAGAGCTCCTTGCCACTATCTTTTCCAAATTGAAGGATTAATTCTTCATATGAAGGCATATATTTATCAATTTCAGTTTCCGGGAAACGTTTCGCCAAAGAAATTGCATCTTTTTTTAAGGCGATAGCTTCATCCTTTCTGCCAATTTTTAAAGCAAAATACGAGGCTTCGGAAAAACAATTCAGTTCTTTTCGAACATCTTCAAGTATTTGAAAATCGTTGCCAAGGTTCTTAAAAAGGGTGAATTTCACGTCAGGGGTGGTCTCTATTTTCATCAAAAGAGAATACGCTTCATTGACCGCATCTCTCCCGTTAAATGTTTTTCCATCGATTTTCAACGCTTCAAAATACATCAAATCCAAATTAATCATATCCATTGGGGATAAAGGATATTTTTGCTTGATTATCTCATTTCTAAAAGAAAGAACAATTGGCGAATAATTCTTTGAATGGTCGTTTATCACCTTTTTATAGAGAAATTCGTAATTCTCTTTTAAATTATCTTTGTTGATTTTATCTATCTTATCCATAAGTTAATTATAACAAATTAAACGAAAGAAAAAGTCATCTAGTTTAAGATGACTTAAAGAAAATAAAGCTTTTCTTGATTATTTGCCCTTGCCTAAGAAATCAAAGACAGCTGGAAGAATGGCGACGACGCCACCAATAATGG